>NZ_QOCZ01000011.1 GCF_018207095.1 Nocardiopsis sp. MG754419 | reverse complement strand
CCCCCGAAGCATCCCCCGTGTCCTGACCCTGACCGCCGGAGCCCTGGCCCTTCCGCTGGCGCTGACCGCCTGTTCGGGCAACCGGGCCGAGATCGACGCGGCCTGCGCCGACATCCAGTCCCACATCGAAGCGGTCGACATGGCCGCGTCCAGCATCGAACAGGACATCCTCGTCGACGGGGTGCCCTACCAGGACCAGCACGCCGACGAGTTGGCCGCCCACCTGGACGATGTGCAGCGGCTTGAGGAGGCGGCGAGCGGTGACGTGCGCGAGGACGCCATCGAGCGGTTCGACGCCGTCGACGCCGTCCTGTGGGAACTGGACAACGGCGACGAGGCCGGCCTCACCGAGGCCCTGGAGTGGACCGCGGACACGCACGACATGATCCTCGGGGCCTGCGGCTTCTGATCGACCCGGGACGGCGGCGCGCCGAGTGCCGTCGCACGGGGACACCACACCGCGCACGGGGCGGGGACCGAACGGTCCCCGCCCCGTTTCCGGTGGAGGCGCGGTGCGGTGCGGCGCGGGGCGTCTCAGCGGCGCAGGCCGCCGACCGAGACCAGGTAGAAGACGATCAACCCCATCCAGGTGACGAACACACCGCCTCCCCCCGCCATGTGGCCGGCGACGGCGGTGAGGGGGAGCGCCAACCCCAGGCACACGATCGACAGGACCATGCGCACGTTGGTGGGCGGAAGTCCCCGGGGAACGTCGTCGCGCTGCCCCTGACGGGCCACGTGGTGCCGGACACGCTCATCGATGGTGTCGTCGACCCGGTCCACCAAGGCGGCGGCGATCGCCTCGTCGTACTCGGGTCCCAGCTCGCGGCTCGCGCGTAACGCGGCGGCGACCTCGTCCCTGTCCTTCGGGGGGTTCTCGGTCATGGCGCCATACTCGCACCACGACACCCGTCGTCACCCGATGGCGGGGCCGCATCAGGGGGAATTCGGGGTCGCCCCCGACCCGGGATCGGGGGTCCGTACGACGACGGGGCCGCCCTCCGATGTGGAGGGCGACCCCGTGCGCGTGTGCGGTCGCTAGCTCGCGAAGTCCAGCAGCTGCTGGGCCCGGCTCGGGTGGCGCAGCTTCGACAGCGACTGCTTCTCCAGCTGCCGGATGCGCTCGCGGGTCAGTCCCAGGTGCTTGCCGATCTCGTCCAGGGTGCGCGGACGCCCGTCCATCAGTCCGAACCGCAGCGACATGATGGTCGCCTCCCGCGGCTCCAGGTCGGAGAGCGCGTTGCGCAGCTGGTCGGCCATGAGCTGGCGGTCGACCACCTCGGAGGCCTCCGAGGCGTCCACGTCCTCGATCAGGTCACCGATGCGGGTCTCGCCGTCCTCACCGATGGTCGAGTCGAGGCTGATGGGCTGGCGGGTGACGCGCAGCAGCTCCTCGATCTGGGCCGGGGTCTTGTCCAGCTCCAGGCCCAGCTCCTCGGGCGTGGGCTCGCGGCCCAGCGCCTGGTGCATGTCGCGCTCCAGGCGGCTCACCTTGCTGAGGAGTTCCAGCACGTGCACGGGCAGTCGGATCGTGCGCGCCGAGTCGGCGAACCCGCGCTGGATCGCCTGCCGGATCCACCACATGGCGTAGGTGGAGAACTTGAAGCCCTTGGTGTAGTCGAACTTCTCCACGGCGCGGATGAGGCCGAGGTTGCCTTCCTGGACCACGTCCAGCAGCGACATCCCCCGGTCGCTGTACTTCTTGGCCACCGACACCACCAGGCGCAGGTTGGCCTCGAGCATGTGGGACTTGGCCTTGCGGCCGTCCTCGGCCACCCATTCGAGCTCTTCGCGCTCGACCTCGGCCATCTCGGCGGTCTCGTCGATCTGGCCGTGCTGCCCGAGCCGGTACTCGGCGTAGAGTCCGGCCTCGACACGCTTGGCCAGGTCCACCTCCTGCTCGGCGGTGAGCAGCTGCCGCCGCCCGATCGCCTTGAGGTAGGTGTGGACCGAGTCGCCCATGGCGGGCGACTGGTCGTCGAGGTCGGCCTCACCGGTCTCCGGGTCGGTGGTGGCCTGGGTGGTCTCGGTCTTCTTGGCGCGTCGCGTGGAGCGGGCCTTCCTCCGGGTGGAGGGGCCCTTGCGCGATGCGACCTTGCCGGATGCGGCCTTGGGTGCCTCGTCGGTGTCGGGCACCGTCGCGATGAGAGTGTTTTCCAGCACGTCGTCCTCGGCGTCAGGGTCGGCCACCATCGCGGAGTCCTCGCCCCCGTTGGCGAGCCGGACTCCGTTGTCGGTGAGTTCACGCAGGATGGAGCGGCCGTCACTGGAGGTGACTCCGGCCGCGGAGAAAGCGGTACGTAGTTCGGAGAGGGACAGATGTCCTTGAGCACGTCCCTGGGCGAGCAGGTCGGTCAGGGCCGCGCCGGCCTCGGTGGCCTGTGTCGGAGCGGCGCCGGTGGGGGCCTGGGCCGAGTGGCCGGAGGCTGCTAGGGCAGTGCTCGTCATCGGGGCACATCCCTCCCTTCCAAGACGTGTGGCACGTGGCGGAGGGTTACCGCCGACTGGACGTGCCAATATGTCCAACGTGTCGGCGAGTCAAATGTTCCCTGTCTCGATTGGATATCGGGGAGGGTGGCATAGATCACTGAGCCGCGAGTGGCGGTGAGTGCGCTCGTGCGGGTAAGAGAGGCGGCTTCACGTCGGCCCTCGGAGACCGGCGTGCGGGATCGTCCCGGCATGAGAGAGGCCGCGTAGACGCGCATGGGTGGACCTAGGGCTGTCGCCAACTGCGGACCTCCTTGGGGCCAGGGACCGAAGAGACCGGATACTCAGGTAGACGCCAGGGAGCTTTGGGAAGTTCCCCACCTTTTCGGGTCCGGTCGCGACGACCGTGTCCGAGAGGGCCGGGAAGGGGCGGTGGCCTGCCCGGTCGACCCGTGACGGCGGGTGGCCACGGCGTTGGGGTGGACGCCCGCTGCCGCCAGGGTCCCACGGGTTCGGACCACACCGGTAACGCCGGTTTCCCCGGGCCGATTCCCCGAGGGCCTCCGAGGCCCCGGTCCGAGGCCGCGCGGGCGCGCGCCGTCGGCCGCGTCGGACCACCGGCTCAACGCGCGGGCCGGCGCAGTTCCCTCAGATCCGGTTTGCCCGAGGCCAGCATCGGCAGCACCGCGCGCACGTCCAGTTCCCGCGGCGCCGCGTAGGCCGGCAGCCGCTCACGCACATGCGACCGCAGCTCCTCCAGCGCGGGCGGATCGGTCGGGTCCACGGGCACCACGACCGCGCACACCCGTTCCCCCCATTCGGCGTCGGGTCGGCCCACCACCACCGACTCGGCGACCTTCGGATGTCCGCTCAGAAGCGCGTTGACCTGGCCGGGGACCACCTTGTGACCACCGGTGTTGATCACCTCGTCCATCCGGCCCAGGACGTGGAGGCGGCCGTCGGCGTCCCTTCGGCCCAGATCGTTGGTGCGCAGCCACCGCAGCCCGGACGCGTCCTCGGTCAGGGCGTGCGGATCCGCGCTCGCCCCGGGTGCGGTCCGGTAGGCGGTGAGCAGGGTCGGACCGCCGAGCAGGATCCGTCCCGGGCCCCCCGTCTCCTCCGCGTCGATCCGCACGCGGACCCCGTCCAACGGAGCGCCGTCGTACACGCAACCGCCGCAGGTCTCGCTCATGCCATAGGTGGTGACGACCCGGCCGCCCGCGGCACGGGCCCGAGCCAGCAGGTCGGGTTCGGCGGCCGCGCCACCGAGCAGGATCGTGCCGAACACCGACAGGTCGACGTCGGCGGACAGGAGACGACGCAGTTGTGTGGGGACCAACGAGATGTGGGGACGACGACCTGCGGCCTCCCCGACGAGGGTGTCCACGTCGAAGGCGGAGTGCACCGCCCTGGCCCCGGTGACGTGGGCGCGCGTCATCACCTGGATCCCGGAGATGTGCCCGGCCGGCAGTACGCAGGACCAAGTGTCACCGGGGCGGGCGCCGATCCGGGCCACGGAGGCGCGCGCCGACGCCAGCAGGGCGGAGGCGGACAGTTCCACTCCCTTGGGAGCGCCGGTGGAACCCGAGGTGGTGACGACCAGTGCCGCGTCGAGCCCCACCGGCGCGCCACCGTCGAGGGGGACGACCCCCTCGGGGGTGCGCAGTGAGGAGGGGCGCAGGGAGGCGAGGAGTTCGGCGACACGGGCGTCGGGGGTGCCGTCGGGGAGGGGCAGCAGCGCGGGTCCGGTGCCCTCCAGGGCCGCCCCCAGTCTCCGCTCCAGGTCCTCGGGGGGCAGCCCGCGGACGGCCTGGAGGGCGCGTCCGCCCGGGACGAGCGGGGACGCGGATCGGTGCTCTTCGACTGCTGCCACGGTGCACCAGCGTACGCCCGCCGGCCCGACGCTCGGCCCGTCGGCGCACGGGAGGCGGGGGCGTGCCCGCGCGTCGCGGCCCGCCTGGCAGAATGCGTAGGATCGACGCGCGGACGCCGGGGTCTGACGGCCCTTCGCGTCCGGGTGCCCCAAGAGTTCCGCGTGAGGGAGAAGTAGAGCCGTGAGCAGCGTGATCGACTGGCAGCGGTCGGGCGAGTATTCCGACATCATCTACGAGACCGCGGAGGGCATCGCCAAGATCACGATCAACCGGCCCGAGCGGCACAACGCCTTCCGCCCGCAGACGCTGTTCGAGCTCCAGACGGCGTTCGGCATCGCCCGCGACGACTCCGAGGTCGGTGTGATCATCTTCACCGGCGCCGGCGACCAGGCGTTCTGCTCCGGCGGTGACCAGAAGATCCGCGGCGACGACGGTTACATCGGCGACGACGCCGTGGCCCGTCAGGGCATCGGCCGCCTCAACGTGCTGGACCTGCAGGTGCAGATCCGCCGTCTGCCCAAGCCCGTGATCTGCATGGTCGCCGGCTGGTCCATCGGCGGTGGCAACGTCCTCCAGGTCTGCTGCGACCTCACGATCGCCGCCGACAACGCCAAGTTCGGGCAGACCGGCCCCAAGGTCGGCTCCTTCGACGGCGGTTACGGCGCCTGGCTGCTGGCCGAGACCGTCGGCCTGAAGAAGGCCCGCGAGATCTGGTACCTGTGCCGCCAGTACAGCGCCCGGGAGGCCCAGGACATGGGCATGGTCAACTCGGTCGTGCCCCTGGCCGACCTGGAGAAGGAGACCGTGCAGTGGGCCCGCGAGATGCTGGACAAGTCGCCGCTGGCCCTGCGCATGCTCAAGGGTGCCATCAACGCCGTCAGCGACGGCGCGGCGGGCATGCAGCAGTTCGCCGGTGACGCCACCATGCTCTACTACATGAGCGAGGAGGCCCAGGAGGGCCGCGACGCCTTCAAGGAGAAGCGTCGCCCGGAGTTCGACAAGTTCCCGCGTCGCCCGTGACCACCTCCCGCACGCACGAGGAGCCCGGCCCGACGGGGGATTCCTCCCGGGGCCGGGCCTTCGCGATCGGTCTGCGCCACCGTTTCCGCGGCATCACCGTCCGCGAAGGGTTGCTGGTGCGCGGTCCCGCCGGGTGGGGTGAGTTCTCGCCCTTCGCCGAGTACGGGCCGCGTGAGGCCTCGCGCTGGTGGGCCGCCTGCCGTGAGGCCGCCGACCAGGGGTGGCCCGACCCGGTGCGCGATCGGGTCCCGGTCAACGTGACCGTGCCCGCGGTGGATCCCGAACGCGCCGCCGCGATCGTGGCCGCCGGAGGGTGCGCCACCGCCAAGGTCAAGGTCGCCGAGAAGGGCCAGGACCCGAGCGAGGACCTGGCCAGGATCGAGGCCGTGCGCTCCGCCATCGGGCCCTCCGGGCGGGTACGGGTCGACGCCAACGGCGCCTGGGACGTGGACACGGCCGTGCGGATGGTCCGCGAGCTCGACCGGTTCGACCTGGAGTACGTCGAACAGCCCTGCGCGACCCTGGAGGAACTGGGGGCGGTGCGTCGTCGCGTGGACGTGCCGGTGGCCGCCGACGAGTCCATCCGCCGAGCCGAGGACCCGCTGCGGGTGCGCGCCGCCGAGGCCGCCGACATCGTGGTGCTCAAGGTCCAGCCCCTGGGTGGGGTGCGGGCCGCGTTGCGCGTGGCCGAGGCCTGCGGCCTGCCGGTCGTGGTCTCCAGCGCCGTCGAGAGCTCGGTGGGTCTGGCCGCGGGTGTGGCCCTGGCGGCGGCGCTCCCCGAACTTCCCTACGCCTGCGGTCTGGCCACCATGCAGATGTTGACCGCCGACGTCACCACCGCACCGCTCCTGCCCGAGGACGGGTCCCTCCCGGTCCGGCCGGTCCACGTGGACGAGGAGGCGCTGACCGCGGTGGAGGTCGACGCCTCGGCCTGGCGGGAACGCGCCCGCGCGGCGGCGGCCGTGACGTCGTCCTGACCCGGATGGGGCGCCCACGACCTCGTCTTCGACCTGCGTTGACGTTCCGGTCGCGGGGGCCCGAGGTCGGGTGGGCATCAGATCACAGCCCGGTTCGGTCGCCCTGAGCGCCCGAACCGGGTTCACTGGAAGGGTGCCGGGAGGCGCGGGCGCACGTGGGAGCGTGGCCGTCGGAGTGAGGGGCACCGTGTGGTGCGGTCCGACCGCGCGGTGATACTTGGTCGATACCTTGACGAACGAAAGACTCTGCATGAATCCGTCTACCGCCCTGGCGCGGGTCCTCGTCGACGAACTGGCCCGTTGCGGGCTGGTCGAGGCCGTCGTCGCGCCCGGGTCGCGCTCGACACCCCTCGCGCTGGCCCTGGTCGCACACCCCGGGATCCGCGTCCACGTGCGCGTGGACGAACGTTCGGCCTCCTTCCTCGCCCTGGGCCTGGCCCGGGCCTCCCGACGCCCCGTGGCGGTCGTGTGCACCTCCGGCACCGCCGCCGCCAACTTCCACCCCGCGGTCATGGAGGCCGACGAGAGCGGCGTGCCGCTGTTGGTCCTGACCGCCGACCGCCCCCCGGAGCTGCGCGGTACCGGCGCCAACCAGACGGTGGACCAGATCGGCCTCTACGGCGGCGCGGTGCGCATGTTCACCGAGGTCGGAACCCCCGACCCCGCGCCCGGCATGGTCGCCTACTGGCGTTCGCTGACCTGTCGCGCCTGGGCCGCGGCTCTGGGCGGGCGTCCCGGCCCGGTCCACCTCAACGTGGCCTTCCGCGACCCGCTCACCCCCGACCAGACCGCCGGCGACGGATCCACCTGGACCGCGCCCCTGGACGGTCGCCCCGACGGTCGTCCCTGGATCTCGCGGCCCGGCCCGCACGACGAACCCGCCCCGTACGTGCTGCCCGACGTCGAGCGCGGCGTCATCGTTTGCGGCGACGGCGACTACGACCCGGTACCGTTCCTGGCTCTGTCCGAACTGACCGGGTGGCCGCTGTTGGCCGAACCGACCTCCAACGCCCGTCGCGCCGGCGCGATCTCCACCTACCGGCAGTTGCTGGCCGCGCCGGGTTTCGCCGACGCGCACACCCCCGAACTGGTGGTGAGCGTGGGCCGGCCCAACCTGTCCCGTCAGGTCCTCGCCTACCTGCGTCGCGCCGCACGCCACGTGGTGGTGACCGCCGCCTCCGTGGGCGACGCGCGGGCGAGCCTGCCCGACGACTTCTCCGACCCGGCCCGGACCGCCACCGACGTGGTCGCCGCCGTCGCACCGCCCGCCGGGGTGGGCGGGCGGGCCCCGGAACGTACGGCGTGGTCGCTGTCCTGGGAGCGCGCCGAGGACGCCGCCCGGCGGGTCGTCGACGGGGTGCTGGACGCCGAGGAGACCCTGTCCGAGCCGCGTCTGGCCAGAGACCTGGTCGCGCAACCGGCGGCCGGTGCGCTGCTCTTCGCCGGGGCCAGCATGCCGATTCGGGACCTCGACGCCACCATGCACGCCCGCTGCGGGGTGCGGCTGGTGGGCAACCGCGGGGTGAGCGGCATCGACGGCACTGTGTCCACGGCCATCGGCGCGGCCCTGGCGCACCAGAGGGAGAGCGACGCGCCCGCCTACGCGCTGCTCGGCGACCTGGCCCTGCTGCACGACCAGAACGGTCTGATCATCGGTCCGGGCGAGCCCCGCCCGGACCTGGCGATCGTGGTGGTCAACAACGACGGCGGCGGGATCTTCTCCGGTCTGGAGCAGGCCGGTCACCCGGACTTCGAGCGGGTGTTCGGTACCCCGCACGGGGTGTCCATGGAGCGGGTGGCGGCCGTGGCGGACCTGCCCTACACCCGTGTGGAGTGGGCCACCGACCTGCCCAAGGCGCTGCTGGGCGAAGGTCTGCGCATCGTCGAGGTGCGCACCACCCGCGCCGGCAGCGCGGCACTGCGCCGTCGACTCCAGGACGCCGTGGACGCCGCCGTGGCCCACCAGGGCTGACCGAGGCCGACACGCGCACACGAGGCGGGCAGACGCCGGACTCCGGTGTCTGCCCGCCTCGTGTGCGGACTCGCCGTCCGCGCGATCAGGGGCACGGCACCTCCGCGCGGTCACGGAGGCGTGTACACCTGGGCCGGTCGGGCGCCGGCCCTCGCCGGGGGAGGCCCCGTGGCGTCGACGGAGTCGTGGCCATGGGGGTGGCCGACGGGGCGCAGTGGTCCTTGTTCCGCGGGTCTCGTCCCGCCGGTCCTCCCGCCGGCCACCACCCCGTTCCGAGGCGGAGCCGCCTCCGCCCGCACCGACCCCGGTGCCGGCTCACCGCCGGGGGTCGACCTCGAAGGTGGCGGCGATGTCGTCGAGGACCCGGTGCGCGGAGATCAGGCCCACGCCGGACATCCAGTGGTCGTCGTCGACCTCGGTCTTCTCGCCCTCCAACTGCTCCCACAACGGGTTGGTGACGTACTGCTCCTTGGCCTCGTCCACCTCGCCCTCACCGTCGTCGTAGGTGGCGACGAGGATGTGCTCGGCGTCCAGGTCCAGCAGCCGTTCGGGGCTGTGGTAGGTCGCGATCTCCTCGGTCTCGGTGTCGGTGTTCTCGCTCGCGGGCAGGCCCACGTCGTCCAGGATCACCCCGATGTAGGAGTGCCGGCTGTACAGGCGCACACCCTCGGCGTCGCCGGCGAACCGCACGACCGAGACGCTCGGCGGGTCGCCGTCGTCGGCCGCGGCGATCTCCTCGCCGATGGCGGCGGCCCGCTCCTCGAACTCGGTGACCAGCCGTTCGGCCTCCTCCACCTGGCCCATGGCCTCGCCCGTCAGGAGCAGGTTCTCCTTCCAGGAGTCACCGGTGTCGGTGGACATCACCGTGGGCGCGACCTCGGACAACTGGTCGTAGCCGTCGCCGTGCCGCACCTTCGCCGACAGGATGAGGTCGGGTTCGACCTGGGCGACCAGTTCGGGGCTGATCTCCCACAACAACCCCACGGACGTGGCCTCGGAGGCGTCACCGGTGTTCCAGTCGCTCTCGGACAGGTAGGCGGGCAGCGCGTCCTGGTTCTCGGCCACCTGGGTGTAGCCCACCACGGTTCCGCCCAAGGCCAGGGTGGCGTCCACGTAGGTGAAGTCCAGCGGCAGGATCCGGGCGGGGGCGGCGGGGACCTCGGTGGAACCCAGTGCGTGCTCGACGGTGAGGGGAAAGCCCTCGCCCGCGGAGCCGTCGTCGGTGGTCTCGGTGTCGGGGCCGCTCGCGCCGCAGGCGGCGAGCAACAGGGTGGAGGCGGCCGCCAACGCGGTGAGGCCGGTGCGCGTCGGGCGGGCGTGGGGCGTCATGGTGGGGGCTCCCGAACGGTACGGATCGGTGTCACGTGCGCGAACACCGCGAAGATGACGTCCCGGTGCGGGACGTGGCAAACTTAGGCCATTCGAGTGTGGCTAGGCAAACCTAAGTTAGGTCTGCCTGGCCTCTGTCGTGAGAGGGGGCCGTGTGACCCGAGCGACCGGGCACCGCGGTGGCGCGGTGGCGGCCCGACGTTCGCGCAGGCTGGTCGGACTGCTGCTGCTCGTCCTGGCCCTGATGGCGGCTCTGGCCGCCAGTGTGCTGGTGGGCGCGCGCACCCTGGACCCCGGCGCCGTCTGGCTCGCGCTCACTTCCACCGCGGGGGCCGAGGCCGACGTCATCGTCAACGAGATCCGGGTACCGCGCACCGTGCTCGGCCTGGCGGCCGGGGTCTCGCTGGGGTTGGGCGGTGCCCTCATGCAGGGTCACACCCGCAACCCGCTGGGGGACCCGAGCATCCTCGGCGTCACCTTCGGCGCCGCCCTGTTCGTGGTGCTGGGCATCGCCCTGTTCGGGGTCACCGCCCTGCACGCCCAGGCCTGGTTCGCGTTCGCCGGAGCGAGCGTGGCCGTGGTGCTGGTCTACGCGGTGGCCGCGGTCCCCGGTCGAGGTCCCACCCCGGTGACGTTGGCCCTGGCCGGGACGGCGGTGAGCTGGCTGGCCTACTCGGTCACCTCGGGGCTGGTACTGCTCGACCAGTCCACCATGGAGAACTTCCGGTTCTGGCGGGTGGGCTCGCTGGTGGGGCGCGATCCCTCGATCATCCCGCAGATGCTGCCGGTGGTCGCCGTGGGCACGGTGTTGGCCCTGGCCAACGCCCGCGCCCTCAACGCCCTGGCCTTGGGAGAGGACACCGCCCGCGCCCTGGGCTACCGGGTGGGGCGTGAACGTGTGGTCGGCCTGGTCGCCATCACCCTGCTCACGGGCATCACCGTGGCGGCCTGCGGGCCCATCGCGTTCGTGGGCCTCATCGTGCCGCACCTGGCGCGGGGGATCGTCGGCGCCGACCACCGGCTGCTGTTGCCCTACTCCGCGCTCATGGGCGCCGTGCTGCTCCTGACCGCCGACGTGCTCGGCCGGTTCCTCGCCCCACCCGGCGAACTCCAGGTCGGGGTGGTCCTGGCCCTGGTGGGAGCCCCCTTCTTCCTCCACGTCGTCCGCCGTCGGAAGCTGTTCACGCTATGACCCTCACACGGAACCGCCTCTCCCCGCGTCGAACGGTCGGTGCGGGCCCGGTGGCGTTGCGTCTGCGGCCCCGCCTGGTGGTGGTCGGCTCCGCCCTGCTGGTGGGCCTGGTGGCGTCGGTGGCGCTGAACCTGTCCGTCGGGGACGTGTTGGTCCCTCCCGATCGGGTGTGGGCCAACGTCATCGGCGCCACCTACGACGATCACTTCACCATCTGGCGGGTGCGCATGCCGCGTGTGGTGGTGGGGTTGCTGGCCGGTGCCGCCCTGGCCGCGGCCGGGGCCATCACCCAGACCATCATGCGCAACCCGCTGGCCAGTCCCGACCTGCTCGGGGTCACCCACGGGGCGAGTGCGGCCGTGGTGGCGATGATGGCGGTCGGCGGCGGCTACGGCATCCTCGGCGGGGGTCTCGCCCGGGTCGGCGTGCCCGTGGTCGCCCTGGCCGGCGGGCTCGCGGCCGGGGCGCTCTGTTACGGCCTGGCGCGACGCCACGGACTGGACGGCCTCCGGCTGCTGTTGGTGGGCGTCGGGGTGTCCACCATCCTGATGAACCTGACTCTGTGGATGCTCACGCTGGGGGAGGTCTCCGACACCGGTCGGGCCATGGTGTGGATCGCCGGATCCCTGTCGATGCGCACCTGGGTGAACGCGGTCCCCGTCGCGATCGCCCTCGCGATCCTGCTGCCCCTGGCCCTGGTCGGCTCGCGCACCCTGGACGCGCTGGCCTTCGGTGACGACGTGGTGCGCGCGTGGGGGGTCCGACTGGAACGGGCGCGCACTGGCCTGCTGGTCCTTGCCGTGCTGTTGGCGGCCTTCGGCACCTCCGCCGCGGGTCCGATCCTGTTCGTGTCGCTGGCGGCACCCCAGATCGCTCTGCGGCTGGGGCGCGCGGCCCGCCCCCCGGTGCTGCTCTCGGCGCTGGTGGGGGCCGTCATGGTGGGTGTCGCCGACCTGGTGGCGCGCACCCTCTTCACGGTTCCGCTGCCGGTCGGTGTCGTCACCGGCTGCCTGGGCGCCCTCTATCTCATCCACCTCCTCGCCCGCGGCAACCGAAGGACCCACGCGTGACCACCGAACACACCCGTCCCGCCGCGGCCGCGCGCCACCGCCTGAGCGCGCGCGGACTCACCCTGGCCTACGACGAACGTGTCATCGTCGACCGTTTGGACACCGACATCGTCGAGGGCACCGTCACCTGTGTGGTCGGCCCCAACGGCTGCGGCAAGTCCACCCTGCTGCGGGCGCTGGGCCGACTCATGCGTCCGCACGCCGGTCTGGTGGAGCTGGACGGGCGCGACATCCACCGCACCCCCACCCGAGAGGTCGCCCGTGCGCTGGGCGTGCTGCCCCAGCAGCCCACCGCGCCCGACGGGCTGACCGTGGCCGACCTGGTCGGCCGTGGACGCCACCCCGCCCAGCGTTGGTACCGGCAGTGGTCGGGCGACGACCACGAGGCGGTGTCGCGGGCCCTGGCGCGCACGGGTCTGCTGGAGTTGGCCGACACCCCGTTGCAGGAGCTGTCCGGAGGCCAACGGCAACGGGCGTGGATCTCCATGGTCCTGGCCCAGGGCACCGACCTGCTGCTGTTGGACGAGCCCACCACCTTCCTGGACCTGGTGCATCAGGTGGACGTGCTGGATCTGGTCCGCGAGCTGCACCGGGAGGGCGGCCGGACGATCGTGATGGTCCTGCACGACCTCAACCTGGCGGCGCGCTACGCCGACACGGTCATCGCCATGCGGGACGGACGTGTGGTGGCCTCCGGAACACCGGCCGAGGTCTTCACCCCGGACCTGCTGCGCGCGACCTTCGACCTGGAGGCGGTGGTCGCCGTCGACCCGGTCACCGGCGGTCCGCTCATCGTCCCCGTCGGTCGTGCCGGAGGCGGCGTGTGATCGAGCCGGTGCTCCGGGGGTGGGTGCGACCCCACGGCGTGCGTGAAGAGCGGCTCCGGCCCGGTCGGGAGACTCCGCTCGCTCGACGCGTCGACGGAAACGGCGCGTACACGGCGTGATCACGAGAAAGTGACCCATGTCACCAGGGCGAGGCTTCTGGACGACGCGGCATGGGTAGGCGAGTATCACCAAGAGGTCCAACGGTGAGTGTTCGCACAATGCCCCAGCGTGGGATGACCACGGCCGTGTAAGGGAGTTGTCAGGGCGTTCACCCGGGTTTCACCCCGACGTGTGGAACCTCGGCCAAGGTCGAGAGCGACCGGCAGGACCCACTGCCCGCACCACTCCGCGCCCCCGAGCGGAGCCCCGCAGCCCCCTCGGGAGCGCGGAGCAGTCACGAATTCCGAGGAGAACGCGTGCCCGAATCCGCGCCCCGCCGCCGCCTTCTGCCGCTGATCGGCGGTGTCGGTGGTGGTCGATCAGCGAAGACCTGCCTGTACCGGTGTGGCAACGCCTGCTTCCACCCCGCCCCCAACAAGAGCGACAACCCCTACTTCGGTGACATCTTCCAGGGCGTGCTCTCCCGCCGCACCGCCCTGAAGGGTGCCGTGGTCGGTTCCGGCGCCGGTGCGCTGGGCTGGGCGGCCATGAGCCCGGCCGCCGCGGACCGGAACCCCGACCGCCCCCACCCGTCGCCGCGCCCCACGTTCAAGAGCGTGCTGCCCAACACCCGCGACGAGGTCTCGGTCCCCGAGGGCTACGACCACCACGTCATCATCCGCTGGGGCGACCCGGTGCTGCCCGACGCCCCGGAGTTCGACTTCGCGAACCAGACCGGTGAGGCCCAGGCCCGGCAGTTCGGCTACAACTGCGACTACGTCGGGTTCTTCACCCTCGACGACGACCACGGTCTGCTGTGGGTCAACCACGAGTACACCAACGAAGAGATCATGTTCGCCGGCTACACCGACGGCGCCGCGGCCGACCCGGAGTGGATCCGGGTGGCGATGGCCGCGCACGGCGGTTCGGTGGTGGAGCTGGAACGGGTCGACGGCACCGGCCAGTGGAGACTGATCACCGAGGGCGAGCGCTCCTTCAACCGACGCATCACCCCCGAGACCGCCTTCCGGGTCGCCGGCCCCGCGGCCGGACACGCACTGCTGCGCACCGAGGCCGACCCCGAGGGCGTTCGGGTCCTGGGCATGCTCAACAACTGCGCCGGTGGCATGACCCCCTGGGGCACCATCCTCAGCGGCGAGGAGAACTTCAACCAGTACTTCGTCGGCGCGCCCGACACCGAGGAGTACGCCCGGTACGGGTTCCCCACCGACTACTCGGGCCGGCGCTGGGACCGGGTCGACGAGCGTTTCGACCTCGCCCGACACCCCAACGAGGCCCACCGTTTCGGGTACATCGTGGAGATCGACCCGCACGACCCCGACTCCACCCCGGTCAAGCGCACCATGCTCGGTCGCTTCAAGCACGAGGGCGCCAACGTCAACCTCACCGAGGACGGACGTGTGGCCGCCTACATGGGCGACGACGAGCGCTTCGACTACCTGTACAAGTTCGTCAGCGACAAGAAGTACGTCGAGGGCTCGCACAAGCACAACATGACGTTGCTGGACACCGGCACCCTGTACGTGGCCCACCTGGAGGGCAACAGCCCGGCCGAGGAGATCGACGGCACCGGCACGCTGCCCTCCGACGGCGAGTTCGACGGCACCGGCGCGTGGATCCCGCTGTGCAGCGACACCGAGAGCTTCGTCGCGGGCTTCTCCGTGGCCGAGGTGCTGATCCACACCCGTCTGGCCGCGGACACGGTCGGCGCCACCAAGATGGACCGCCCCGAGGACGTCGAGCCCAGCCCGGTCACCGGCAAGGTCTACTGCGCGCTCACCAACAACAGCTCCCGCGAACCGGGTCAGGCCGACGAGCCCAACCCGCGCGGTCCCAACAAGTTCGGGCACGTCCTGGAGATCATCGAGGACGGCGCGGACTCGGCGGCCACCACCTTCGCCTGGATCGTGCCGTTGGTCTGCGGTGACCCGGAGGACGACTCCACGTACTACGCCGGCTACGACAAGTCCAAGGTCATGCCGGTCTCGGCCCCCGACAACCTGGCCTTCGACAAGCACGGCAACCTGTGGATCTCCACCGACGGCCAGCCCAGCAGCCTGGAGACCAACGACGCCCTGCACGTGATGCCGGTGGAGGGTCGCTTCCGCGGTGAACTGCGGACCTTCGCCACCGTCCCGGTCGAGGCCGAGACCTGCGGTCCGCTCATCACCGAGGACCAGAAGACGGTGTTCCTCGCGCCGCAGCACCCCGGCGAGAACGGCACGGTCGAGCAGCCCACCAGCGTGTGGCCCGACGGTGACTTCCCGCGCCCGTCGGTGGTGTGCGCCTGGCACAAGGGCGGCCGCGACGTCGGCGCCTGATCCCCGCTCCGAGCCCCGGCCCGGACCAGACCACCGGCCCCGGTCCCTCCGTCGTGGGGGAGGACCGGGGCCGGTTCGCGTCCCCATGCCGCCCCGAATGCGGTGGCTCCGGCGGGAGCCGCGCAGGCGCGGCGAGCCCTACAGTTCCCGCCCCAGGTACAGGGAGGAAGGGGCGTCCGCGTAGGCGCCGAAGGCCGGCACCGGCGTGTACCGGTGCTTGGTGTAGAACCGCACCGCGTCGGGTTGGCGGTCCCCGGTCTCCAACAGCAGCCGCCTCCAGCCCAGGGAACGGGCCCGCTCCTCCAGCGCCGCCAACACCCGGGCGGCCGCGCCCGACCCACGGTGTGCGGGAAGCACGTACATGCGCTTGACCTCCCCGCTGTGGTCGCCCAGATCGCGCAGTCCACCGCACGCCACGGCGGTGCCGGAGGCGTCACGGGCCACGACGAACACCGTGATGTCGGCGGCCGAGGGCGGGGTGCCCGGCTCGGAGTCGGGGGTGCCGTAGCGCTCGGCGATCTCCGCCCGCTGCCGGGCGCGCAGGGCGACCCCGTCGGGGTCCTCCCAGGTCACGAACTCGATGTGCATGGCCGTGACGGTAACCGCACGGTGTTTCCGGACTGTTTCCCACCCGTGCCGCGAGGCTCAGTCCTCGGGGTCGGTGAGGGCCTCGCGCATCACCCGGAACTTGGACTCGGTCTCGGCCAGTTCCGCCTCGGGATCGGATCCGGCGACGATGCCGCCGCCCGCGTACAGGCGCGCGCGGTGTCCGTCCACGCGGGCGCTGCGCAGCGCGATCCCCCATTCGGCGTTGCCCGCGCCGTCCAGCCAACCCACCGGACCCGCGTAACCGCCCCGGTCCATGCCCTCGACCCGGGCGATGTGGCGCATGGCGGCCTCGGTGGGGGTCCCGCCCACGGCGGCGGTGGGGTGCAGCGCCGCCACGGCGTCCAGGGCCGACACCCCCGGGGCCAGTCGCGCGTGCGCCCGCGTGGCCAGGTGCTGGACGTTGGCGAGCCGGAGCAGATGCGGCCGGGACGGGACGGTGAGCTCCTCGGCCAGCGGCTCCATGGCGGTGCGCAGGGAGTCCACGGCCAGGCCGTGCTCCTCCACGTCCTTGGCCGCGTTCATCATCTCCCGGCCCAGGCGCCGGTCGGACTCCTCGTCCTCGCCGCGGGGGCGGGTCCCGGCCAACACCAGGGAGGTGAACTCGCTGCCCTCCATGCGCAGCAGGAGCTCGGGGGTGGCACCGACCATCCCGTCCACGGAGAAGGTGAAGCAGTCGGGGAAGCGGGTGCGCAGGCGTTCCAACAGCACACGCACGTCCAGCGGCTCCCGGGCCTCGGCGTGGGCGTCACGGGCCAGCACGGCCTTGTCGAGCTCGCCCGCGCGGATGCGCGCGACCGTCCCGGCGATCACGTCCATCCACTGTGCGGGGGAGAGGGAACCGGGGTGCCACGTCAGGGGCCCCACCGGACGCGGATCGGTGGTGGGGCGCAGCAGTTCCTCGGGGTCCTCCCCGGGTGTGTCCGTGATGGTGGTCAACCAGGTGCGGCCCGCGCGTCTGCCCACGAGCACCCGGGGCACGACGAGCGCCGAACCGGGGGAGGTGGGCGCGAAGGTGAAGGTGCCGAAGGTGATCGGGCCGGTGCCCGGCAGACGCACCTCGTCCTCCACCTCGGCGTTGTCGAGCAGGGCGCCGAACCAGCGGGCCGCCCGCCCGATGCGCGTGTTGTCGGTGGGCGCGGTGCCCTCGGGGGCGACCTCGGGCTCCATGCGCGCCGCCTCGCCCCAGCCCACGAGTCCCTCGTCCTCGGTCAACCAGGCCAGGGGCGCGGCCTCCGGCAGGCGCCGGACCGGACTGTCGGCCCGGTCGGCCAGCGGGACGGTGCGGACGAACAGTTTGGGTGGGTTCTGCGCGGCGTTCACGGGATTCGAGTCTAGAACCTCGCTCGGCGGGTCGTGTCCCCGGTGCGTCGCAGGTGGGCTGCTCACCGGAGGTCCGTTCCCCACCTCGGACGGTCACGTGGAGTGCACTCTTTGCCTGCAGGGGAGTGTGCCCACTCCCGGGGCCCTGTCCCCACGGTGCTTCATTGACCTGCGAGAACATTCCCGGGGCCGGGACGGTGCGAGGTTATCCACACATTGGCTGAATCGTATCCGAAACTTGACATATTGCCCTACTCTGGGTCGCGGCGTGGCGCCAGGGGAACGGCGACGCGCGTACATCCCCGAAGGAGAACGTTGATGCGATCCATGGCTCGGGCCCTGACCACGCCGCGCGCCGGGGGCCGGTGGGCCGCGGCCGTGGCCACCGCCACGGTGCTGTTGGCGGGCTGCTCCGCCAATGGTGGCGATCCCGCCTCCGACGATGACCGCGAGCCCGGTGGTGAGGGCATCGCGGCCCCCGTCGCCTGTCAGGCCGACGACGACAAGCGGCAGATGCGCGGTGCGTGGCTCACCACCGTGCGCAACATCGACTGGCCCTCCGAACCCGGGCTGTCGGCCGACGAACAGAAGGCCGAACTCGACACGTGGCTGGACGAGTCCGTGGAGATGGGCCTCAACGCCGTCTTCCTGCACGCCCGTCCCACCGCCGACGCCGTCTACGACTCCGAGCTGGAGCCCTGGGCCCGCTACCTGACCGGCGAGCAGGGCGGCGACCCGGGTTACGACCCGCTGGAGTACGCGGTCGAGGAGGCGCACGAGCGCGGACTGGAACTGCACGCCTGGTTCAACCCCTACCGTGTGGGCCTGCAGGACCCCGACGTGGAGAACCTGGCCGACGACCACCCCGTGGTGCAGAACCCGGACTGGCTGGTGGACTTCGGCAGCGAGGCCTACGTCGACCCCGGCAACCCCGAGGTTCGCGCGTGGGTCACCTCCGTCATCATGGACGTCGTCGAGCGCTACGACATCGACGGCATGCACTTCGACGACTTCTTCTACCCCTACCCGCAGGACGGCGCCACCTTCGACGACGACGCCAGCTGGGAGGCCCACGGCGGCGACTTCGACGACCGTGGCGACTGGCGACGCGACAACGTCGACCAGCTCATGCGGGACGTGCACGGTCGGATCCAGGAGACCAAGCCCTGGGTGAGCTTCGGGGTCTCTCCGTTCGGCATCTGGCGCAACGACTCCACCGACCCCGCCGGTTCGCCCAGCTCCGGCCTGCAGTCCTACGACGCCCAGTACGCGGACACCCGCACCTGGATCCAGGAGGGGACGGTGGACTACGTCGCGCCCCAGCTGTACTGGGAGCGCGGGTTCTCCACCGCCGACTACGAGGCCATGACCGACTGGTGGGCGGACGAGGTCGAGGGTACCGACGTGGACCTGTACGTCGGTCAGGCCGCCTACCGCCTGGGGGAGGACGGCTGGACCGACGACGACGCCCTGAGCACCCAACTCGACTACTCCGGCGAGCTCGACCAGGTCTCCGGTGACATCTACTTCTCCATCAAGAGCATGCGGGACAACGCCGGCGCGGTCGACCACCTGCTGGGCGGCCACTACTCCGAAGCGGCGCTGCCTCCGGTGATCGAGGACCCCGAGGGCGAGGGGCCCCGGGCCGGCGCGGTCGACGACGTGGAGGCACGGAGCGTCGACTCCGGCGTCGAGGTGGAGTGGAACGAGGTCGAGGACGCCCGTTTCTACGCTCTCTACCGCTTGCCGGCGGAGGCCGCGCAGGCCCTGGAGTCCGGTGACGAGGACGCCTACTGCTCGGCGCTCACGGCGGAGCACCTGGTCGGCATGACCGGTGAGCCCACGCTGACCGACACCGAGCCCCTGGAGGACGGCGCCGGCTACGTCGTCACGGCCCTCGACGACTACCGGGCGGAGGGTCCGGTCGGCGCGATCGCCGACGTGCGCGGCTGAGCCGGTCGCCGCGCCCATGAGGCCGGGGCCCGCATCCTTTCGGGGATGCGGGCCCTTCTCGTGCGCGCCGCCCCCGCGCGACCACGCGCGACCACGCGCGCTTCTGTCGGAGGGTCCAGGGGAGCCCCGGAAAAGTTATGATCTGCTAGCCGAACATCCATTATGTCCTCGCATCTGAGACGAGTAAGTTCATCCCATGCCCACCTTCCAGATCAGTGAGGCCGCGGAGCTGCTCGGTGTCAGCGCCGACACCGTCCGCCGCTGGGTCGACTCCGGACGGCTGCCCGCGGAGCGCGACGCCTCGGGACGCCGCCGCCTCGACGGAGCCGAGCTCGCCGCCTTCATGCGGGCCGGCGCCGACGACGACCCCGGTCGTCGCGTCTCCTCCGCCCGCAACCGCTTCCAGGGGCTGGTCACCAACGTCGTCCGCGACCAGGTGATGGCCGCCGTCGAGCTCCAGGCCGGACCACACCGGGTGGTCTCCCTGATGAGCCGCGAGGCCGCCGACGAGCTCGGCCTGGAGGTCGGGACCGTGGCGACCGCGGTCGTCAAGTCCACCAACGTCATCGTCGAGACCACCGGAGAACACCATGCGTGAGTCCCTGCCCCGTCACCCCCGCGCGCGGGGCACCGCCCGCGGATCGATCGCCGCCCTGGCCGCGCTCACCCTGGCGCTCACCGCCTGCTCGGGTTCCGACACCGGAGACGGGAGCGAAGGCGCGGGAGAGACCGAGGCCAACGGACCGGCCGGCGAGCTCACCGTCTTCGCCGCCGCCTCGCTCACCGACGTGTTCGAGGAGATCGCCGCCTCCTTCGAGCAGCAGAACCCCCAGGTGGAGATCACCTTCAACTTCGCCGGCAGTAGCGAACTCGCCCAGCAGATCAACTCCGGCGCGCCCGCCGACGTGTTCGCCGCAGCCAACACCGCCACCATGGAACAGGTCGTCGAGGGCGAGGGCCTGGACGCCGACTGGGCCGCCGAACACGGCGAGGACGGGCGGGTCTTCGTCACCAACACGCTGCAGATCGCCGTGCCGCCGGAGAACCCCGCCGGGGTCGAGGGCTTCGCCGACCTGGCCGACGAGGACGTCGCGGTGGCCTTCTGCGCCGAGGAGGTGCCGTGCGGGGCCGCCACCCTGGCCGCCCTCGACTCCGCCGACCTGGACATCACCCCGGTCACCCTGGAGGAGGACGTGCGCGCCGTCCTGACCAAGGTCGAACTCAACGAGGTGGACGCCGGACTCGTCTACGCCACGGACGTCATCTCCGCCGAGGGCCGTGTGGAGGGACTGGACTTCCCCGAGGCCGAGGAGGCGGTCAACGACTACCCGATCGGCGTGCTCGGCGCCTCGGGCGACCCCGAACTGGCCGCCGCCTGGGTCGAGTTCGTCACCACCGAGGGCGCCCCGGTCCTGCAGGAGGCGGGGTTCGGCACCCCGTGACCTCCCTCGTG
Organism: Nocardiopsis sp. MG754419; assembly: GCF_018207095.1. Taxonomy (GTDB): domain Bacteria; phylum Actinomycetota; class Actinomycetes; order Streptosporangiales; family Streptosporangiaceae; genus Nocardiopsis. Next base: position 42,584 of record NZ_QOCZ01000011.1, on the reverse strand, counting down.
ACCCGATCCGACCGGCGCGCCGTGCGCGCCCGGCCGGGTCGGGTGCCCTGGATCCTCGTCGTGCCGGCCCTGGTGGGCCTGGCGTTCCTGGTACTGCCCTTCGTCGGGCTGCTCGTGCGCGCTCCCTGGTCCACCATGGGTGCGCGTGTCACCGAACCCGAGGTGCTGACCGCACTGTGGCTGTCGTTGTCGACCGCCACCGTTGCCACGCTGGTCTCCCTGCTCCTCGGAGTCCCCCTGGCCTGGATGCTGGCGCGCACCGAGTTCCCCGGTCGCCGCTGGGTGCGCGCCCTGGTCACCGTTCCGTTGGTGATCCCTCCGGTGGTCGGGGGCGTGGCCCTGTTGCTGGTGCTGGGCCGCAACGGTCTGGTCGGGCGGTACCTGGACGACTGGTTCGGACTGACCCTGCCCTTCACCCCCGCGGCCGTGGTCATCGCCCAGGTGTTCGTGGCCATGCCCTTCCTGGTGATCAGCGTCGAAGGCGCCCTGCGGGGCGCCGACCGGCGTTACGAGGAGGCCGCCGCCACCCTGGGTGCCGGCCGCGTCACCGTCTTCACCCGGGTGACCCTGCCCATGGTGCTGCCCGGCATCGGCGCCGGCGCCGTGCTGTGCTGGGCGCGCGCCCTGGGCGAGTTCGGCGCCACCATCACCTTCGCGGGCAACTTCCCCGGCACCACCCAGACCATGCCGCTGGCCGTCTACATGGCCATGCAGCGCGACCCCGAGGCCGCCATCGTGCTCAGCCTCGTCCTGCTCCTGGTCTCCCTGGCCGTCCTGGCCACTCTGCGCGAGAGGTGGGTGAACGCCTGATGGTCGACCGATCCGCCCACGGCCCCCAGACCGACACGGCCCCGACCGACGCCGCGCCGATCGACACCGTCGCGGACGGACATCGGGGGCTCGACGCCGACCTCCGGTCGACCCGGGGCTCCTTCACGCTCGACGTCCGACTGTCCTGCCCGCCCGGAAGCATCCTGGCCCTGCTCGGACCCAACGGGGCGGGTAAGTCGTCCGCGCTGCGGGCCCTGGCCGGGCTGGTACCGCTCACCGGGGGCCACGTGCGTCTGGGCGGTGTCGACCACACCACCACCGCCGTGGAGCATCGTCCCGTCGGGATGGTCTTCCAGGACTACCTGCTGTTCCCACACCTGAGCGCTCTGGACAACGTCGCCTTCGGGCCGCGCTGTCAGGGCGTGGGGCGTGCCGAGGCGCGGGAACGCGCCCGGGCCCTGCTGGAGCACATGGACCTCGCCGACCACGTCGCCGCCCGGCCGCGGCGGCTCTCCGGTGGCCAGGCCCAACGTGTGGCCCTGGCCCGCGCACTGGCGGTCCGCCCCGGCATGCTGCTGCTGGACGAGCCCATGGCGGCCTTGGACGCGAGTACGCGCGTGGCGGTGCGGTCCCGGCTGCGGCACCTGTTGGAGGAGTTCGACGGGGTGACGGTCCTGGTCACCCACGATCCCCTGGACGCCATGGTGCTGGCCGATCACATCGCGGTCATCGAGGGCGGCCGGCTCGTACAGGAGGGCACCCCGGCGGAGGTCGCCCGGCGCCCCCGGACCACCTACGTCGCCCGCCTCGTGGGCCTCAACCTGTTCCGGGGTCGGGCGCACGGCGACACCGTCACCCTGGGGGAGGACGGCTCGGACACGACGGCCACGGTGGCGGTGCGCGAAGCCCACCACGGTCCCGCGCTGGTCGCCTTCCCGCCGCGCGCGGTGGCGCTCTACCGGGACCATCCCCACGGCAGCCCGCGCAACATGTGGCGGCTCCGTGTGGAGGGGGTCGAGCGTTTCGGTGATCAGGTGCGGGTGCATCTGGAGGGGCCGCTGTCGCTGGTCGCCGACATCACCCCGGCGGCCCTGGCCGAACTCGGGCTCGCCCGTGGCGAGGAGGTCTGGGCGGGGGTGAAGGCCGCCGAGGTCGAGTGTTACCCCGGGTGAGGTCGAAGGACCCCGTGCAGGTGAGGTCGGGTGGTCCTTCCCGGGGGAACGTTCGGCCCGTCCTTACGAATCGACCAAATCGGACGAATAAATCCTGTGGGCGACCGGGTAAGCGCCACGTGCCCGGGGGAGACTGTTAGCACCCGGCGACGACACAGTCCTTCCCCCGGCGGCCGAGGAGGGTGCCATGTCCCTGAGAGAGCACGAGCGGCGGATCCTCGCGCAGATCGAGAAACAGCTCAGTGAGGACGCCCCGGAGCTGGCCGGCCGTCTGGAGGCCTTCGGGACGGAGGACCCCGACGCCCCGGTCGACCCCGGTCTGCAGAGTTGGAGACCCTGGGTCGCCTGCGCCCTGATCGCCGCGGTCACCGCGGCCCTGCTGGTGCTGCTGTTCGTGGTGACGCCGAATGCGCCACAGCCGGAACAGCCCAGGCCCGCGGGAACCTCGGAGAGCAGCCAGGGCGTCGACACCGGCGACCCGGGACCGGCGCCCGAGGGGGAGCCCGTGAACGACCCGCCCGCGCCCGCCGGCCCGGCCGGATAGTCGCGTCCCCGGGAGAGAAGCGTCCGGGGAACGCGGCGGTGGCCGGTGCGCCCCCTGTGGGATGCCCGGCCACCGTCGGCGGTGACGGAGCGGGCGGGGCTCAGCCCACTCCGCCGGTGACGTGGGAGGCTCCCGCGCCGAGGGCGCCCGCCGTGTAGGTCACCGTGGTGAAGGAGACGGAGCCGTCGGCGCCGACGACGCTGTGGACCATGGTGAGGGAGGCCCCCTCGGGGCCCGCCCGGCCGTCCTGACTGTGGAAGCGCGCGTCCGCCGCCGCCAACGCCGGTGTGCCCAGGGCGAACCCCAGGGCCAGGACGGTCGTGGTGAGGGTGCGACGGGAAAGGGTCATGGGCGATGTCCTTCGTGTGAACGGGGAAGGAGGGGCCGGCGCGGTGCGCACCGGCCCCCGTCTCTCTCGGGGTGTGATCGGCGGGCCCGTGTCCCGGGTCAGGGCCCCGGGGTGCCTGTGGTCATCGCCCGCCGCACACGTCCGACTCCGCTAGCGGGCGCCGCTGATGATGTCGCCCTGGGCCGCGCCCCACGGGCCCGCGTGGTCGAAGCTGTGGACGTAGATGGAGCCACCCTTGCCGTGGCCGTGCCCGTGACCGGCGGCGGAGAAGACGGACTCCTGACCGGCGCCCAGGGGCCCCGCGTAGCTGCCACCGGCGGCGTAGAAGCTGTCGGCCATGGCCACGGCGGGCGCGCCGAAGGCGAGCGCGGGGGCGACGACGGCGGCGAAGGCGATGCGGCTCACGGTCTTACGGTTCATCAACGATTGTCCTCTCAGTGCGATCCATCCGGGATGCCCATTTTCGATCGGGCGCCGTTCGGATCACTGTGGTTCGTCCGAGTGAAGCCGGTGTCCGGCTTCCACCCCATGAGATATCCACTCGACCGTTCCGTCAATCGTCGATGTGCGAAATAAGGCTAAACAAAAAAGGAGTCCACGTGACTCGACCATTGCCCTCGACACGCGCCTTGCTGCTTGGGTTCTGCGGCCCGGTGGTCCCTGTCGGCGGCGTTCGCGGCCTGCGGGGTGACTATGTCGGAACATGTCCACCGGCCTCCTCGCGTGTTCGTGTCGCGTCGTGAACGAACATTCTCAGGGGTTCACGCGGGCGGCGTAAAAATCCGTGCAACGGCAAATTCGAGAAAGGCAGACCTCCTTCATGAAAACGTCTCATGGGAGTGCAGTTCGAAATGTGAGGTGCTTTTCTCCGGGGTGTGCGGCATAAGCGGATGAACGGCCTGACCGGATGATTCATGGTGGTACGTACGACCGTGCCGCGCCCCGCGGGCGGGACCGGGATCGCCGGTCCCGCCCGCGTGTGGTCACGGTTGCGCGTGCGGCCACGCCCCGATGCCGGGGCGCGTCGCCTGCCTGGGGGAGGGATCGGTGGCAGGGCGGCGTGTGATCGGAGGTCCCCGCCCCGACACCGGGCCCGTCCGTGGTCCCGCGCGCACACTCGGGTCGGGGGTGACGTGATCGCCGCGCGAGGAGGTTCACGGCTCCGGTGTCACTGACGGGTGCGCCGCACCCGGATGCTCGTGCGAGTCAGTCGTCCTCGCGGTCGACGGAGGGGGCCAGCCGACCGTTCGCGAGGTCGCGAAGCGCCGCCAGGTGCGCGTCGAAGGCCCGTCTGCCGTGCGACGTGAGGGCGACCGTCGTGGTGCGTCGCGCGTCCGCCCGGGAGGGCGAGGCGGCCTTGTCGGTGCGCACGTAGCCGAGCGCGACCAGACTGCGCAGGGTCTTGGACAGGTTGGCCTCGCTCAGGCCCAGAGTGGAGCGCAGGACCGCGAAGTCCGCGCTGTCGACGGGCCGCAACAGTCCACAGATTCGGAGGCGCGTGGGCGCGTGGATGGCCTCGTCGAAACGCGGGTCAGGCTCCACGGCGCAACTCGGCGTCGTAGGCGCGATCGTAGGCCAGGCAGCCCGCCCACATCATGACGAAGGTGAACGCGGCGGTGGCGGCCACCCAGGGTTCTCGGTCCATGAGCGACAGGGCCAGGGAGGTGATCAGAAGGAGCACGACGAGCGCGCCGAGCACGATGAGCAATGCCAGGCTTCGCGGGCCCGCCGTGCGGCTGATCGCCAGGCCGGTCACCCTCTTGTAGGCGAGCACCAGGGAGATCAGGGCGACGCTTCCCAGAGCGACGACGACGCACTGGATCAGGGGCGAGGGGGCGGCTGGGGAGGCGACGAAGGCGGTGGTGACCGCGGCGATCCCGGGATAGAACCAGGGCGGCGTGACGATGCGGTCGGCCAGTGCCGAACGGTCGGCGTTCAACGCGTCGAGCGCGGCACGGGCCCCGTCGGGTGTGGGGTTCTGGGGCGACTGATGACTTTCCATGGAGTCAAGTGTTTCACTTGACCAGTGGTTGAGCAACCGGGGGCGGTCTCTCCCGCCGACCCCTCGACACGACGAGGGCCCCGCCGAACGGCGGGGCCCTCGTGACGTCGGGTGCGGTTACAGCCCGTTGGTGAACTTCGCGGCCAACGGACCGGCCACGGCCGAACCGCCACCGCCGCCCTCGACCACCAGCGCGAACGCCACATCGCCCTTGTAACCGACCATCCACGCGTGGCTGGGCAGTTCGTCGTCCTCGTCGGCGTCCTCGGCCGTCCCGAACTCGGCGGTGCCCGTCTTGCCGAACACCTCACCGTCGAAGTCGACGTCCTCGGCGGTGCCCTCGGTGATCACCGCGCGCATCATCGGACGCAGAGCCTCGGCGTTGCCGATGGCGGTCGGCTCCGGCAGGTCGTCCTGGCTCGGCTCGGTGACCAGCACCGGGTGCCGCCACGATCCGTCCGCCACCGCGGCCGGCACGGTGGCCATGTGCAGCGGGGAGGTGAGGATCTGTCCCTGGCCGATGCCCTGCGCGCCCATCATGGTGCTGCTGTCCACCGCCGGGAAGCTGGGCTCGTGGGTGCTCACGCCGATGTCCATCGCCTTGTTCATGCCGAACTGCTCGGCACTGGACTGCAACGTCTCCGGGGTCAGGTACTCCCCGATCTCGTGCACCAGCGCGGTGTTGCAGGACGTCGCGAACGCCTCGGTCACCGACTGATCGCCGTACTCGGCGCCGCCCGCGTTACGGAACGGCCAACCGCCCAGGTCGTACTCCTCGGGACAGTCCATGGTGGCGTCCACCGACAGACCGTTGTCCAGCAGCGAGCTGTAGGTGACGATCTTGAACGACGAACCGGGCGGGTACTGGCCCTCGAAGGCCCGGTTGAAGCCGCCGGGCACGTTCACCGCGGCCAGGATCTCGCCGGTGGACGGTCGGATCGCGACCAGCCCCGCCGGGTCGTCGGCGTCGATGATGGCGCTCGCGGCGGCGTTCTGGACACCCATGTCGAAGCTGGTCGTGATCGACTCGCCGTCGGATCCGTCCAGGGTCGCCACCGTGTTCTCCTCGGTGGCCTCCAACGAGGTGGGATCCTCGGCCTCGGCGGCGTCCACCATGAGGATGGTGGTCGCCGCCTCACCGGCCAGACGCTCCTCGTAGGTGCGCTGCAGCCCGGTCTTGCCGACGGTGTCGCCGACGCTGTACGCCGGACCCAGCCGCTCGACGTCGTCCTCGTCGGCCTCGCCCAGTTCGCCCGCGATCATCTGCAGCGAACCGGAGGCGTCGGGGGAGTCCAGACGGGTGCCGTCGGCCGCCTCGATGGCGCCGCGCTCGCCCCACACGGCGGTCCGCGCCAGCACCTGGCCCTCGCCCAGACCGGGGTAGGCGACCTCGGGGGAGAAGTCGACCCACCATTCGCCGTCCTCGCGCACCAGCGGAAGCTCGCCCTCCCAACCCCAGTCGTCGGCGTTGGTCAGCGAGACCGTCACCTCGTAGTCGGCGCTGCCCGTACCACCGTCGGTGACCGGTGTGCCGATCTCCACGTCCACCGCGTCCACACCGAGACCGGTGTCGATCCCGCCGAGGATCGCCTCGGCGTCGTCGCCGATGGTGACCGCCGCCAGCCGGGCGAAGTCCTGTTCCTCCCAGGCACTCTCGTACTCGGAGGTGGCCTCCTCCGGCTGGGGCAGGGTGTAGACGTACCACCCGGCGGCGCCACCGACCAGGGCCAGCACGACCACGGTCGCGACCAGCCCGATGATCAGCCCGCGGCGGGACTTCTTCTTCGGCGGGGGACCGGGCTCGTAGGCGTCGTCGCCGTAGGGGTCCTCGTCGTGGGGGCCGTGCGGCCCTCCGGGCCCACCGGTCCCATGGCCGCCGGCACCGCCGTAGAGGTACTCGTACCCTTCCCCGCGGTGCTCCTCCTGTGACCGGTGGTCCTCGTCGCCGCGCAGCGGGGCCGAACCCGGGTACGGGGTGTCGCCACCGTAGGTGGGCTGCCCGCCGTAGGGCGTCTGCCAGGACTCCGACGAGGAGGGCTCCCGCGGGTCCTGCCCCCAGCCGCCCTGCGCGCCACTGTTCGCGGCGCCCCAGTAGTCCTCACTCGAGGGTCCGGAACCGGCCGGAGCGGACCCCGCCTCGGCTGGGGCGTCCCATCGGTCCTCTCCCGGGGCATGGGCGGACCAGTGCGTGGAGGAGGGTTCGGGGTCGTTCGTCTCGCCCCAGGAGGGGTTGGCTCCGGCGCCCCAGGTGGGCTCGGGGCGCTCGTCCCAGGTGTTCTGGGTCCGCTCGCTCTCGGAGGGTCCGGTTCCTGTGTTCCAGGTGGGCCCGAAGTCCTCCGCCGGGGTTCCCCGGTCCTCGTACTGCGAGGTCGCGGCGGGCGTGGACCACTGGTCGTGCGCGGGCTCGGCGGGCCGGTCCCAGGAGGCGTCGCCGCCGTCACCGGGGGTGTCCCATCGGTCCTCGGCGGGGCGTTCCCACGACGGTTCGTCGGGAGCGCGTCGGCCGGCCGCGCCGTCCTCGCCGCCCGTCTCCGGAACCGGTGCGCCCCAGCGTTCCCGATCATCGGTGCCAGGGGTGTGGCCCCAACTGTCCTGGGCGGCGGGCGGTTCCGGGGTGAGCCCCCACCCGGTCGGGGTGGGCTCCGGCTCGCCGAAGCGCGCCCGGTCGTCCTGCTCGTGGTCGAGGGGCGCGGACGGCGAGCGGTGGTCCTCGGAGGGGTCCCACGGTGCGTTCTCGCCGGAGCCCGACCGGTCTCCGGGCCCGTCGGAGCCGAGGGGGTCCTCACTCGCCTCGCGCGGCGATTCCCAGGCCTCGGTGGAGGGGCCGCTCGACTCCGGCTCCGGCTCGGCCGGGGTGACGGGGTCCGCGGGGCGCGGGTGCTCGAAACCGAAGCCGCCGGTGTCCCGGGGACGGGACCCGGGGGGCCGCTCGGGGATGCGGTAGGGGTTCTCCGGGCGCGGCTGACGCGCTTTCGTGCCGTCCGACAGATCGTCGGGCGGTCCGGAGGAATCCGGCTGCCGGGGGGACCGCTCGTCCACGCCTGACCGTCCTTCGTTACGTTTCCTGGAGATACCACGATGCCCCGCTCCCACCTCGGTGGGAGCGGGGCACGAGGATGATGGTCGGCATGGCGGTCGCCTCTCGGCGCGGGGCACAACGGGGCTCCTGGCCGTCCGGTCCGTCCCACCCCGAAGGGCGGGTGCCGGACGCGGTATTCCGCGAAGGCAATAGTTGAGGCCCGGGGGACACTTGCTACCACACCGACCAACAGTGACTCTAACCCATCGGCTCGGGGAGTTGTTCCTCGAACCTGGAGAGAGCCGCATGCACAATCTCACGGTGCCAGAAGAGGCGGGGGCGGGTAAAGAGCGAAGGCCGGTCCCGCAGAGGGGCGCGGGACCGGCCGGGAAGCTCACACGCGGCTACGCCAGGCGTGCGGCGTTGGTCTGGTCCTCACGGCTGAGGAGCTTGAGGCGCTTGCGGCCGCGCTCGGCGCCCAGCTCCTCCTCCCTGGCCTCGATGCGCTGCCAGCCCTCCCAGGTCGTGTAGCCGACGCCGCGCTCGGCGAGCAGGGCCTCGAACGCCACCGGGTCGGGCTCGGTCGCCGGGGTGAAGGACGCGCGGTCGGCGACCAGGTTGGTGATGGTCTCCAGAGCGTCGCCCTTGGTGTGGCCGATGAGGCCGACCGGGCCGCGCTTGATCCAGCCGGTGGCGTAGACGCCGTCGATGTGGTTCTCGTCCAGGTCCAGGACGCGCCCCTCGGAGTTGGGGACCACACCGCGCTCCTCGTCGAAGGGCAGGTCGGCCAGGGGCGAGCCCAGGTAACCGATGGCCCGGTAGACGGCCTGCACCTCGGTGTCGACGTACTCACCGGTGCCCCGGACGTTGCCGTCGCCGGTGAGTTCCATGCGCTCGGTGCGGATGCCGGTGACCCGGTCCTCGCCCAGGATCTCCACGGGCGCGTTGAGGAAGTGCAGGTGCAGACGGCGCTCGGCCCCGCGCGGGTCGCGGATCGCCCAGTTCTGCAGGACCTTCACGTTGGTCTTGACCTGGTTGGAGTCCTCACAGGCCTTGAGGCTGCCCTCGTCCATGTCGAAGTCCTCGGCGTAGACCAGGACCTCGACGCCGGGCTGCTTGTCCAGCTCGCGCAGCTCCATCGGCGTGGCCTTGCACTGGGCGATGCCGCGCCGGGCGAACACGTGGACGTCGGTGATCCCCTTGGCGCGCAGACCCTCGTAGACGTTGTCCGTGATGTCGGTGGACAGCAGGTCGTCGGCGTCCTTGGCCAGGATGCGGGCGACGTCGACGGCGACGTTGCCCGCGCCGATCACGGCGACGCTGGTGCCGTCGACGTGCCAGGACGGGTTGACGTCCGGGTGGGAGTCGTACCAGAAGACGAAGTCTGCGGCGCCGTGGTTACCGGGCAGGTCGACGCCGGGGATGTCCAGCGGGCGGTCGCGGTCGCTTCCGGTGGCGAAGATGACCGCGTCGTAGTGGCGGCGCAGGTCCTCCAGCTTGAGGTCCACGCCGTACTCGACGTTGCCGTAGAAGGTGATCTCGGGCTTGTCGAGGATCTTGTGCAGCGCTCCCTGGATCTGCTTGATCCGGGGGTGGTCGGGGGCCACGCCGTAGCGGACCAGACCATACGGTGACGGCAGCTTGTCGAGGATGTCGATGCTGACGGACGTGCCGCACGCGGACAGGGTCTCGTCCTTGGTGAGCAGGTCCGCGGCGTAGATGCCCGCCGGGCCCGCACCCACGATTCCCACTCGCAGTGGTCGCGTCATCGCACAGCTCCAAGTCTTCGCGCCAGGGTCGGACGCCATCAAAAGGTAAGGCTTGCCTAATCTATCCGGTGGGACCACCGGGAAAACCTACTATACGGGTGGGGAATTCTGCTCCCGTCCCCAGGGTGAGCACGAGCGCCCCACCGGGACCCCGGTGATCGGAATCCAGGCCAGGGGCCGGATCCACGCTCGACGAAGGGTCCCTCAGTTGGGGGTCAACGCCCCGTCAAGGGCGAATCAGCCCGGTGTCGGCTGTGGGGAAAGTCACTGCTGTTCCAGTTCCGCCTTGACCGACGCGGCGAACCGGGCCACCTGGTCCTGCCCCGACAGTTTGGCGATCGCGTCCATGATCGCGTCGGTCGCCTCCCTGCGGGGCCTGGCCTTGTCCGCCCGGCCCTCCCAGGGGGAGAGGTCCACCGGCTCGCCGAAGCGGATCCCCACCCGGTTGAACGAGGGCAGTCTGCGGCCCGGGCGCAGGATGCGCTCGGTGCCGGTCAGCGCGACCGGGATCACCGGCGCGCCCGTGGTCAGGGCCAGCCAGGCCAGGCCGGTCTGTCCTTTGTACAGGCGCCCGTCGGGGGAGCGGGTTCCCTCAGGGAAGATACCGAACACCTCGCCGCCCCGCAGAACGGCCAGGCTGTTGTCCATGGCCTCCTGGGAACTCTGCCCGGGGCGGCGGTCCACCGAGAGCGGGCCGAGGGCGCGGAGCGCCCGGGCCACGGTCCTCTTCAGCAGGGTGCTCTCGTCGAACAGCTCCCGCTTGGCGATGAAGCGCACCTCTCTGCGGCAGGCGACGCCGATGAAGAGGGGGTCGATCAGCGCCAGATGATTGGCGGCCAGGATCACCGGGCCGCTCTCGGGCACGTGGTGCGCGCCCTCCACGTGTTGGGGCCACATCATGCGGGTGGCGGGCGCGACGACGACCTTGGCCGCTCCGTATAGTGACACGATGGAGTCGCCCCTTCTCGGTGGGTGAGTGCGGTGGGGTTCCGCGGGCGTCGAGGGGATCGACGGCCCGCGATGGTGTCCTTCGAGCTTAGCGGTGGCCCGGGGGGCGCAGGTCGGGCGCGGGGCGCCGGGGGCCCCGGACCACTGTCGTGACCCGAGTCACGGGCGCTAGGCTGATGGTCTAGACCTCTGGCACAGGTCAGGGGCGCTCCTGCCGGACGTGAGCGAGGAAGCACAGCCATGCCGAAACTGGTCGACGTCAGCCACCAGATCACCGACGCGATGACCACCTGCCCGGGTCTGCCCGAACCGGTGCTCAAGGAGAGCACGACCGTCGCGGGAGGCGTCCCCGGTCACGGCGACAGCAGTGGCCGCGTCTCGATGGTCGGGGCGACCGGAACCTACGTCGAGATCCCCGCCCACCCCTACCGCGACGCCGCCGACCCCGCCGACCTCGACCTGGAACGCGTCGCCTGTCTCCCCGGCGTCGTGGTCGACGCCACGGGGGATCGCCGGATCGGCCCGGAGGCCTTCGCCGGGCTGGAGCTGCGCGGCCGCGCGGTCCTCATCCGCACCGGCTGGGACCGGCACTGGCGCACCGAGACCTACGGCACCCACGACCACCCCCACCTCACCGAGACCGCGGCCAAGACCCTGGTCCAGGCCGGGGTCGTCCTGGTCGGGATCGACTCGATCGGGGTCGACGACACCTCGCCCATCGCCGAGGGTTCCCGGCCGGCCCAGGCCACCCTGCTCACCGCCGGCGTGCCGATCGTCAGCCACCTGTGCTTGCTCGACCGACTTCCCGCGGAGGGCTTCACCTTCCACGCGGTTCCGGCCAAGGTCCGCGGGATGGCGGCCTTCCCGGTCCGGGCGTTCGCCGCGGTCGACGAGGACTGAACCCGAGGCCGGGAGAGGTCGGAGCGGTCGGCTCCCCGGGGTTCGGAGCGCCGGGTGATGGGCGCCGGGCCCGCCGCTTCGCCGCTACAGGTCGGCGTCCACGTCCCGCTGGGCGCGACGCTGCTCGCGCCTGGCCCGCCGTTCGGCCTCCTGCTGGGCCGCGCGCTCGTCCTGGGCCACGGCACTGGTCATGGCGTTGGCGAGCGCGCGCAACTCCATGTTGATCCGGGGGTAGGCGGGCAGTCGGGGCAGGGCGCCCAACCGCGGGGTCCGACGCTCCTCCATGGCCGCGATGAGCTCACGGAAGGCCAGATCGACCCGTTGCAGCGTGATGGTGCCCGCCGGTTCGGGGCTGCGGTCCTGGGAGAGCGCGGCCAGTGCCAGATAGCCGATGCGCTGGGTGGCCACCACCACCGGCCACAACGGGCGGGTGGAGGCCGCCCGGGGCACGTCGCCGATCGCGCTGTCGTACACACCGCGCAGGTTGACCGTGGCGGCCCTCATGTCCCGCCGCAACCGGTAGCGGCGTTCCTCGGTGATCTCCACGTCCTGGTCCAGGACCGACTGCATGCACTGCCGGGTGCTCTCCAGCACGTTCGCGATGGTCTGCGGCAGCCGGGTGGCGGAGGCCTTGCGCCACAGCAGCAGGGCTCCGGCCAATCCGAACGCCGACCCCACCAGGGTGTCGATGATCCGGGACCCGGCCAGTTCCGCCGCCGGGTAGGGGTTGGCCGTGTAGGACAGCAGGAGCGCCATCGGGGTCAGCAGCACCGAGGCGTAGAAGAAGTTGCGCGCCACCACCAGCTGGGTGGCGCCCTGGAGGAGCCCGGCGACCACGATCACCACGGCCAGCGGAAGGTCGAGCACGAGCAGACCCACCCCGGCCAGGACGCCGAGCAGGGTGCCCAGGGAGCGCTGCACCGAACGGTTGAGGGTCAGGACCACGTTGCCGCCCTGGAGCACCGCGGTGGTGGTGAGCGCCACCCAGTAGTAGTGGTCCAGCCCCATCCACAGTCCGAAGGCCCCGGCGGCGGTCACCGTCAGCCACATCCGCAACGCGGTGGGGCGGATCAGCGAGTTCTTGCCGAGACTGGAGCGCAGGGCGGTGCGCAGCGCGGGGTAGCGATCGTCGTGGAGGTCGGCGGTGCGCCGGTCGTCCTCGTCCTCCTCGTCGGCGCCGCGTCGCGCGGCCTGCGCCGCGCGGGACAGCAGGTTGTACAGGCGGGCCTCCAGGGAGCGGGGCCGCATGCCGCGACGCAGCTCGTCCAGGGAGTCCGGGTCGGGTGCGCGGTCCGGGTCGGCCACGGCCGACGCCATGCTCTCGGCGAACTCCGTGGCCTGCTCGGGCAGACGGGTGGGCCTGGCCAGGCACACCTGGGTCGCGGCGAGGTGGACGTCGGAGACCCACCGCAGGAGTGCGCGCAACCGGGCCGCCTCGGCGGTGGTGCGGTAGCCGCGGGTCTGTCCCAACAGCACGATGCGCCAGGCGTCCGCCACCGCCACCGACGCCTTGTGCTGGGCGTGGTCGAGTTCGGGGGTGCCCACGGCCCGGAGCAGGGTCGCCAGTGCCCGGTAGGCCCCGGCCACCGCCTGGTACTCGGGGTGGCGGGCGCGCACCGGGGCGCCGGACATCGACACGGCCCAGCCCACGGCCGCGCCGAGGGCGGCCACGAGCGCGTGCAGCGGCACGTCGGCGGGTCCGCCCGGGGCGATGGTGGAGATGGTGGCGACCAGCACGAAGAACATCGGGCCCGGCTTGTCCACGCGCCAGGCCGCGCACACCCAGGTGGCCAGGCCCGCGGTCAGCCCGATCGAGACCACCGCGATCCACGGGGACAGCGCCGAGGCCAGGGAGTTGACCGCCACCGCGGCGACGAAGCCGAGACCGACCAGGGCGAGGGCGGCCGCGCGGTAGGCGTAGGGGGTCTTCTTCTCGTACAGGACCGTCATGGAACCCAGGGCGGCCAGCGTGCCGATCTGGGGGCCGAAGATCACCGCGGCCAGCGCGAACGACACCGTCATCGCGACGGCCGCCTGGACGGCGGTGGTCCAGGCCCAGGTCCCGGCCTCCAGACCGAAGAGCGCCTTGAGGTCGACCCGAGGACGGGGTCGCTCACCCACGGTCACGCGTTCGGGACCCTTCGTGGCTTCGCCTTCGCCCAGAGGCATCGGGCCGGTGTCACCAGTGGTTCCCAGATCTCGCACGACCACCATCCTAAGCCGAAATAACGGTACGAAAGGGGGCGTAAGTGATTGGCGGGGAGGGGGTCAGTGCGACCCGGCCTCGTCCCGCTCGGCGCGACGCAGCGCGTCGAGCTCCGCCTCGGCCCGTTCGGCGCGCTCCACGGCCAGGTCACGCCCCTCCTCGGCCAGCGCCAGCCGGGCGGCGCCCGCTTCGCGAGCCTCGGCCAGGGTCAGCTCGGCGTTGCGACGCTGCGTCTCCAGCTCCGTGGTGAGACGGTCGCGGTCCGCGGCCAGGCGCTCCAGTTCCGCCGTCAGGCGGCTCCGCTCGCTCTCGGCGGCAGCCCGATCGGCCTCGGAGCGTTGCTCGGCGCGTTCCCGTTCGCTGTCGAACCGGTTCCGTTCGACCTCCAGGTCCTGGGCGCTCCGCCGGGCGCGGTCCTCCGCGGACTCGGCGCGGGTGCGGGCCTCGCGCGCCGCCAGGTCGGCCTCCTCGCGCAGTCGTGACTGCTCGGTCAGCTCCGTGCGGGCCCGCACGGCCTCGCCTCGGGCCTGGTCCAACCGCAACGCCGCATCGGTGCGCTCGCTCTCCAGGTCGGCGCGGGCCCGCTCGACCGTCTCGGCGATACGGCGTTCGGCGCCGGCCAGACCGGCGTTGGCCTCGGCCACGGCGGCGTCGCGCTCCGCACCGGCGATCCGGGCGGTCTCGACCGCCCGGTCGCGCTCGGACTCGGCGGCGTCCCGGCGCGCGAGTGCCTCCTCGGCCATGCGCTCGGCGCCCTGGGTGTCCGTCACGGCCGCGGTGGTCGCCTCCTCCGCGGCGCGCCGGGCCGCCTCCGCCTCACGGCGGCGGTTCTCGGCCTCCAGCCGGGCGGAGTCGGCCTCCGAGACGCGACGGGAGGCCTCCAGGCGGGAGGCCTCCACCTGGGCCTCCGCGGCGGCCGGGTCGGACATCGTCGCGAAGGACTCGGTGGCGGCGTCGAGGGTCGTGCTCAGCTGTTCCGCCTGGACCGCGAAGCGGGTGAGGAGGTCGTCGGCGCGCAGTCGGGCCGCGGTGACGGGTTCGGCGGACCGGGGCGCGGCCGCGGGGCCGTGCTCCCGCTGCTCCGCGCGGGCCTCGCTCTCGGCGCTCTCGGCCTCCTGCGCCAGCCGTTGGCGCTCCTTCCACGCCCGCCAGCGGGTGTGTTCGGGCAGGTCGCAGTACTGTGGCGGACGCCCGGGGGAGGAACCGCGGGGGACCGGTCGGGTACAGCCGGGGAAGACACAGGTGTTCGCATCGGAGGCCACGGGGCGAGCGTAGCGTCTTCGCCCCCTGTGCCGCCGGGGTGTGTCGCGGGCGCGGCGGCCCTCGCCAGGGGTGAGCCCCCGTGCGGGACGTGGGTGAGACCGCACGGGGGCTGTTCAAGGGGAGGTCGTCGACGCCGATCGGTCAGTCGTGGGCGCCGAAGCCGTCGACGCGGCACACCATCGTGGTGACGAAGGGACGGAAGCCCTCCTGCTCCAGGAAACGGATGTCCTCGGAGGCCGTGGCCAGGGCGGAGAACTCCACGTCCCGGACGTTCATGGCGGCCAACTGTCGACGGACCTCCTCCAGGAGTTTGGACCCGACCCCGCTGCCGGTGTACTCGGGGTCGATCGCGAAGGTCTGCACGACCGCGACGCGCTCGCCCCGGTCCCAACTGCCCTGCGCGTTCTCGCGGAGCGTCACCATCGCGTACCCGGCCAGGTCACCGTCGTGCTCGGCCAGGATCGCCATGGTGTCGGGGTCGGCCAGCCAGGACAGGTACTGCGCGCGACGCCGGCGCCAGGACTCGTCCAGGCTCACGGCGCTGATGATGTCCTCGAGGTGGGGAGCGGTCACCGTGTGCTGTTGGTGGAGGGCACCCCACAGGTCCGCGAGCTCCTCGACCTCGTGCACGCCGAGGTAGCGGAAGCTGAGAACACCGACGTTGGTCGGTCGAGGTTTGGTCATCAGCGAAGTTTGCATCTTCTTCTCACCCGTTCCACCAGCTTGGGTACAGAGTCCCTGGGGTCCGCGCGGTACGGGCCCGTGGTTGAGCTGTGGGTCTGACTGTACGTGCCGGTATCGGCCGGAAAAGGCGCGACACGAGGAAAACGATGCAGCACATCGCTAGAGAAGAAGAAGTGCGAATCTTTCTTCCTTGGTGGTTCCTGTGAGGCGGTGTGCCGACGGGCTGGACAGTGTGCACCGAATCACGCGCAAAGAGCCTGTCATCGGACCGAAATCACGTCGAAACCTGGGCGTTCTGCCATAAATTGGGAGACATGATCGACGTTCGGCGCTTGCAGCTCCTCCAGGCCCTCGACCACCACCGCACGGTGGCCGGTACAGCGGAGGCGCTCAACGTCACACCCTCGGCGGTCTCCCAGCAGTTGGCCGCTCTGGCCAAGGAGGCCGGCGTGCCCCTCGTGGAGCGTCAGGGGCGTCGTTTCCTGCTCACCGGCGCCGCCCGGGTGCTGCTCGAACGCGCGCACGTGATCTTCGCCGAGATGGAGCGGGCCACCGCCGACCTCGCCGAGTACGCCGCCGGTGATCGCGGGGTCATCCGTGTCGGCTCCTTCTCCACCGGGATCAGCGACCTCGTCGCCCCGGCCCTGGCCCGGTTGCGCGACAGCCACCCCGGATGGAGTTTCGAGGTGGTGCAGGCCGAGCCCGAGGAGAGCGCGGAGATGGTGCGCTCGGGCCGCCTCGACGTGGCCGTGACGATGTCCACCAGCCACCTTCCCGCCGCGGGGGACCCGGACTTTCGCAGCGACCCCGTGATGGTCGAGCTCTTCGACGCGATCCTGCCCTACCAGCACCCCCTCGCCACCCGCACCAGCCTCCATCTGGCCGGCGACCTGGCCGAGGAGGACTGGATCCTGTCCGCGCCGGGCACCGCCTGGAACGCCTGCGTGACCGCCGCCGCCAACCAGGCCGGCTTCCAGCCTCGGGTGGTGCACACCGTCGACGACTTCAGCGCGGTGTTCTCGATGGTCCAGGCGGGCCTGGGCATCGCCCTGATGCCCCGCCTGGCCTGGACCGGCCTCAACCACCCGCAGATCGTCGTGCGCGGCGTGCGCGAGACCGCCCGCCGCCACATCATCGTGCTCTCCCGCGCCGGGGCCACCCCCGAACCTCTGCTGACCGCGGTCCGCGAGGCCGCCAGCAAGGTTCCCGTGCCGTCCGTGGGGCCCTTCGCCGTCGCCGGCTGACCGACCCCGATCAGTCCGGCGCCCTCGACCAAGGCAGGGGCGCGACGTCGTCGAGCACGTCCTCGGCCGCCTGGTGCAGGTAGGCGGCGACCACCCGGATCGGCCGCCAGGACCAGCCTCCGGTGCGCCCGGCGAGGTACACCTGACGCACACCCCCCAACTCGCCCAGGGGAGCGTGGGCCACGCCGCGCCGGGTGGTGGTCGACAACCGCGGCACCACGCCCACGCCGAGCCCGGTGGACACCAACTCCTCGAACAGCTCCAGGGTGTCGATCCGGTGCACGATCCTGGGGGTGAACCCCGCGTCGGCGCACATCCGGTGCACCAACGCCTCCTCGTCACCGCGGTAGGGGCTGGCGATCCACGCCGCGTCGGCGAACGCGCGCAGACGCCGTCGGGTGAGGGTCCGACTGTCCGCCCCCTGCGAGGGTTGGGACAACAGCAGTCCCTCGGTCCCCACCGGATACACCTTCAGCGTCCCCGGGAATCGTCGGGGGAGCAGACTGTACTGGTACACCACCCCCAGATCCGTGGCCCCGTCCTGGAGCAACGTCAGCGCCTGCTCCGACTCGTGCTCGGTCAGGTGGATGTCGATACCGGGGTGATCACGCCGCAGGCGTCGCAACGCGGGCAGCACGATCGGGGCGGCCGAGGTGTACATGACCAGGTCGACGCGGCCCACCGGGGCGCCCTCGCCGTCGAACTCCGCCTGGGCCGCCTCCACCCGCGCGAGGATCTCCACCGCGTGCTCGGTGAGCCTGCGCCCAGCCGGGGTGAGGCGTACCCGGCGTCCGTCCGGGGCGAGCAGGGGCGCTCCGGCCTCCTTCTCCAACACGGCGAGGTGTTTGGAGATCGCCGAGGTGCTCATGCCGGTGACCTCGGACACAGCCGCCATGGTGCCGAGTCGGTCCAGCTCCACGAGCAGGCGAAGTCGGGTGAAATCCATCCACCGAAACTACATGGTTCATCAACCAAGGGTTCGTGGACAGAAACGAAGGGCTCCGATCCAATGGTCGGGTGATCCGCTCCTTCCTCCCCTCGCACAGCCGTGCCCGTTTCCAGGTCCCGGCTCCGTTGATGCTGCTCATCGGCATGTTCACGCTGCACACGGGCAGCGCGCTCGCCGTCACCGCCTTCGAGCACGCCGGCCCCGCCACCATCACCTGGCTTCGGCTCAGCTGGGCCGCGCTGCTGTTGCTCATGCTCGGTGGCCGCTCCCTCTGGCGGGCCGTGCGCGCGGCGACGCGTCGTGAGCTCGGCGCCGTGGTGATCCTGGGCACAGCGAGCGCGGGGATGATGCTGTTCTACTCCGAGGCGACGGCGCGGATCGACCTGGGCACCGCCACCTCCATCGAGTTCCTCGGCACGCTCGTGGTGGCCGTCGCGGCCATGCGTCGCCGCCGTGAACTGGTGTGGATCGTCGCCGCGGTCGTCGGTGTCGTGTGCCTGACCCGCCCCTGGGCCGGCCAACTCGACCTGGTCGGTATCGGCTTCGCGCTCGCCGGCGCGGTCTGCGTGGTCGGGTACATCGTCCTCACCCAGAAGGTCGGCGCGGGGTTCGGTGCCGTGCACGGACTGACCCTGTCTATGGTGGTGGGTGCTCTGGTCACCGCCCCGTTGGGCGCGCCGGGCGCGATCGCCGATCCGAACCCGGAGCTGATCGGCTTCACCCTGCTCATCGCGCTGCTGTTCCCGATGGTGCCGTTCCTGCTGGAGATGGTCGCCCTGCAGCGGATGAGTCGGACCGCCTACAGCACGTTCTCCAGCCTGGAGCCGGCGGTGGCCCTGGTCATGGGAATGATCGTCATCGGTCAGGCACCCGTCACCGTGCAGTTGGTGGGTATGGGGTTGGTGGTGGTCGCCGGGATCGGAGCGGCACGGGGTGACCGCGGTTCCGGTCCGGTCGTCCCAGAGAAGAAGCTGGTGCGTCAGCGCCACGTCCGGACGGGTCCGGGGGCGAAGGACGGCGTCCCCGGGCCGCATCCCCTTGAGGGGGAGGGGCGGGAGAGGGTTCCCGCGCCCGCCGAGGTCCCCGCGCCCCACGGAGTGGGGGAGTGGGAACGGGATCGCGGGGTGGCGGTCTGAGGCGGTGGGCGTTCGGGGCCTTCGCCGCGGACCTGCGGTCGGTCCCCGACACGGTCGGGGACCTTCGGTGCCCGGGGTGTGATGGCCTCTACCGCGCGATCGCGCCTTCGGTGTCTCTCCGGATCTCGGGGGGCATCGCCCGTGGGCGACCGGACGAACGTCCCCCGCAGGTCCGGCGCGGGTGCTAGCCCTCTTCGGCAGGGGGGAGTGTGACCCCTTCGGCGATGTCGCGCAGTGCTCGGACGTGCTGATCGAAGGCCGTACGCCCCTGCGAGTTCAAGGCCAGGGACGTGCGGGTGCGCCGTCCGATCCGGAACTTCTTCACCGTGACGTAGCCGGCGTCCTCCAGGGTGGAGATCTGCTTGGAGAGCACGGAGTCGCTCACCTCGACCAGGTCGCGCAGGACCCGGAACTCGATGCTGTCCGCGGAGGCGAGGGCGGCCATCACGGAGAACCGGACGGGGGAGTGGATGACCTCGTCGAGTCGGCTGCGCGGATGGATCACTGTGCGCTCCTGCTGCGGCGGAGCGCGATGAGGCCGGCGATCGACGATGGCAGGGCGCTCACCACGGCCATCGGGACCCACCAGGTCAGGTCGCCGGGGAAGACGTACATGCCCACGAAGATGGTGGTGCCGTAGATCGCCGTCCACGCGGCGAGGCTCCACAGGTGCAGGTGGCCGTAGCCGCGCGGGGTGACCGGTTGCCGGTTCGCGTACGTGATCAGCAGGAAGATCATCGGCAGCGCCACCGAGCTGCCGATGATCGCCCCGGTTCCGGAGTTCGTGACGCCCATGGTCAGGAGCAGGCCCAGGCTCGTCATCCCGAACGCGATGCCGTAGATCGCGTACCAGCCGCCCATCGGGCGGACCTTCCGATCCATCGCCCGGGCCCGTTCCAGCGCGTCCCAGGCGTCGTCCCTGTGCATATGCGTACCTCCAGCGGTCGTCATGTTTCTATGTTGGCACTCACTTTCCAAATTGGCAAGTAGAAAGAATCCTCCCCGGGGCCCCGCATGACACGTCCCACGCCCCCGAGAAGCGCGTTCACACCGCCGGATGCACTAGCTTGGTGCGAATCATGGCCGAGAGAACAGACCTCGAACTTCTGCGTGCCCACGAACCGGTGCTCATGTGCACCGAGGGCGAACTCTTCTTCCCCACCGAGGTGGACGCCTACGTACGCAACTGCAGCCTCTGGATCGAGGAACCCGGCGGGCGGGAGAGCGTCATCGTCCCCGCCGGAGACCTCACCCTCGACCGCCTGGCCCAGGCGGAGGAGGAGTGGCCGCACCGACACAAACACCTGCGCTTCGTGCAGGAGGAATCGCTGCGCGAGGAGGCCCGCCGCTTCAAGGGCATCGCGCGCTCGGTGATCCCCAAGAGCGGCCGACTGGCCGCCGTGGGCGTGCTCGGCCGCGTCCTCGACATCCTGATGAAGCTGTCGCTGCTCATCCGCGGCGCGGTTCCCGGCGGCGTCACCTTCGCCGCGGTCACCCGCTACCGCGAGCGCGTCGACAACGGTGGGGCGACCTATTACGGTCGCGTCACCCGCGAGGGCGGCTACATCGTCCTCCAGTACTGGCTCTTCTACGCGATGAACGACTGGCGCACCATCTACGGTGGGGTCAACGACCACGAGGCCGACTGGGAACGCGTCACCGTCTACGTGGTGGAGAACCCGGACGGCACCACGCGCCCGGTGTGGGTGGGCGCGTCCTCGCACGAGTACCACGGCGACGACCTCCGTCGTTCCTGGGAGGACCCCGACCTGCACCGGGACGGCGCCCATCCGATGATCTACGTCGGCGCGGGCTCGCACTCCCACCAGATGCTTCCCGGCGACTACCTCATCCAGGTCGACCCGTCCTTCCTGCGCGGGCTCGTCCGCGCCTGGCGCAGGCTCGGACACCGCCTCTTCCGTGCCGACAGCGCCATCAACCGGCACGGCATCGGTGTGCCCTTCGTGGACTACGCGCGCGGCGACGGCGAACGCCTGGGTCCCGGCGGCGACCGGGAGTGGAACGCCGTCCTCATCGACGACGAGACCTCCTGGGTGAAGGGCTTTCGCGGCCTGTGGGGTCGCGACACCCGAGACTTCTTCGACGGCGAGCGCGCCCCCAGTGGTCCTCGCTACGAACGCGACGGCAGCATCCGCCGCTCCTGGGCCGACCCCCTCGCCTGGGTGGGTCTGCAGAAGGTCGCGCCCACCGAGGCCGCCGCCCGCGCGGAACTGCGCGCCCACGTCGAGAGTCTCGACGCGCAGGTCAGCACCCACGACGCCGACATCGTGCGCCGTCGCGACCGGCTCCGGCAGTTGGAGGCGGCGCGCCTGGTCCTGGACCGTGAGGCCCAGTCCCGGCCGCGCTCGCGCGAGTACGGCGAGCAGATCGAGGAACTGGAGGGCGAACTCGCCGAGGTCTACGAGAAGCGCGTCCTGACCGCGGACGAGCGTGACACCCACCGGCGCGCGCTCGACGGCGACGTGCCCCTGGTACCCCCGCCCACGGGACACCTGCACGCCCCGCACATGCCCTACGCCTCCGGGGACCAGCGCACGGCCCGGTTCCTGCACCTGTGGGTCGCGTTGAGCACGCCCCTGCTGCTGCTCTCCCTGGCACTGACCCTGTTCCTGCTCGACGGTCAGATGACCCTGTGGGCCATGCTCGGGGTCGTGCTCCTGTTCGCCGCCATCGACTCGGTCGCCCGCCGCAAGTTCGTCCAGTACCTCACGGGGCTCGCGATCGCGGTGCTCGTCATCGGGTTGGTGGTCGGTGTGGTCATGGCGTTCGTCGCCGACTGGCGGATCGCCGTCACCGTCCCCATCGTCCTCATCGTCGTGGTGCTGCTGGTCGTCAACGTCCGCGACCTCATGCGCCGCTGAGCCGGTGCCCCGCGCGGGTCCGGCCCCGCGCGGGGCACAATGGGGACATGGACGATGCCCTGTTCGGCTCCCCACCGGTGACCGTGGCGCCCGGAGCGGTCCATCTGCCCGGGCGGCTCCCGTTCGAGACGCAACTCGACCTCGTCCGGCGGTGTCGGGAGTGGGCGCGCGGACCCGCCGGGATGCGACGGCACCGCATGCCGCGCGGCGGCCTCATGAGCGTCGAGATGGTCTCGTTGGGGCGTCACTGGCGCCCCTACTCCTACAGCCGCACCCTGCCCGACGGCACCCCGGTCCGGCCCTTCCCGGAACTGCTGGGCGCGCTGGCCGCGCGCGCGGTCCGTGAGGCCTACGGCGCGCCCCACGAGGGGGACCCCTACGACGTCGCCCTGGTCAACTTCTACGACGCCGACGCCCGTATGGGCATGCACCAGGACCGCGACGAACGCTCCCGGGCCCCCGTCGTCTCGCTCAGCCTCGGCGACACCTGCGTCTTCCGGTTCGGCAACACCGAGAACCGCAACCGGCCCTACACCGACGTCGAACTCCGCGGCGGCGACCTGTTCGTCTTCGGCGGCCCCTCCCGCATGGCCTACCACGGGGTGCCGCGCGTACGTCCCGGTACCGCCGACCCGGCACTCGGTCTGGTGGGGCGGCTCAACATCACCCTCCGGGCCTCCGGCGTGGTCGACTGACCGGGCGTGTCCTCCCCGCCGCCGGCTGCCGCGCACGTCAGGATCGGTGCGACGGCACGGTGGAAGGGGAACCCCGGAGCATGACCGAATCCGCGCCCGAGCGCACCATGGCCCTGGGACGGAAGGGCGCGGCCCTGCCCACCGACGCCCCACCGGGGGACTGTCGGATCGTTCTGTACCGGGAGGGGGAGCGGCAACGCGAGGTGGACACGCTCGCCCGGGCCCACGAGGACCTTCGGGCCGACCCCTCCCTGTTCGCGTGGGTGGAGCTGAGTTCACCCAACCGGGAGCAGCTCACGGAGGCCGCCCGCCGGTTCGACCTGCCCCGGCTCGCGGTGGAGGACGCGATCGTCGCGCACCAGCGGCCCAAGGTCGAGAGCTACGGGGACGTGTTGTTCGTGGTGCTGCGTCCCGCCTCCTACGACGAGGCGCAGGAGACGGTCCACGTCGGTGAGGTCCACGTCTTCGGGGCCCGCGGCGTCGTCATCACCATCCGCCACGACACCCGGATCGACTTCGCGCCGATCCGCGCCCGACTGGAGGAGCATCCCCGGTTGATGCGCCACGGCGCGCTCGGGGTGACCTACGCCGTCCTCGACCGGGTGGTCGACGACTACGCGCCGGTGATCGCCGCGCTCCAGGAGGACGTCGACGACGTGGAGAGCCAGGTCTTCGCGGGGGAGAAGGGCGCCTCCCGGCGGACCTACCGCCTGGCCCGCCAGGTCATCGCGCTGCAACGCGCCGTGGACCCGCTGGGTGAGGTCCTGCGCATGCTCATGACCCCGCGCGAGGGCGCCGATCGACCCCTGCCCGCGCCGCTCCGTCCCGCCGAACGGCACCTGGACGAGCTGCGCGAGTACCTGCGCGACGTGGCCGACCACGTGTCCGTGGCCGGCGAACACGTGGACGGGTTCCGTCAACTCCTGCAGAACATCATGGCGGTGGAGAGCAGCCTCATCGACCAGGCCCAGAACGAGGCGATGAAGAAGGTGTCCTCCTGGGGCGGGATCCTGGTGGTGCCCACCCTCATCTCCTCGATCTACGGCATGAACATCGCCCCCGTGCACGGGTACCACTGGCTGTTCAGTTGGCCGCTCACCCTGTGCGCCATGGTCCTCATCGGACTGGGGCTGTACATGGTCTTCAAACGCAACGGCTGGCTGTAGGGGCGCCGGCCGGCCCCGGGCACGAGGCGTGTTCTCAGGGGGCGAGCAGTCGGCGGATCTCCTCGAGGTCCGCCTGCGCCGTGGTGGCCTGCTCCTCGGCCCGGGCACGCTCGCGACGCCACTCCTCGCTCGCCTGGGAGATCCGTGTGTCCACCTTCTGCAGATCCTGCGCCCGATTCCGTTCGAAGGTCTCCCTCTCCTTCTGGGTGGAGTGGTAGGCCAGCCCGATGCCGCCCAGGGCGCACAGGGTCAGCAGCCACAGGAAACCCTGCATCGTCAGCAGCGCCAGGATGAACAGCACGACCGCGGAGATCCCCGCGATCCACAGCATGGTGCGGGCGTCACCGCTCTCCTGCGTGTGCGCCATGACCCTGCGTCGGGCCTGGTCCAACTGCCGGCGGTCGGCCCCGTTCGCGGTGATGGTGACGGCGACGCCCCGCACGGAGACGCTGGTCTGCTCCGGTGCGGGCTCGGCGGCCTGTTTCGCCAGGGTCTCGGCGCTCTCCAACACGGTGGCGCGCTGGAGCACCAGGGCGAAGGTCCGGCGGTGCGGGGGCGCCTCCTCCGAGGTCAGGTCCTGTGTCAGCAGGGTGTGGACCTCCTCGACGCTCTCCCCCCAGGAAGGGAGGGTCACCTCTTCGCCGCCCGCCTCGATGACGGCGCGCAGCCGGTTCGCCTCGGCGAGCAGGGGAGCCTCCTCCGGGCCGCCCTCCTCCACCAACAGACGCAGGGCCCGGTGGAGGTAGTCGACGCTGGCACGGTCCGGGGCGTGCACCTCGGTGGAGGTGTCCTCGACGCCCAGCGCGGTGACGTGGGCGACGCGCTCACGCAGCCCGGTCAGCCGCCCGGCGGCCGACGACCGGTCGGGCCCGCCTCGCCCGTCGGAGGCCACGAGCCAGGTGCCCACCTCCGGTGCCCGGATGTTCTGGGCCGACCAGTGACGCAGGGTGGACAGCAGCAGGCGTTCGCGGGCGTCCTCGCCGAGCGAGCCGTCGGCGCTCAGCAGCCACAGGGCGCGTTGACCGCGGGTCATCCGGCTGTCGGGCGCGGGCAGGTGGGGGAGCAGGTCCGCGGCCACGTCCTCACCGAGGGCCCGGGCGTGCTCGGCGCTGGTGAGCGCCGCGGCCAGCGCGGCGAAGCTGTGCGCGCGTTCGGGGTCGATCTCGGCGGCCTCGTCGAAGCGCACCCGCGCGCCGGGGAGGTCGCCGTTGAGCAGGGCGTGCAGGCCGCGGGCGGCGGGCACCAGCCAGTAGCCGGGCACGTCGTCGAGTTCGAGGGTGCCGAGCGCGGCGCCGTCGATCATCTGGAGCGTGCGGTGGCGGGCGATGGCCGCGCCGTCGAACATGGCGAGGGTGACGCGGAGGTCGCTGAGTTCGATGAAGGCGTCCAGGGTGGCCGAGACCCGGTCGAGCCGCTGTTCCACACCGCCCCGGAGCCGGCTCAACTCCGAGCGCATGTGCTTGCGTTCTCGGGCCATGTGCGAGTGCGCGCTGCTGAGGCTCTCCTCCAGCTCCCGGATGCGCACGTTCTGTGAGTAGTCGGTGAAACTCATGCCTTCGCCCTTTCTGCGGCGCGCTCATGGGGTCGTGTGCGCGCTGAAGGTTCTGACGGCGCGGGACGGGATCCGGTTCGGCGCACGAGGTCTCGGCTCGGTCGACTTTTCGAGTGCACTCAGGGTGTTGTCATGATCACCCAGGGGTGGTTGCTCCGAGGGTCGGCGTGGAACACAATTGGGAGCGCTCCCAAAGGAGGACGACCCCATGGCCACGTCACGCCCCCCACACCACCCCGAGCTGCCCACGCACCTGCTGTTCGGCACCGCGACCGCCGCCTACCAGGTCGAGGGCGCCGCCCAGGAGGACGGCCGGGGACCCTCGATCTGGGACATCTACTGCCGCACCCCCGGCCGCGTCGCCCGGGGCGAGACCGGCGACGTGGCCTGTGACCACTACCATCGCCACGCCGAGGACGTCGCCCTACTGGCCGACCTCGGTGTGGACCTGTACCGCTTCTCGGTGTCCTGGCCCAGGATCCAGCCCACCGGTCGCGGGCGCCCCAACCCCGAGGGTCTGGCCTTCTACGACCGACTGGTCGACGGCCTGCTCGCCGCCGGCATCGACCCCGTCCTCACGCTCTACCACTGGGACCTGCCCCAGGCCCTGGAGGACGAGGGGGGTTGGCGCGTCCGCGACACCGCCCACCGTTTCGGGGAGTACACCGCCATCGTCGCCGAACGGCTCGGTGACCGCGTCGACCGCTGGATCACCCTGAACGAACCGTTCTGCTCGGCCTTCGTCGGCCACGCCGTCGGCCGCCACGCGCCCGGCACACGGGAGGGCCGAGGTGCCCTGGCCGCCGCCCACCACCTGCTCCTGGCCCACGGAACGGCCGTCGGAGCGTTGCGCGCCGCCGACGTCGGCGAGGTCGGCATCACCCTGAACCCCGACCACCTGGTGCCCGCCACCGGTTCCGAGGCCGACCACGCCGCTGTGGAACGGGCCCGGACCCTGCACAACCGCACCTGGTTCGACCCCCTCTTCACCGGCGCCTACCCCGACAACGAGAAGGAGGTGTGGGGCGAGCTCGCCGACGCCTCCTTCCGGGTCGAGGGCGACCTGGACACGATCGGGCGACCGCTGGACTTCCTCGGCGTCAACTTCTACCGCCCGATCAAACTGCGCGACGCCCCGCACACCGAACCCGACCCCGCCCGGCGCACCGCGGTCGACATCGGCGTGGAGCAGGTGCCCTACGAGGAGGTCCGCCACACCACCATGGGGTGGCCGGTGGTGCCC
Organism: Nocardiopsis sp. MG754419; assembly: GCF_018207095.1. Taxonomy (GTDB): domain Bacteria; phylum Actinomycetota; class Actinomycetes; order Streptosporangiales; family Streptosporangiaceae; genus Nocardiopsis. Next base: position 16,090 of record NZ_QOCZ01000011.1, on the reverse strand, counting down.
GAGAGCTTCACCGAACTCCTGGTCGACCTGGACCGTCGCTATCCGGGGCTGCCACCGATCCTCATCACGGAGAACGGCTCGGCCGAGCCCGACGTCCCGGACGCCGACGGTCGCGTCCACGACACCGACCGTGTCGACTACCTGCGCGATCACCTGGCGGCCCTGGGCCGCGCCATCAAAGCCGGTGTGGACGTGCGCGGATACTTCGTGTGGTCGTTGTTGGACAACTTCGAGTGGGCCTTCGGCTACGACCGGCGGTTCGGGTTGGTGCGGGTCGACTACGACCGTCTGGACCGCCATCCCAAGGACAGCTTCCACTGGTACCGCGACTACCTGACCCAGCACCGGTCGCGGCGCTCACGGGAGGCGGGTGCCTGACCGGTCGTGGCCCGCCACAGCCTTCCCCCGGTGGCCAACGTCGTGTTGGCATCCGATTCGATCTGGGGCAAGCTGGACACCGTCATGTACGCGAAGGCCGTGGCGGCCCAGGACGGACGGAACGGGTATGGCGGCACCGCAGGATTCGGGTTCGGGGATCGGCGGGGGACCGCGCGCCGCACAGCGCATGCTCCAGCTGCAGAACAGCCTCGTGGAGTCACTGCGGACCAAGCCCTTCAGCCGGATCACCTACAAGGAGATCACCGAGGGCGTCGACATCGACCGCTCCACCGTCTACCGGTACTACAACCACAAGAACCAGGTGCTCCAGGCCGCCGTGGACGTGCGCCTCACCGCGTTCGCCTCCCGGGTGGACCTCACCTTCGGACGCAAGGAGTCCATCGACGGCTACATGGGGCGCCTGGTGGACGCCTGGATCGGGCTCTGGCTGGAGTCCGGCCCCCTGCTCGCCGCCGCGTCGGGGTTGGGCGCCGAACCCGGGCCGCCACGGGAGTGGTGGCGCGAGCGGATCGGACCGTGGATCGAGGCGGTGCGCGAGGCCATCGAGGTCGGGCGCTTCGTCGAGGAATTGCCCGAGGACGGGCGCCCGGCGGGCCCCCTGGCCGAGATGACGGTGGGCCTGTGCCTGTCCACCTTCAACCGCGAACTGACGGTCGAGCGGGATGAGGAGCACCGGACCATGGTCCGGGATCTGCTGCTGGACGCGATCCTGCGCATCATGGGTCGCCGGTAGGGGCCTCGGGGCGGGCCGACCGGATCAGACGCGCTGCCGGGCCACATCCCCGAAGGCGCCGACGACCGCGCCCAGGGCGAACATGGCGGCCTCGTCCTCGTCCATGTGGACGATGCCCGCGGGGACGCGTACGCGGTAGGGCTTGTCCTCGGTCGGCAGGATCTCCAGACCGTCGATGATCCCCTGACCCTCCAGCATCAGAAGGGCCTCTCCGACCCTTCCGGTACGGTCTCCCCGCGCCCAAATCGACATGCGTCTCACCCTAACTACGGCGCGTGGCCGAAGGCGGAACCGACCCCGATCCGCGGGGCTTCGACGGGGGAGGAACGTCGTGTTCCCGGACGAAGCGAACCCGGCCTGGAATTCCCGCTCCGAAGGCCGTAGGGTCCCCGAGGTGGGCGGCTGCGTATTCCAGTGGTATCACCGGCGGTGCGGTTGCACGTGCACGCCCACCTCTGGATGGCCGGATCCGGCCACCTGTACGGTACGCGGTTTCAATCACCGTTGCGTTGGAAGGACAGCGCCTCCGGAGCGACCCGCAGCATCCAGTGCGGGCGCGTGGTCCACCCCAGGAAGACCACACCCTCCTCCCGGGAGGGCGCCTCACCCGCCACGGCCGCGCGCAGCCCCGCCAGGGGCGGAGCCAGACGATCGCGCACGTGGTAGGGCTGCTCCGTGGCCTGCCGCTCCATCCACTCCAGCGTCGCGCGCTGCTCGGACGACGGGCAGCGGGACAACAGGAACACCGTCTGACGCCAGGCGAACGCGGCGTTCTTCACGTGGGCCGGGGCGTCGAACACCCGCGGCAGCGATCCCACCAGACGCACCATGTGCAGATACGCCCGGCGCGCGGCCTCGGCCCAACCGTCCGCGGGACGCGCACCGGTCTGGACCAGAGCCGCCAGGTTGTGGGTGGTGAGGATCTGCGCCTGTTCGATGATCGTGCCGTTGCCGGCGACGGACCAACCGGGCCGGCCGGCCCGTTCGGTGCACAGGGCCGCGAAGGACGTGGCGTCCGAACCACGTTCCTCGTTCAGGGTCGACACCCGGGCGGTGTCGATGCCGTAGTAGCGGGCGTACAGGCCGTCCTCCAACAGGTCCGCCGCGGACCGGGCGGCCGCGACGTACTTGGTGGAGAAGTCCCGCATGAAGATGTCGGCGGCCAGTTCCTCCACGAACCGCACCGACGACCCCGCCGTGCGCGCCAGCCCGTTGAGCTCGCGCACCAGCGGATTGGGCGTGATGGTCCCCGGAAAGTGGGTCAGCATCGTCGCGCCGAGACGGGTGATGAGCGAGCGCGCGGCCGATCCGCGCAGGTCGTCCGTGGCGTGGTGCGCGGCCGCCTCGCGCACCCAGGGCAGTTCCTCGCGCCGGACCTGGGAGGCCAGGTTCAGCAATAGCAGGGAGCGCCGTGCGGCGAACGCGCGGTGGTGGGAGGCCACCAACCGCGCCAGGGAGGGGTCCTCGATCGCGGCGGCCTCGGCGGCCGCGGCCAGGGTGGGCACCAGCCCCGCCATCACCTCGGCGGAGGGGATCAGACCGCGCTCCACCAGGGTGTCCAGAGGGGCGATGACGGCCCGTTCGACCTTGGCGCGCAGCGGCGCGGCGATCACGGACGCCTCGGGGACGTCGAACTCCCGCGCCTCAGCGTGTGAGGCCGTGACCAGGGCGGCGTCGGGGTCGGCCAGCCCGGAGTTCGGGGTGAACGGGGCCAGCCGCTCACGCAGCAGCGCGGCCTGCGCGGCGTGGGTCGGAAGGGCGGCGTGCGCCGCCTGGACGGCGCGCACGGCCGAGTGCCGATCCGAACCGGGAACACCGCGCTTGGCCACCATCGAGGTGACCGCGTGCTGGAGAAGGCCCCACCGACGTGCGTCCGGGGAACCCTCGGTGAGGGACGCGCGCAACGCCGCGAGCAGGATCGCCAGGTTCTCCTTGGGGTCGCGGTGCTTGGTGCACAACGTGTGCTCGGCCGCCAGACGCTCGTACTCGTCGAGCAGGGCGTCACCGCGGGCCCGCCAACCGGAGGGACGACGCGTGTCCACCACGCCGTCCTCGGTCGTCTCCCACCAGTGCGCCAGAACACGGTCGGTGAAGGGGTTCCACACCGCCAGGGCCTCCCGCTGGGCCGCCGGCCCCCGCGCGGGCTCGCGGACGACACGGTCCAGGTTCGTGCGCACGCTCCCCACCGACCAGCGGAACACCGAGCCCTCGGGCAGGTTCACGACGGGGGCGGGGCGCGGGGTCAGACACAGCGACGCCGCGAAGGGGTCCAGGGCGCTGAGCAGACGCAGCGCGGCGGCGGTGTCGCCGGCCCGTAGCAGCCATACCACCGTGAGCAGGGCGGCCTGCTCGGGTTGGTCGAGTTCGTAACCACCACTGTCCAGGAGCGCGCCCAGGTGGGCCAGACCGGGCTCGCTCAGGTGGTGCGTGTACAGGGCACCCCGATCGGACTTCAGGCCGTGGCGTTCGATCAGGGCGAGTTCGTGCGGACGCAGGGGCCCGCCCGCGGCGGCCGAGCCCGTGGCGAACCCACCGTGCGCCACCTCGGGGGTGACCCACGCCGGCAACGCGCGGACCGGGGTGCGCGACCCGATGGTGAGCGTCCCCTCACTCATGCCGCCCAGGACCCGCAGCCACGAGGCGGCACGTTGTTCCGCGGCCCGGCGCACGTCCGGGTCGTCGTGGGAGGCGGCCGTGGACAGCGACTCGGCCAGTCGGCGGGCCGGATAGCCGGTGCCCACGTGAGCGGGGGGTGGGTGTTCCATGCCGGTGCGGCGGGTTCCGCCCCCGCGCCCTCCCGGTCCGAAGCCGGGCGCTCTGCTTCTGAGCTACACACCGTGGCACCCCGTCAACGGGGCCCGACCGCAGACTAGCGCCCGTGCGCCCCGCCGCGAAAGGGCCGCGGTCGGACGGGCGCGCTCGCCGGGGCCCCGGCGAGCGGGTTCAGCGGGCCAGGACGGTCATCTCCTCGCCGTGCACGTCGACCGCGACCAGATCCACCGGCTCGGCCGGGCGGGTCTGCGACCTCGGTCCGTTCACCTCCAGGACGTTCTCACCCCCCTCACCGGTGCCCTCCACACCGCCGGAGACGGTGAGTTCGGCGACCTCGCGCGAGGCGGCGGCCAGGTAGTGCCAGCCTCCTTCCGGATCCTGCCACCAGGTGCCCGCGGCGATCTGCCGGTTGAGGTTGCTGCAATCCCAGCCTCCCTCGCGTTGCCCGGCCACCACCGCGTCGGTCCCCTCCTCGGTGTCGGTCACCAACACGGCGCGGGCCAGGCCACCACCGTCGTGGCCACCGAAGCGCACACAAGTCCAGCGGCCGGTGCCACCGCCGGGCAGGTCCTGGACGGCGAACTCCCAGGCGGTGGCGGTGCGCACCGGGCCCTCGGGCGGGTCGCCCGCGCAGGCCAGTTCGGCCCACAGGTCGAAGCCCTGTTCGGGGCCGAGCACCTCGTGCGGGCCCAGCCGCCGGATCTCGGAGGGTGGGGGCGGCATGTACCCCAGGTGCGCGGTGTCCACCCCGCCCAGGTCGATCGCCGTGTAGGGCTCACCGTGGGCCACCTCGGGGGCGCGCATGCGCAGCACCGGACCCACGTCGCAGTGGTCGCCGGTGACCAGGGCCTCGGTGACGCCGTGTTCGTCCTGGCGGACCGACGACCACCCGTCGGCGGGGTCGCCCAGCGCGGCGCTGTCGATCTCGCTCACCCAGGGCGGTAGCAGGTAGTGCGTGCCCTCGTCGGTGTCGACGAGACGCAGGGCGGGCCAGTTGGCCACCCCGTTGCCGGCCTCGGCGAACACCTCCACACGTTCTTCGCCTTCCCGCAGGGTGTAGCGGGCCAGACGGGGGCCGTCGTGCAGGAGAACGACGTCGCGCTCGGCGACCGTCCCGGCGAAGATCGGTCGCGGCGCGTCCGGGGCGTCCGGGCCGGTCGTGCCCTCCTGCTCGCTCCATGCGGCCAGGGCCCGCCGGACCAGGGATTCGTCCTCGGTCGCGTCGCCGCGCAGGTGCCAGGCGGTCAGGTCGAGGCGGAAACTCTCCCGCCAGCTGTCGGGCTCCACCGCGGGGCTCGGCTGCACGGGGGTGTGCACGTGGGCGCGCAGGTCGGCGCCGGCCTCGCGTTCGGCGGTGGTGAGGGTCAACGCGAACAGTGCCGCCGCCAGTGCACCGCCGGTGGCCACCACGGAGCGACGATGCAGCAGAGCGCCGCGGCCGCTCACCCGGACGACGGTCGGGTCGGGCAGACGGGGACCCTCGGGTACGCTCTTGGCGCGCTCGACGGCCGTGGTGGCGTCGCGCACGCCCACCGAGGAGAGCAGGTCGGTGGTCTCGCGCTCGTCGAGCCCTTCCGAGCGCAGCAGGGCGTAGGCCGCCCTGGCCGGTGCGTCCAGCCCCTCCAACACGTCGAGGGCGCGGACCTCACCTCCCAGCCCGTCGGGCGGCGACACCCGCAGCCCGGTGTGTCCGAGCGGGTGCCAACCGCGCGGGTAGAGGGAACGGCGCAGGACGCGTCGGCGCGTGCGGGCGTACTCGTGCGGGCGGGGATGGCGCCGGCCGCGGGGAAGTGCTCCGGTGACCAGCCGGTGGGCGCGCTCCAGCAGCCCGTGCGGCGGCCGGTGGCCGGAAAGGGTGATCAGCGAGAGTAGGACCAGGTTGCGGTAGGGGTTGGGCGGAAGGGGGCGCTCCGGAGGTGTGGACATCGACAGCTCCTCAGGGGTCTTTTCGGACCGACCCTAGGAAATCCGGAGCGGTCACACCCGGCGAACGTCGATACCCGCCCCCTATGTCCAGAAAGTCCTCTGTGGTGGCCTCTTCCAGGCGTTCCAGGCCACCCACCGCCGGTACTCGGGGCACCGCCCCGCTTCCGCTGACCCGTGTCCGGCGGGGAGCCGTCGGTTCCCCGAACCCGCGCCTTCCCTCGACACCATCGTCGCGTCCGAGCCGTACGACCTCGTGTTCGACGCCTACGGCGGTCGCGGTTACCGGTGGGCGCGGCGCCTGCTCGCCCCGGACGGTCTCTCCACGACGACGGTGCCGTCGTTGGCGATCCTCCCGCGATCGCTGTGGACACGGTGGTTCGGCCGACGCCGCGCCACGATCGCTTTTACTGGTCTGCGTCCCGCCGAGCGGGTCGCCGAGGCCTACCGTCATGTCGAGCGTGGGAAACGCGGGCACGTTGTGCTCACCCTGGACTGACTCACGGCTTCCTGGGCGGCCCGAACCGGACACGGCTCTGCGGTGTTCCGGTCCGAGCGTGCGGGAGGCGCCGGCGCGCCGGGGGAGTCTCCCGCCACTCACCAGGATGCGGGCCCCACTGAAGCAGGAGCGTGAGCACCCGGCCCGTGGTCTGCCATGCCGACGGCACGGGAGACCACGGGCCGCCCTTCGCGGCCGATGCCGCTGGGCTCCGAGCGAGCCTGTCCATGCGGGCACGAGCGCAGTGCGGCCAGGAGGAACTCACCGGCCCGGGGCGGTCCGGAAACGGCGCAGGATCTCGGCGACACCCTCCGGGGCCTGGAGCATCCAGTAGTGGGTGAGCCGGTCCGGTTCCTGGAACTTCACGCCCCCTCGCTCGGCCATCTCCCGATCCTGTCCCGCCTGCACCGTCGCTTCGAGCGCGGAGCCGGCCACATCCTGACCGGCCCGGCCGCCCACATCGCGTCCCGCACTGGTATGCCGTCCGAACCGCCGGGTTGACCCGGGCCCAAGGGCATGGTGTGCAGTGGTGAGCGCACAGGGGCCGTCGAACGGTCGCCACGTGGCAGGCGGTGCGGGCACGTCCGCGTCTTCGCGCGTGTTCCGGCGTGGAGGACGTCCGGGATCGTCGGCCGGCCCCTCCCCGTACCAGTCGCACCCGAACCGACCAGAAACGGCTCTCATGACACCGAACACGCACGTCGAGGGGTCTTCCCCGGACCATGGAACCGGGAGTGAGCAGGAGGACCACGTCGATTCCACCCGCCCGTTCCTCGCTCATCTGCGCATGGCGTGGTGGCGGCCGATCCTGATCACGTGCGTGCTCATGGCGGCGATGGTCGTGGTGCCGTTCGGTACCGCGATCCTCGCCTCGCTCATCGAAACGGCGTTCTCCACGGATGGCGAACCGCCGGTGGGGAGCACCCCGCTCATGGTGCTGATGGGCAACCTGGCCCTGGGAGCGATGGTCCCTCTGACACTGCTGGTGATGCGATGGATCGGCAAGGTGCCCGTGCGCGCCGGTTTCACCACCGGCCGGCCGTTCTCCTGGCCGCGCATGCTCCGTCTCATGGGCCTGCTGTTCGCACCGCTGTGCGTGATCATGCTGGTGATTCAAGGCCTCGCCGGGTTTCCCCCCGGGGGAGTGGTCATCACCGGCACCACGGTGGTGATGCTGGTGATCGTCGTGTGCACCGCCCCGTTGCAGGCGGCCGGTGAAGAAGTGGTGTTCCGCGGTGGCATCGGACCCGCGCTCGGGTCCTGGGTGCGCCATCCGCGTGCGGCCGCCGCTCTCGCGCTCGTGGTCTCCAGCCTGTTGTTCGGCCTGGTGCACTTCGCGAGCGATCCGTGGCTGTCCTTCTACTACACGTGGCTCGGTTTCGTCTTCGGCACGATGGCGCTGGTCACCCGCGGGCTGGAGGCGCCGATCGCCCTCCACGCCGTCAACAACGTCGTCGCCCTGGGGTCCGGGGTGCTGCTGTCCGGGGGAGGCCCGCTGGTCGTCGATCGTGCCGCGTCCGGCGGTAACGAGAGCATGATCATCGTCCTGGTCTTCGTGCCCACGCAGGTCCTCATCGTGGGCATCCTGTACCTGGCGGAGCGCCGACACACCGCCCGCGGAAGGGGTGCGAGCCCTGCGCCCACGAGGTGAGACCGGACCCCAGGGGCGTCGCGCGGGGGAGCGGGGTCCGACCAGGACCGTGCTCGGGCGGTCCCAGACCGGAACGGGCATCACCCCGCGCTCGTCCCCGGCCGGGGGATCGTCTCCCCGGCTGTCAGCCGGATCGGTTTCCGGGGCCCTCGGATCCGTGCCCCTCATCGTCGGCGAGGACGTGGTTCACGTGCTGGAGCACCTGGATCTGTGCCGGGTTGTAGAGCTCCACCACCGCCTGCACCATCGTGCTCTCGGTGAACTCGGCGCCGCCCCGCGCGAAGACGCCCGGATCGCGGGATGACGGATGCTTCGCCCTGATGTCGCCGATCAGCGGAGCCATCCGTTCGGCCAGTTCCTCGATCGTGGCCTGGTCGGCGTCGGCGGGCAGCGCGTTGAACTCCCGGTCCGTGGCATCGCGCATGCTCATCATGTCGCGCATGTCATCGGTGACCTCTTCGGTGAACATCCGCGAGCAGATCATGATCAGGGATCGATCCGCGTCGGTGAGGTCGTCGGTGACCGGGCCGAACCCGGTCGGAACGTCGATCGGTGCGCGGTAACGCAGGATGTCGGTCAGTTCCGCGCGCACCCGCTGAAGTCGTTCGATCGTCGCCGTGAGCTCCGCGTTCAGGTCGCGGATCGCCTGGTCGGGCGCTCCGTCGATGTCTCCCATGGCCTTGATCTGCGACAACGGAACACCGAGGTCGCTCATCCGCCGGATCCGGAGTAGGCGTACCAGGTGCTGTGTCCGGTACTGCTTGTACCCGTTCGCCGCCCTCTCGGGCTCGTCCAGCAACCCGATCTTGTGGTAGTGCCGGACGGTCTTGATCGTCGTGCCGGCGATGTCGGCGATCTGCCGAGTGCTCCACGCCATCAGCCGCCCCTCTCGTGCCGTCGCCCCTGGGGCCGCTCCGGGTATCGGGTCGCTCTTCGAGAGAACAGGGTACGTCTCGGCGGCGAGGTCGGGTCCGGACGCCCGACCGACCACGGCTCGGTCGCCGCTCGGGGGCGGGCCGTGGCTCCACCGCCGCGCCCGGCGGTCCTCCTCGACTCCTGTGTCGGTCCGGGCGGCCCCTCGCCGTATCCGTCCGCGCCCCTGGCTCCGTAGCGCCGGGCGACCTCGTTCGTGATGCCCACATCGCAGGGGTTGTGAGGGTCGCCGACGCGATTCTCGCCCAAGGCCTTCCCCGGGGAGTTGGCGAGGCCGGGTGCCCGGGCCAGGGGTCGTGGGTCTTCAGCGACTCGCCACGCGGAGCGAGAAGAGCCCCCGCGACCGGACGTCCCGCGCGCCCCCGCCGGGCCGGACACGCCACGAGGGGAGTCGGTCCGGCTGGATCCGGCCACGCGGAGGCGTTCCGTGTCCGTTTTCTCGGAGAAGAGAGTGCCATGAGTACTTCTGGAGGCACCCCCGAGCACACGTCGTCCCGCAACACGCCGAGGGAGAACCGCGTCGCCCTCATGTTCGGCCTTTTCGGCCTCTTCACCCTTGCGTTGGTGGTGGTCCTGCTGTACTTCAGCGGCTCCGAGATGTCGGACCACAGAGTGCGGCTCGCTTGGTGGGGCGTGGTCACCCTTGGGCCGCTCCTCCTCGTCTTCATGACGGTCATGGCCAAGCGCCACATCGACGACAGGCGCCGCGGGAGGATCTGAGGACCGCTGTGACACCCGATCACGCCCTTCGCGGGCGTACGGGACGGGGCGGAGGACCTGGGGCCTCCCACACTCCGGGCGGTTCCGGCGCGGGGTGAGCAGGCGCGGGAAGTCGATCGTGCGACGGCGCTTATCCCCCCACCGAACGGGAAGAAGGGAGCCCTACCGCCGTACCTCCATCGACTCGCTCGCGGCCCCGTATCCCCGAGGCCGCTCTGGGAAGGACCCCGTCCGATGACCTCACCGTCCACCACACAGACCACGGCCTCCACCGGGCCCCGCCCCGGGTGGATCGAGCTGACGGTGGGGCTGGCGGTGATGGCGCTCATCGCGTTCGTGCTCGCACCCCAGCTGAACCACCTGGGCATGAGCGGCCCGACCGCCGGCATCGTTTCCGGTGTGGTCAGCGGCGGGGGCGGACTCCTCGCCTTCCTCGCCGCCGCGCTGGTGCGCCGGTGCCCCTGGGAGACCTTCGGTGTGCGGCGTACCACCGTGCGCTGGATGATGATCGGCCTCGCCGCGGGGCTCGTCGCGTTCGTGGCCAGGGCCGTGACCGTCTACCTGGTCAGCCTCGTCATCGACGTGGAAGGCGACACCCAGGCCAGTTACGCCGCCGGTGCCGGGGCCGGGGCGGTGTCACTGGCGCTGATGATGCTGACCCTGGCCGTGCTCACCCCGCTCGGTGAGGAGTTCCTGTTCCGCGGGGTCGTGACCACCGTGCTGTTGCGCTACGGCGCGTTGGTCGGTGTCGTGGGCAGCGCGGTGGTGTTCGCGCTCATGCACGGCATCAACGAGGTCCTGCCCGCGGCGGTGATCGTGGGGCTGATCGCCGCCGAGCTCTACCGGCGCAGCGGGTCGATCTGGCCCGGGGTCCTCATGCACGCGCTCTACAACGCCATCAGCCTCGCGCTCCTGGCCTTGGCGGCCGTGGCGGCCTGATCCTCATCGAGGAGACCGTGACGCACACCGGCCGGGTCGGGGGCTGCGGAACATCGGAACCACGACCCGCGCCGAGGACACGGCGACCCCGTGAGGGAGCCGTCTCCTTCCGGAAACGAGCGTTTTCGGAAGGAGACAGCGGGGGCCACCGCAAAGGCGTCCCCGACGCGAAGTACCCCCGGTCTCTCGTTCGGAGGACACCCCGAACCGCCGGTCACGGCCCACCATGGGCCCGCACTGCGACCTGTCGGGCGAACGCGCGGCCCTCGCCGACCTCCCAGCCATGTCGGTCCACCGGTGAGACCGGTGGTGGCACGGGGACCCCACACGCACGCCGATCAGGGCTTCGGCCGATCCTGCTGCGGGTGTGCCGTTGCCGCCGCCTTCCGCCAGCCCGCTTCCACCACCCGAAGATCCCTCGTCCCGGTCGGATCCGGCAAGGGAGGACCCGGGCGGGGGAGTCCGGCGTCGTCGCGAGGAGGGCCGCGCCGGCGCGGACGGCTCTCCGTGTCCGTGCCGGAACCGGTGTCGCGGGTCGCCGGCGCCAGGGCACGGAGGCGCTGTTCGCGAGGCACGGAGAAGCGGGGCCCGCCTGTTCGAGGAGGCCTGACCGGGGTGGTGGAACGGGCGAAGAAGCGGATGCGACGTATCCGGTGAGCGGACGCGACACGCGCGTCGCCAAGGTCACCGCGTTCTCACCCCGGCCGGGACACGTCGAACCGACGGTGGGGGAGCGGGACCCGATCGAGTCGCCGGATGGTACGGAAACGATGCGGGACGAGTGGGAACGGTCGGTAGGGACCGACTCCGGTCGCCGTACCTGATGAACGACCGGCGGTGTCGTCTGGTCGAGCGTGGGCTCGGCCCGATGCCGGGTGCTCAGCCCCCTTGCCGTGGGGCGAGCCATGGCGGCACGGGGCGAAGACGGGGTCGGGGCCGCCCGTGCTGATCGCCGGGGGCGTCCCCAGAGCCGTGCGACGTGGCGCAGAATGACACCGACACTCGTGGTGGCCTACCGTCCCCTCGCACGGGGCCCGCAGCGACACCGCGCATCAGCGTTCCCGGCAACAATCACCACCTCCACCGAGCGACCACGAAGGGTCCTTCTCCCGTGTCGACCATCTTCTCCCAGATCATTTCCGGCGAACTCCCCGGGCACTTCGTCTGGCAGGATCCCGACGTCGTCGCGTTCCTGTCCATCGCCCCTCTGCGCCCCGGACACACTCTGATCGTCCCCCGCAAGGAAATCGACCGCTGGACCGAGGCCGAACCGGAGCTCCTGGCAAAGTGCATGGAGGTGGCGCAGGCCATCGGTCAGGGTGTGCGCAGCGCCTGGGACGCGCCTCGCGCGGGACTGATCATCGCGGGCTTCGAGGTCGCGCACCTGCACATCCACGTCGCGCCGGTCTGGGACATGTCCGACTTCGACATCTCCGGCATCGAGATGGAGAAGGATCAGAGCGTCCTCGACGCCGCGGCCGAGCAGCTGCGCACCGCCCTCCAGGAACTGGGCTTCTCCCACGCGGTTCCGCCCAGGGACTGACGACACGTCCTCGGTGCGAGGCGGCCGTCGAGCGCTTCGCACCGAGAACGGGCGTGGTCATGACGGGGGAAGGCTCTTCGGTCGGCGCTTCCCGACCCGGGCCGAGCAGCCGAGCGGTGCCGAGGTGAGAAGGCCCCGGTGGAGGCGCACCACGGGGCGGGTCCACGTTTCACGCTCGGGTACTCGGTGCCCTGTACGCCCGGGTGTCGGTGCGGGACCGATCCGCTCCCCGACCTTCTTCGGCCGCGACCGTGGCCCCTATCGGGCCCCTGGTAGAGTCGACTTCCGAGGCCCCCACGACTCCGCCGCGTGCCGCGCACCCGCGCACCCGTCGGCGGTGGACGACGAGAACGCCTGCCCGGGCGGTCGGGATTCCCGGCGGTGGGAGGGGCCGCCCATCGCACAGCACATCGTCGCCGCCTCACCTCGCGGTCCCCTCGGGCCCGCGTGCCCCATCCTGCTCTTGCGAGGGCCCAGGCGTTGATCCACCGGCTTCGCCCGAGCCCCGGGGACGCTCCTTCGAGCCCTCGGGGGCACCCGCCGCCCGCGGTCTCACCACACGCGGGCGGCGTTCTCCCGTGCCGTGGCGACCGCCTCGCGCATGCCGCCCCGCCACACCGGTCCGTGCCCCGGCAGGAGGGCGTCGGCGTCCAGGTCCACCAGCCGGTCCAGGGCGTCATCGGCTTCGACCCGATCGTGGTGGAACATCGAGGGCAACGGTTGGGGGCCGTGGACGCGGGACAGGGGATGGGCCGTCACCAACGCGTCGCCGGACACCAGAACGCCGTGCTCGGGCAGGTGGTAGGTGGAGTGACCCGACGTGTGGCCCGGGGTGGCCACGGGCACGGGACGGCCGGGGACGTCCAGGGCCCCGTCGTTCGGGAAGGGGGTCGCGGCGTCCAGTGCGACGTCGCCCAGGGCCCCCGAGCGGATGATGTGCAGGGCCCACGGCAGGACACGGGGGCGCCACGCCTGGGAGAGGATGTCCTTGGGCGTCGCCTGCTGGAGCAGGTCGCGGCGCGCGTGCGCCACCTCCCGGGCGTTCATGTGGACCGGTACGCCGTACCTGGCGACGAATCGGCCGAGTGAGCCGATGTGGTCGACGTGCGCGTGGGTCACCAGAACGGCGGCCACGTCCTCGGGGCGCCGACCGAGACCGCGGATGGACTCCTCGACCGCGTCGCCGTGGGCGGGGTAGCCCCCGTCGATCAGGGTGAGGTCCGTTCCCTCACTGAGGAGGACCCAGTTGACCGTCCCCGCTCGCACATGGTGGACGTTCTCGGAGACTCGGGTGACGTGGAGGGCAGGGTTTCGGGACATGATCGCTTCTTCACCGCTGTCGGAGGGTCGTCATCGTGGACACGTGGGCTGGACCGTGCCACCGGTGCCCCGGGGCGGGTGTCGGACGGCCTCGTCGGTCCCCTCGCACCCTGGCTCGGTATCGCCGAGCCCGGACGGAGGGCGCCTTGAGGCCACGGCCCGGCACTCTGCGGTTCGGGGACGATCCGAGCCTAGTGGTGGTGACCGGCGCCGGCGCCGTGGCCGGGGGGGGAGGGGAGCGCCCGTGCTTCGTCCTCGGGCCTGGGCGGGCGCGCGGTTCCGATGCCGTCGGATCCGTGCCCGGCCCAGACCCATACCCGAGACGCGGTCGATGATGACGGTTGCCACCCTTCGCCGGCGTCGCCTGTGCGGCCCGCCGCCTCAGGGGCGGACTTTCAGCGTCTGATCACGGGGTGGCCGCTGGCGATCGAGACGCGGTTGAAGGCGTTGATGAGGGTGGTGGTCCACTCCACCGCCGAGATCTGGGCCGTGGTGAGATGGGCGGCCGCACGCGCGTTGACTGCCGCTCGATCGACGGTCGGATCGAGCACGGTCAGGGACTCGGCCAGTTCGAGTGCGGCCCGTTGTTCCTTGGTGAACAGGGCGGCCTCGCGCCAGGCGGGCAGCACGTCCAGGGTGCTCTGAGCAACGCCGGCCTCGCGCGCCTTCGGAAAGTGGACGCTCAGGCAGGTCGCGCACCCGTTGATCTGGGAGACACGGATGTTGATCATCTCGATGAGGTCGTCGCCCAGACCGGCCTCGTGGGACGCGGACCGGGAGGCCCCGGCCGCCTTGACCAGCGCCGCGTAGACCTGGGGGTGTTCCTTGTCGATGTAGGGACGCTCCGCGCTCATGCCTCACCCAGGCCCTGGACCGTCTTCTCGACCAGTGCGAGGTCGGCCGGCCTGGGCCGGCGGAATCGACCGCCCCCGGCCGTGTACTCGTCGCCGTGCTCACGCAGGTGCTCGGCGAAGAGCGGGCACACGGGGACGACGGTGATGTTCCTGCGGGTGCTGTCGGCCAGTGCCTCGCGCAGGAGCAGTCCGGCCAGGCCGCGCCCGCCGAACTCCGGTGCGACCTCGGTGTGGAAGAAGACGCGCTCCTCGGGTGCCCCGGGCGGGTCGACGAAGTCCACGCGTCCGGCGAGCGTGCCGTCGTCCAGGGTCACCGTGTAGGCGCTGACGGCGCGTGTTTCGTCGAGTGTGATGGACACGGGGGCGCCGGTCCTGTCGGTCGGCTGTGCGGTCATCGCGCATACCTCGGTTCTCGGGAGGGTGTCGATCCGGTCGGTGGTGGGTGGTGCGGACCCTGGGCCCGGCTGCGGCGGAAGTGGCCGGAGCGGGTGCGGGTGGTGGCGGTCAGCCGTGGAACTGTGCGTGGGGTGGTGGGTTCTTCCTCGGCCGCATCCGGACCGGGGGCAGTTCCGGTGCGGGGATCCGCGTCATGCCGTCGGCGTTCCTTCCGGGGCCGCCGTGCCCCACGTACCCCTCGACACGGCCGAACCGCTCGCCGTGGTTCTGCCACTCTTCGCGGTACCGGCTGATCTCCTCCGTCGACCGGGCCAGGAAGTTCCACCACATGACGACCTCCTCGCCGAAGGGGGCACCGCCCAGGAGCACGAGCCGGGCCGGTTCCGTGCCCTCGTTCGCCACCCGCAGCGTCCGGGCCCCGACACCGGTGTAGCCCACGGCGTCCTTGGGGACGTGCACGCCTTCGAGTGTCACCTTCGCGCCGGTGTCCACCAACAGGCCGTGCTCGAACCCGGCATCGACGGGGAGGTCGAGGACACCTCCGGGATCGATGACGAGTTCGGCCCCCACCAGCGGCGTGTACGTGTGCACCGGTGACCGAGAACCCAGCAGCGATCCGATGAAGACCAGGGCCGAGCCACCCGGGAAGGCCGTGGGTGCGGGAACGAAGTGCTCGAAACCGCGCTCCGGGCTGTGTCGGGCCTCCTCCGGCAGAGCGATCCAGAGTTGGACCCCATGGAGCCGACCGGAGGTCGCCGATGAGGTCTCGGAGTGGCAGATGCCCGCCCCCGCCATCATCAGGTTCATCTCCCCGGGGCGGATGTCCCCGCTGTTGCCACCGGAGTCGTTGTGGGAGACGAGCCCCGCGAACAGCCAGCTGACCGTCTGCAGTCCCGTGTGCGGATGCGGGGCCACGTCCATGCCGCCGGTGGCGGCCACGTCGTCGGGCCCGTAGTGGTCGACGAAGCACCACGCCCCGATCAGGGAGCGCTGCCGCTGGGGCAGGGTACGGCGCACGTTCATCGCGCGCGGCCCGCCCAGGGGCACGGCGCGGGCGGTGATGATCTCGACCGGAGCTCCCCCCAGGCGCGCGGCCCGGGGCCCGGGGAGCCCTCCCTCGGTGCACACCTGGGTGTCCGGGTGGGCTTCGGCGTTGGACATGGGTTCCTCTTCCTGCAGTGCGGCGGGGACGTGCCGGAGGCGGGCTCGTGCCGAGCGGCGGGAGCCCGCCCGCGTTCAAGGGTCGTCCGTCTCAGTTCGTCGCCGGAGCGGGGGTGTCCTCGGTGTCGCGCGCGGTGACCAGTGAGGTGTGGACCGGTGCGTCGGGCACGTGCGGCGGCTTCTTCGCGGCGAACTCCTTCCTCAGGACGGGGACGACCTCCTCGCCCAGGATGTCCAACTGCTCCAG
>NZ_QOCZ01000002.1 GCF_018207095.1 Nocardiopsis sp. MG754419 | reverse complement strand
CCCCCCTGCCGGTTACGGCCACATTCGGCCCCACCCCGCACCCGCGCTCCGACGCCGAACTCGTGCTGGACGCCTGCCACGGCGACACCGGCGCCTGGGAGGAGATCGTGGACCGCCACCTGCCCACCGTGAACCGCGTCGCCCGCTCCTACGGCCTGGCACGGCAGGATCGCGAGGACGCCGTACAGACCGTGTGGCTGAACCTCAACCGGCACCTGCCGCGCCTGCGCCACCCCCACCTGCTCGGCGCCTGGCTGCGCCGTGTGACCCGGAGCGAGTGCGGACGCCAACGCGACCGCGCCCGTGGTCAGGTGCCGGTCGATCCGCATCGGCTGGCCGGATGGGCCGACCACCTCCTCGACGTCGAGGACGCGTACCTGCGCAAGGAGCGCCATGCCGAGCTCCACCGGGCCATCGACGCGCTCGGCCCGACCGACCGACGGATCGCCCGGCAGTACCTGGACGACTCCCCCGGGGCCGCGCCGGTCTCCCACCGCACCACCGCGAACGAGCGGCGGAACCTGTTCCGCCGACTGCGCCGTTCCCTGGCGGCGCCCGACCGACAGAAAGGCGTGCCCGACCCGTGAAGGACACAGAACCCGGCAGGAGGGCGGCGCTGGCCGCCTTCGACCGTTCCCTCGACCGCGCGCGCCCGGTGCGGACCGTGCTCGACACAGCCCCGCCCGCCGCGGCCTCGCGTGACGGCGGCGACGGCGCCACGACGACGCTGTGCCTCCACCTCGACGACCTGGTGATCGACCTGCACCTGTGCGCCCGGGAGGACGGGAGCTCGCTCGCCGGTCTGGTGAGAGGCGAGTTCGACCACGTGGAGGTGTTCCTGCACCGCCCCGAGGAGCGGCTGCGCGTGTTCGTGGGCGGTGACGGCGCCTTCCACGCCGAGGACCTGCCCCGGGGCCCCCTGTCGCTGACCGTGGTGCGTTCGGGCCACCCCACCGCGGTCACCGACTGGTTCACGATCTGAATAGGACCGACCCGAAAACCGGGGCGGTCCCACGCGGACCCCGCGCGCACGCCCACCGTTTGTCGGGATAGCGCCGTTTCGGTCCCGCTTCGTTCGTCCCCAGGTTGTCCGAGGACGCTCCCGGACCGACCGACGCGCTGCTATCACTGGAGACGACCGGCCCCACTGGCGAAAGGCAGCCGGACGTGTTGTCCCCCAGCGCGACGCCCGATTCCGCCGCGATCCTGCGCGCCGCGCGGCCCCTGTTGGCCAGAGTCGCCGACGGGGTGAGGCTGGCCCGGGACGGGCGTTTCGAGGACACCGTGGCCCTGTTGGAGGAGACTCGGGGCCTGTTGCGCGGGCACCCCGCCGCCGACCTCGCACCGGTGGTGCCGGGGGTGCTCACCGACCTGGGGCTGGCCCAGGCCCTGTGCGGACGCTTCGGTCCGGCACGGGACCACCTGCAGGAGGCCCGCGCCCTGGCCGAGGACCGGGGCCTGCCGCTCCTCGGCACGGTCGCCCGGCAGAACCAGGGGTGCCTGGACCTGTACCGGGGCGACGCGCCCCGCGCGATCGGGACCTTCCTCGCGCTCATGCCGCTGGTCCCCACGGACCGCCAGGAGGCGCTGCGCGTGGACCTGGCGGAGGCCCTGCTCGCCGAGGGGCAGGTGGAGGAGGCCGGCCGCACCCTGGCGGAGGCGCCCTGGCGGGAAGGACCGAGCGACCACGTCCGCACTCTGCTGGAGGCCAAACTCCGCCTGTTGGAGGGCGACCACCGGGCCGCGCTCCTGCTGTCCCGACGCGTCCGGCGGCACATCGGTCCGGGGTCGCCCTGGCACGGCCTGGCCGGACGGCTGGAGAGGCTGGCCGCACGCACCCACCGGAGCCGCCCCCTCGAACGCGCGCGGCAGGCCTTGGAGCTGCGCTCGCCCTCCACCACCGCGCCGCACACGACCCCCGACGCCGCGCGCGCCCTGGCCACCCTCGCCGCGCACCTGCCGGCCGGGGTCGACGCGGCCCCGGTGCCCGACACCGTGGACGAGGCACCCACCGCCGGCACGGGAGCGTCCGGCCCGCGGTCACCCGCGGGCAACCCGTTCGTCCGGGGCGCCGTCCCCGTGCACGCGCCTTTCGGGCCGATCGGGTCCGCCTCGGTGACCGCCGGACCACGCCCCTCGGGCGGCGCACCCCTTCCGGGCGCGTGGCTGGGATCGGGGTGCGGTGACCCCCACGTACTCCAGGCGGGGCTGGAGGGGGCGCTGGCGGTCGGTGACCCGGCTGCGGCGCTGGAATGGGCGGAGCCGACGCGTCCGGAGATCACACGGCACACCCTGCCGGCCGTGACGGGCACGCCCCCGGAGACGGACCTGATGGTGGCCCGCCCACGGCCGCGACACGGACCGGTGCTGGACCGGCTGTTCGACACCCTGGGCGATCGGGCGTTCGTGCACTTCTCCCGGGCCTCGGACCAGGCCGTCGCTCTCGTTGCGGTGGCCGGCCGGGTCCACGCGGCGCCGTTGGGCCCGCTCCTGAGGCTGCGCCGCCTGCTGGCGGGGGCACGACACGCGTGCGCGGCGACACCGCTCGGCGACGCGCGGCGGGCTCTGGACCCCCTCGCCGAGGCCTTGGTGGCACCGATACTGCCGTTGACCGGCGAGCGCCCCCTGGTGGTCACCGGCGCCCCCTACCTGGACGACCCGCCTTGGGGACTGTTGGCGGGGCTGCGCGGGCGTCCGGTCACGGTCGTCGCCGGCGCGCGGGCCTGGATCCGGCATCGCCCCCGCCGGGGTCCGCGGGTCCTGCTGGCCGCGGCCACCGAACCGGCCGGGGCGGGTGCGGAGGTGCGGGCGTTGGCGGGCACCTACCCGGGGGCGCGGGTGTTGGAAGGGGCCCGGCGGGACCAGGTCCTGGCGGCGCTCGCCGGTGCGGACCTGGTCCACCTCGCGGGACACGGGCGCACCGACGCGCGGTCGGCCCTGCGGTCCCGGGTGGAGTTCGCCGACGGGCCCCTGTTCGCCCACGACCTGGTCCGGTCACCACCGCTGTCGGCGCTGGTCACCCTGGCCACGTGTTGGGGCGGCCGGGGCTTCCTCACGCGCGCACCGGGCGGTTTCGCGGGCACCCTGCTGGCTCTCGGCGCGCACACCGTGGTGGCCAGCCCGCTGCCCGTCTCGGACGAGCGCACCGGCGCGGCCATGCTCGTCTTCCATCGGGCGCTCGTCCGCGGCGCCGACGTGTCCGAGGCGGTCGCCGACCACCTCGGACACGTGGGTTTCTGCTGCTACGTCGGCTGACTCACCAGCCGCGCTCGCTCCACTCGGACAGGTGGGGGCGCTCGGCGCCCAGTGTGGTGTCGCCGCCGTGCCCGGGGTAGACCCAGGTGTCGTCGGCCAGGGCGCCGAAGACACGCTCGGAGACGTCACCGAACAAGGTACGGAAGTCCTCGTCGGACCAGGTCTTGCCCACCCCGCCGGGGAAGAGGCTGTCCCCGGTGAACAGGTGGGTGTGGCCTTCGGGGTCGTCGTAGCGCAGGGCGATCGACCCGGGCGTGTGACCGCGCAGGTGGATGACGGTGAGCACGCAGTCCCCGACGGGGATGGTGCCGCCGTGGTGCGCGGGTTCGTCCACCGACACCGGAAGTTCGTCGGCGTCGTCCGGGTGGGCGACCGTGCGGGCACCGGTCTGGCCGACGACCTCGGCCAGTGCCTGCCAGTGGTCCTGGTGGCGGTGGGTGGTGACCACGCGGGCCAGGCCCTCCTCGCCGATCATCTCCAGGATGCGTTCGGGGTCGGCCGCGGCGTCGATGAGGACGGCCTCTCCCGTCGCGCGGCAGCGCAGGAGGTAGGCGTTGTTGTCCATCGGGCCGACGGCCAGCTTGGTGATCGTCAGGTGCGGTAGTTGGCGCAGGTCGGCGGGGCCGCCGACCCTGGTATCTCCGGAGTAGCTCACCCGACCATTGTGGCCTGTCGTGGAGAGCGTGCGAACCGAGGTCGCACACCCGGGTCGTCGGGTGTGCGACCTCCGGTTCACCGGGCCCAGTGTGGCGGGCGTTTGTCGAAGAAGGCCGTGCGCCCCTCGGCGGCGTCCTCTCCGGCGAAGAACTCGGCGGACAGTGCGCCCATGCGCGTGAACGCCTCGATGCGCCGGTCGGGAGCGGCCTGGGCCCCGCCCTCCAGGTCGCCGATGAGCTGCTTGGTGCGGGACAGGGCGCGCGGGGCGGATCCGCGCAGTCCCTGAAGAATCGCTTCGACGGCGTGTTCCATGTCCCGGTCGGACACGGCCTGGGTGACGAGTCCGGCCTTGGCGGCGGCGGAGGCGTCGAACAGCTCGCCGGTGAGGAAGTAGCGGCTCAGCTGACGCGAGTGCATGCGGGCGGAGACCGGGATGGAGATGATCGCCGGGACGACGCCGATCCGCACCTCGGTGAAGGCGAAGGTGGCGCTCTTGGGGGCCAGGGCGATGTCCGCGGCGGCGACCAGACCGATACCGCCGGCGCGGGCGGCCCCGTTGAGCACGGCGATCACCGGTTTGGGCCCGCCCATGATCTGTTCGAAGATCTCGGGAAGTTCGGGCGCGGGTTCGACCGGTTCTCCGGCCAGGGCCGCACCGACCTCCTTGAGGTCCGCGCCGGCGCAGAAGACCGGTCCGCTTCCGGTGAGCACGACACCGCGTACCTCGTCGTCGGTCATGACGTCGGTGAGGGCCCGGGAGAGCTCGGTGCGCAACCGGGCGGAGAGGGCGTTGCGGTTACGCGGGGAGTCGAGGGTGATCGTGGCGATGGCCCGATCGACGCTCCACCGCACGAGCGGGGTGTCGGGGGTCGCGGACGGCGGGTGCTGCGTCATCGCAGACTGACCTTTCTCCGTTGAACGCGCGCGTGGACCTGGGGGCACGGCGCGGAACACGCGTGCGGCTCGTGGCCGCCGGCGTCTGTCTTGTGGCGGTAGGCACAAAATCCGATCACCACACTAGACGGCCGCATCATTGCGGCACCACGCTCCAGGACACTCCGTCGATGAAGTCCACGTGACGCACGGAGGCGCCCACGTTGACCGGAACACGCCCGCACCTCACGCGTCACACGGCCGTACCGCACGCCCACCGAAGACGGCGAGGGGCGGGGACACGACGGTCCCCGCCCCTCGCCGACGTGGCTCAGCGGCCCCGGGCCGCCCGGGACAGCGCGTCGGAGAAGTGCAGCATCGACTGCACGGCCTCCGCACCGTCGGCCGCCTCGCTGACCCTGAGGGTGAGCGGCTCGGCGGTGATGGCGCCGGTGTAGCCGTGGTCGAGTTCGCAGCTCTCGTCCGCGCAGGAGGCCGGTTCGAGGTCGATGTGGGCGACCGCGCCCCAGTTCACCGACAGGTTGACGCTGAGGACCAGCTCGCTGGGCATGCTGCCCGACGTGTACTGGGCCGGGTTGGGCACCACCCGGGTCAGGGCCACCGACTGGACGTTGCCCAACTGGATGCTGTCGGTCGTGGTGGAGGCGTGCGAGGCGCCGCCGGGCTCGGTCGGTGGGTGCTCGTCGGTGTGGCAGACCACCAGGCGGGTCGCGGTCAGCAGCATCACGGTGATGTGCCGCCGCATCTCCATGGCGGGGTCGAAGGTCGCCTCGTGGTGCACGATGAACGCCTGAGCGTCCTCGTCGCCCAGGACGTCGGCGACGGCGTCGATGACCAGCGCGGGGTAGTACCCGCTCCGCTCGATCTCCAGACGCCAGTCTGTGGGCACGGCACGTGTTTTCCTCATACCCCTATCCTGCCCCCTTCCGATGACACTTCGCGACCGTCCGGCGAAGAGCGAGGCCCACGGCCGGATCAGAACGTCACCCCGCGCAACCTGCGGGGCCCGGAGTCGGGGCGCACCTCGGGCGCCTCGCGCAGCCACATGCGGGCCCCCAGAACGTGGGCGCCGGTGGCGTTGACCAGTACCGGGTCCAGGTCCACGTAGCCGATCTCGGGGAACGCCTCCACCAGGCGCGAGACCCGGATGAGAAGTTCCTCCAGGGCCTCCACGTTGGGCTGTTCGGCCAGCGAGGTCGCCCCCGCGGGCAGACCGAACAGCAGCGGGGCGGCCCGGACCGCGTGGATGAGGTCGGCGGCGTCCATGTCGGTCAACGGCGCGAGCCGGAAGGAACGGTCGTCGAGGAGTTCGGCGGTGACGTCCGCGAGACCGAACGAGACCACGGAGCCGAAGGACTGGTTGTCCCCGGCCCGCACCACGGTGGGCACACCGGGCGCCGCCATGCGCTGCACGACCAGTTCGGCGTCGTCGCCGAAGCGGTCGTACAGGGACAGGTAGGCGCTGCGCACGTCCTCGGGGGCGCGCAGGTCGGCGCGGACGAACGTGCCGCCGGCCCGGACCCGCAGATCGGGGGCGTCGGCCTTGACGACCGCGGGGTAGCCCAGCTCTCCGGCCGCGACCACGGCCTCCTCCGCCGAGTGCACCCGGATGTCGGGGTAGGCGGCGATGCCGTAGCAGGACAGCAGGTCGCGGGCGTCCTCGCTGGAGATCGCCGTCTCCTCGTCGTAGCGGCGATCACCGCCGAACCAGGCGATGTCGCCCTTCTCGGCGTCGGCCTTGGCCAGGGCCCGGGCGATGACCGCGCGGGCGCGGGCCCCATCGATGTCGGGCAGTTCGGGGTGCCGACCGGGCTTGCGGTCGCGCCACTGGGCGTAGCGGGTGGCGTGCGCCAGGGCGCGCACGGCGTCCTCGGGGGCGGGGTAGGACGGCACCGAACCGTGCAGGGTCTGCCCCAGGTCGCCGACGTGGCGCAGTTCCTCGGGGATGCCCTGGCGGGCCAGGTAGGTGGTGACGATCGGCTTGCCCGACTCCAGGGAACGGGCTCGCAGCGCGCGGGCCACGTCGTCGCCGATCGGGTGCAGGGCCGGGACGAACACCACCACGACCGAGTGGACGTCGTCGGCGGCCAAGGCGGCCTGGAGCGCGTTGTCGAAGTCCTCGGCGGTGGCCTGCGGCCCGAGGTTCACGGGGTCGTGCGGCTTGAGCCCCTGTCGGACAGCGGCGTCCTTGACCAGCAGCTCCAGGGAGTCGGAGTTGCCGATGATGCCCACGCGCGGCCCCCCGGGCAACGGTTGGTAGGCGAACACCTGGGCGGCGTCGAACATCTGGGTGATGTCGTCCACGCGCACCACGCCGGCCTGTTGGAACAGGGAGGTGACGGCGTAGTCGGGCAGGGCCAGCCCACCGGCGGCGTGACCGGTGGGGGTGGTGTGCGCCGAACCGCCGCTGCGCACCGCCACGACCGGCTTCTGCTTGGCCAGGCGCCGCGCCAGTCGGGTGAACTTGCGCGGGTTGCCCAGGGACTCCAGGTACTGGAGGACGACCTGGGTCGCGGGGTCCTCCTGCCAGTACTGCATGAGGTCGTTGCCGGACACGTCGGCGCGGTTGCCGGCCGAGACGAACGTGGACAGTCCCATGCCCCGCTCGGCGACCCGTTGGAGGATGGCGCGGCCCAGCGCACCGGACTGGGAGAAGAACCCGATGGGGCCCGCCGGGGGCAGGTCCGGGGAGAGGGTGGCGTTGAGCGAGATCGACGCGTCGGTGTTGGCGATGCCCAGGCAGTTGGGTCCGACCACACGCATGCCGGCGGCGCGGGCGGTGCGCACCAGTTCGTCCTGGCGGACCCGGCCCTCGGGCCCGGTCTCACCGAACCCGGAGCTGACCACGACCAGGCCGTGCACACCCTTCTCGGCGCACTGTTCGACCACGTCCACGACCATGTCGGCGCGGACCGCCACCACGGCCAGGTCGACCTGGTCGGGGATGTCCAGGACCGACGGGTAGGCGCGAACGCCCACTACGGCCTTGGCCTCGGGGTGGACCGGGTAGACGGGCCCCTGGAACTCACCGCCGAGGAGGTTGCGCAGGGCGGTCTGACCGATGGTGTGCGCGGTGCGGCTGGCACCGATGACCGCGACGGACTCGGGAAAGAGCAGGCGTGCGATGGAACGCGACTCGGCGCGCTGCTCGCGGGCGCGCATGACCTCCTGGGACCCGTCGGTGGGCTGCAGGTCCAGGGTGAGCCGGATGACCCCTTCGTCGAAGGTCTGCTGCGCGGTGTACCCGGCCTCACGGAAGACGTTGATCATGCGCCGGTTCTCCGGCAGCACGTCGGCGATGAAGCGACGCACGCCGCGCTCGCGGGCGGCCGCGCCGATGTGCTCCAAGAGCACCGAGGCCAGACCGCGCCCCTGGTGGGCGTCCTCGACGACGAAGGCGACCTCGGCCTCCTCCGGGGCGACCTTGTCGTACCGCACCACCGCGACGAGCGAGTCGGAGATGGTGGCGACCAGGGCCACACGGTCCTCGTAGTCGACCGTGGTGAAGCGTTTCACGTCACGGTCGGACAGCTTGGGGTAGGGCGCGAAGAACCGGTAGTAGATCGTCTCCGGTGAGAGCCGTGCGTGGAACTCGCGCAGGAGGTCGGCGTCGTCAGGGGTGATGGGGCGCAGATGCGCGGTGCCTCCGTCGGTGAGGACGACGTCGGCTTCCCAGTGGTTCGGGTAGGACTGCACGACTGTGAGACTAGACGACAATCGGCCGAATCCGGAGAAAGTCCATGCGGTCCGACAGAAATCACCACCGGATCGGCCCCTGTCGCGAGCGTCGACGGACCAGTCCACATCCGGGTCGGCGTAACCTGTTCCGGTGGGTCGTTCGACCCCGACAACGCCTCCGTGACCGTGTGTCCGTGGTGCTGTCAGTTCGTTACCCGCCCCTGATCGTTAAGCTGTTAACGTCGTGCGGGCACAGGTTCTCAACCCTCGGTGGTGGCTGTCGAAATGACTCGAGTGGTCGTGATCGGTGATCTGATGACCGACGCCGTCGCGCGCGCGTTCCACCCGTTGGCCAGGGGCAGTGACACCCCCGCCTCGGTGGTCATGTACGGCGGCGGCTCCGGCGCGAACATCGCCGCCTGGCTGTCGGTCGAAGGAACCGAGACCACGTTCGTGGGTCGTCGAGGCTCCGACATCACCGGGCGTACGCGCGAGATGGAGCTCATGGGCTACGGCCTGGACTCGCGCATGGTCATGGACCCCGAGCGCGGCACCGGTCACTGCGTCGTCATGATCACCCACCGAGGCGACCGGACGATGCTCAGCGACCCGGGCGCCAACGCCCGCCTGCAGCCCGAGGACCTGCCCCGCGACGTGTTCGGCCCCGACGGCCACCTGCACGTGTCCGGCTACACGCTGATCAACGACGACTCGCGCCGTGCCGCCCGGGTGGCCCTGCGCATGGCGCGCGAGAGCGGCATGTCGATCTCGGTGGACGGTGGTTCGCACGCGCCGCTGGAGCGCGCGGGCGCGGAGAACTTCCTGGACTGGACCCAGGGTGCGCGGCTGCTGTTCGTCAACGTCGACCAGGCCCGGGTGCTGACCGGCCGCGACACCCCCGAGGCCGCCGCCAAGGTGCTGACCGCCTGGTTCCCCAACGTCGTCATCAAGCTCGGCGAGGAGGGCGGCCTCTGGGCGTCCAAGACGCGCGAGGACTGCGTGACCGCTCCGGCCGAGCCGGTGGAGCCCTCCCCTGGTTCGGTGGGCGCCGGTGACGCGTTCGTCGCCGGGTTCCTGCCCGCGTGGCTGGCCGGCCGCCACCCCAAAGAGGCGTTGGGGCGCGCCAGCCGCCTGGCCGCTCGCGCCCTGCACCAGCCGGGCGCCCGCCCGGACCTGGGCGAGGGGCAGCCGGTGCGCAGAGGAGCCCCCCGAGGCCAGCGCATCCGCTAGAGGAGTCCCGTGGGGCCCGTGGTGATCACCACGGGCCCCACGGCTGTTCGTGGGCGGGCCCTCGCCCCAGGGCGCCCGCGAGCACACGGAACGCGGCCCCGGGTCAGCCGCCGGTGGTGGCCAGGGTGAGGGGCAGCACCTCCGGGGCCCCGGCGCGGCGCAGCACGGCGGCGCCCACCGTCAGGCTCCAGCCGGTGTCGACCAGGTCGTCCACCAGCAACAGTGGTCCCGGGTTCTGGGCCTGGATTTGGGCCACACGCTCCTGGAGTCCGGGGTCGGCGTCCAGCACCGAGTACACCTGCTCCAGGCGCATGGCGCTGTTGTGCCGGCGGGGGCCGGGACCCCGGTCGGTCCGGTAGGACAGTGATCCCAGCGGGACCAGTCTGCCCAGCGAGGACAGCCGGTCGGCCAGGTCGGCCACCAGGGTGGGGCGGGTGAGCGAGGGCATGGCGACCACGCCCACCGGCCGGTTCTCCCAGCCCCAGCCCGCCAGGACCCGCACCACACCGTGGAGCATCCGTTCGTCGACGGGTCCGTCCGGGGCGTCCTCGGCGAGGACGCGACGCAGGTCGGTGCCCCAGCCGATGTCGGTGAGCCGCCCCAGGGCGCGCCCCTCTCCGGCCTGCAGCTCGGGGGGGATCTTCCCGGAGAGCCGCACTCCCAGGGTGGCCATCCCGGTCGGCCACTGGCGACGCGGGGCGATGGGGGTGCCGGGGCGGTCCAGGTGGTCGGCGGCGGCCTGACGGCGCCCGGAGTCCACCTCCGTGCTCCAGTACCGGCCCGTGCACACGTCGCAGCGGCCGCAGGCGGTGGCCTCGGGGTCGTCGAGCTGGCGGCGGAGGTACTCCATCCGGCAGGTGTCGGTGGCGATGTAGTCGAGCATCGCCCGCTGTTCGCGTTCGCGGGCGGCGCTCACCTGGGCGTAGCGTTCGGCGTCGTAGGTCCACTGCCGTCCGGTGGCGATCCAGCCGCCGCGCACACGGCTCACCGCGCCGTCCACGTCCAGCACCTTGAGCATCTGTTCCAGGCGCGTGCGACGCAGGTCCACCCGGGTCTCCAGGTGGGCGACGGACAGGGGTCCCTCGGCCTCGGCCAGCACCGCGAGGGTCTGACGGACCGTCTCCTCGGGTGGGAAGGACAACCCGGCGAAGTACTCCCAGATCTGGACGTCCTCGCGCCCGGGCAGCAGCACCGCCTCGGCGCGATCCACGCCACGACCGGCACGGCCGACCTGCTGGTAGTAGGAGATCGGCGACTGCGGGGCGCCCAGGTGCACCACGAAGCCCAGGTCGGGTTTGTCGAAGCCCATGCCCAGGGCACTGGTGGCGACCAGGGCCTTGACCCGGTTGTCCAAGAGCGCGTCCTCGGCGGCACGGCGCTCGTCGGGGTCGGTCTTGCCCGTGTAGGGCAGCACCTGGAGACCCTGTTCGGTGAGGAAGCGCGCGGTCTCCTCGGCCGCGCCGACCGTGAGGGTGTAGACGATGCCCGAACCGGGGATCTGCGGCAGGTGCTCGGCCAGCCAGCTCATCCGGGCGGTGGGGTCGGGCAGTTCGGCCACGGCCAGGCGCAGGCTCTCCCGTTCCAGGGTGCCGCGCAGCACGAGGGTGTCGGCCCGGTCGGCCCCGGCCTGGAGCTGTTCTGCGACGTCGTGGGTGACCCGCTCGTTGGCGGTGGCGGTGGTGGCGAGCACCGGGACACCGTCGGGCAGGTCGTGCAGCAGGGAGCGGATGCGGCGATAGTCCGGGCGGAAGTCGTGGCCCCAGTCGGAGACGCAGTGCGCCTCGTCGATCACGACCAGACCCGCCCCCGCGGCGAGTTCGGGCAGGACCCGGTCCCGGAACTCGGGGTTGTTGAGGCGTTCCGGGCTGACCAGCAGCACGTCCACCCGCCCCTGCGCGACCTCGCCGTAGGTCTCCTCCCAGGCCGTGACGTTGGCGCTGTTGATGGTGCGGGCGTGGATGCCGGCGCGCTCGGCGGCCGCGATCTGGTTGCGCATCAGTGCCAGCAGCGGCGAGACGATGACGGTGGGACCGGCGCCCTCGGCGCGGCGCAGCGCGGTGGCCACGAAGTACACGGCCGACTTGCCCCAGCCGGTGCGCTGTACCACCAGCGCGCGCCGGTGTTCGGCGACCAGGGCGTGGATGGCGGTCCACTGGTCCTCGCGCAGGCGGGCGGAGTCCCCCGCGAGGGCGCGCAGGTGTTCCTCGGCGCGCTCGCGCAGGGCGCCGGTGTCGGTGGTGAGGTCCGTGGGAGAGGCCATGTCCTCTTTGGTACCAGAGCCGGGGCCGCACCGAGCGCCCGTCCACAGGTTCGATCGCTCGGCGCGGGGAAGCCGCCGGTCGGCGGACCGCGCGACGGCGGACGGGGCACCGACGGGGACCGGGTTCCGCTTCATCCCACAAGATCCACAGGGTCACGGAAAGGAAACATTCTCGACTTGTGCCATTGCGTTCGAGCGTGGCGATACGAACACTGTCCGCCAGGGCTCATGTCCTCCCAATGGGAGCGCTCCCGCTACGTTCGCTCCCCGCCGAGAAGCACGAAAGGCACATGATGGCTCACCCCCGACACCCCGCTCACGCGCGACCGGGCCCACGCGGCCGCAGGCTGGGCCTGCTCGCCGCCGCCTCGGCGCTCGTGGTCGGCGGTTCCGCACTCGCGGTCACCGGCGCCGGAACCGGCGGCGCCGCCCACGTCTCCGCCGAGGTCGCCGAGGTCCCCGTCGGCTCCGGCGGCTACGCCGAGACCATGCCCGAGGGGTACTCCGGCCCCTCCGATCTGGACGGCAACCCGGTGTCCCCGAAGGTCACCGACGACTTCGAGGGCCCGGCCCCCACCAACGAGTGGTGGTCCTCGCTCATCTTCCAGCGCTACGCCGACAACCCCTACGGCGAGAACCTCTTCGCCCACCCGTTGAGCTTCCTGCCGCACTCCGGCGGCCTGGACATGGGCTACCCCGACACCCACCAGCTCGTGGGCGAGGACCTGAAGTACGAGTACACCGCCGTCGCGGACCTCGCGCTCGGTGTGTCCGGGCTGGACTCGCCCGACACCCGCACGGCCGGCAACGGCGACTGGACCGTCACCGCCCACTGGGAGGGCGGCGGCTCCACCCTGCGGGTCACCCTCGGTCAGGGCCTGCCCTTCGCCTACGCCGAGACCTCCGGCGGCGACGCCGAGGTGACCTTCGAGAGCGCCCCGGACATCTGGCACGAGGACGGTTCCACCGTCGGCGCCACGGTGAACGGGCGCCACTACGCGCTGTTCTCCCCCTCCGACGCCCCCTGGAACCTGTCCGGCGACACCCTGACCGCCGCCACCGGCGACGACGGGTACTACTCCGTGGCGGTCCTGCCCGACCCGGACGACCTGGACGCCTTCGCCCCCTACGCGCACTCCGTCGTCACCGACTCGGTGGTGGAGTACGACTACGACGAGTCCGCCGCCACCCTCACCAGCACCTACAGCGTGGAGACCGAGGCGCGCGAGGGCGAGGAGAGCGGCACCCTGATGGCGCTCTACCCGCACCAGTGGGAGCACGTCACCGGTGACCTCACCGACCTGACCTACGCCTCGCCCCGCGGCGAGATGCGGGTGTCCGAGGGTGCCTCCTTCACGACCGAGCTCACCACGCAGGGCATCATGCCCTCCCTGCCCACCGTGGACTCGGCCGACCACGACCGCATGGCCTCGCTCATCGACGAGGTCCTGGCGGAGGAGGAGCTCTTCCCCGAGCCCGGGGACACCTACTGGGACGGCAAGGCCATGGGTCGCCTGGCCCAGCTCGTGCCCATCGCCGACTCCATCGGTGACACCGAGGCCCGCGACGAACTCCTCGGGCTGGTCCAGGAGCGTCTGGAGGACTGGCTGACCGCGGGTGGGACCCGCCAGTTCCACCACGACGCGGACTGGGGCGCCATGCTCGGCTACCCCGACAGCTTCGGTGCCGCCACCGAGCTCAACGACCACGACTTCCACTACGGCTACTTCGTCTCCGCGGCGGCCATGGTCGCCCGTTACGACGCCGACTGGGCCGACGAGGACGCCTGGGGCGGCATGATCCGCCTCCTCATCCGCGACGTCGCCTCCACCGACGCCGATGACGCGATGTTCCCCCGTCTGCGTTCGTTCTCGCCCTACGCCGGACACGGCTGGGCCTCCGGGCACGCCGGGTTCGCCGCGGGCAACAACCAGGAGTCCTCCTCCGAGGGCATGCACTTCGCCGCCGCCACCGCGCACTTCGGCGCCCTGACCGGCGACGAGGAGCTCCGTGACCTCGGCGTGTACCTGCACACCACCCAGGCCTCCACCATCGCCCGCTACTGGCAGGACCAGGGCGGCGGCACCTTCCCCGAGGACTACCTCGAGGACGTCGTCGGCATGGTCTGGGGCGACGGCGGCGACTACCGCATCTGGTGGGACGGCGGCCACGAGGAGCACTACGGCATCAACTACCTGCCCATCACCGCCGGTTCGCTGTACCTGGGCCACGACCCGGAGCACGCCGGGATGATCTACGACTCGCTCGTCGACAAGCTCGGCGGCGAACCCGAGATCTGGCGCGACATCCACTGGGCGCACCGTGCCCTCTCCGACGGGGACGACGCCCTGCGCATGTTCGAGGAGCAGTGGGACACCTACGAGCCCGAGGCGGGCGGCTCCAAGCCGCACACCTACCAGTGGGTGTCCACGCTCGCCGAGTTCGGCACCGTGGACGTGTCCGTGACCGCCGACACCGCCCACTACGCCGTCTTCGACGACTCCGGAAGCCGTACCTACACGGCTTTCAACCCCACCTCGGAGTCCCTCACCGTCGCCTTCTCCGACGGTACGACCCTGGACGTCCCCGCGGGTGAGACCGCTGTGACCAGCGGTTAGAGGAACCCGCGCCCCACACGAAGTGCTCCGCCCCCGGCCCTGGGCCGGGGGCGGAAAACCCCTTCCACGGCGAGACGGAAACCCGCTGCAACGCGACTCACACACGCCCGACCACGCGCCTGTGTACGTTTCAGTCACCGGAGCAGGCCAGAATTACGGACATGGCCCGTACTACTTCCCGTCCCCCCGAGGATCTCGCCGAGAAGATCATCGACATCGACGTCTCCGAGGAGATGCGCGGCAGCTTCCTGGAGTACGCGTACTCGGTGATCTACCAACGCGCGCTGCCGGACGCGCGCGACGGCATGAAGCCGGTCCAGCGGCGCATCCTCTACCAGATGAACGAGATGGGTCTGCGGCCCGACCGCGGACACGTCAAGTGCGCTCGTGTGGTCGGGGAGGTGATGGGCCGGCTCCACCCCCACGGTGACTCCGCCATCTACGACGCCCTGGTCCGGCTCAGCCAGTCCTTCGCCATGCGCGTGCCCCTGGTGGACGGCCACGGCAACTTCGGCTCCCTGGGCGGCGACGACGCCCCGGCCGCCATGCGGTACACCGAGGCGCGCCTGGACAACGCCGCCGACCTGCTGGTGTCCTCCATCGACGAGGACGTCGTCGACTTCAAACCGAACTACGACGGCCAGGAGACCGAGCCCGAGGTCCTGCCCGCCGCCTTTCCCAACCTCCTGGTCAACGGCACCAGCGGCATCGCCGTGGGCATGGCCACCAACATGGCCCCGCACAACCTCGGCGAGGTCGTCGCGGCGGCGCGTCACCTCATCGCGCACCCCGACGCCACCCTGGACGAGCTCATGGAGTTCGTCCCCGGCCCGGACCTGCCCACCGGCGGCACCATCGTCGGCCTCGACGGTGTGCGCGACGCCTACCGCAAGGGCCGCGGCACGTTCAAGACACGGGCGACCGTGTCCATCGAGAAGGTGTCGGCGCGCCGCACCGGTCTGGTCATCACCGAGCTGCCCTACAGCGTCGGCCCCGAGAAGGTCATCGGCCGCATCAAGGAGCTGGTGCAGTCCAAGAAGCTCCAGGGCATCTCGGACCTCAAGGACCTCACCGACCGCAACCAGGGCCTGCGCCTGGTCATCGAGCTCAAGAACGGCTTCAACCCCGAGGCCGTCCTGGAGGAGCTGTACCGCCTCACGCCGATGGAGGAGTCCTTCGGCATCAACAACGTGGCGCTGGTCGACGGCCAGCCCCAGACGCTGGGCCTGCGCGAACTCCTCCGTGTGTACGTCGACCACCGCCTGGAGGTGGTGCGCCGACGCAGCGAGTTCCGCCGCAAGAAGCGTCGGGAGCGGCTGCACCTGGTCGCCGGTCTGCTCGTGGCGCTGCTCGACATCGACCGGGTGATCGCGCTCATCCGCGAGGCCGACGACACCGCGGCCGCCCGCGAGTCCCTCATGGGTGCCTACGACCTGTCCGAGATCCAGGCCCGCTACATCCTCGACACGCCGCTGCGCCGCCTCACCCGCTTCGACCGCCTGGAGCTGGAGACCGAGCGCGACAAGCTGAACAAGGAGATCGAGGAGCTCACCTCGATCCTGGAGTCCGACAAGAAGCTCCGCCGGGTCGTGTCCAAGGAGCTCAACGAGGTCTCCAAGAACTTCGCCACCCCGCGCCGCACGCTGTTGCGCGAGAGCGACGGCGCCGCCCGCTCCGCGGTCATCCCGCTGGAGATGGCCGACCAGCCGTGCCACGTGCTGTTCGGCGTGGACGGCCGCATCCTGCGCACCAAGGACGCCACGCTGCCCCGCCCCTACGAGGGACTGCGCGTCGCGCACGACACGATCCACGTGTCGGTGCCCACCTCCTCGCGTTCGGACATGGGTCTGGTCACCAGTCTGGGACGGATGATCCGTGTCCCGGTCGTGGAGCTGCCGGAGCTGCCCGCACCGCAGGAGGGTGCGAAGGACACCCCGCCTCCCCTGACGCACGGGATCGACGTGAGCGAGTTCGTCCAGCTCGACGAGGGCGAGACCGTGGTGTCCGTGGTGTCGATGCAGACCCGGGGCCCCGGTTTCGTGGTCGGCACACTGGGCGGTGTGGTCAAGCGGGTCGCGCCCGACTACCCGCCCAACAAGGACGACTTCGAGATCATCACGCTCAAGGAGGGCGACCGGATCATCGGCGCCACCCAGCTCTCCACCGGCGAGGAGGACCTCGCCTTCGTCACCTCCGAGGCCCAACTGCTGCGCTTCTCCGCCTCCACGGCACGGCCCCAGGGCCGAGCCGCCGGCGGTGTGGCCGGTGTCCGGCTGGCCGAGGACTCCCATGTTCTGTGGTTCGGAGCGGTGCCGAGCCCGGAGGACTCGGTCGTGGTGACGGTGTCCGGAACGGGGAGCGCTCTGGAGGGCACTCAGGCCGGATCGGCCAAGGTCACACCTTTCGAGGCCTATCCTGCCAAGGGAAGGGCCACCGGCGGTGTACGCTGCCACCGCTACCTCAAGGGCGAGGACACCCTGCTCCTCGCGTGGGTGGGACGCCTGCCCGCCCGGGCCTCGCGTGCCGACGGCAAACCGGTCCGGCTGCCCGACAGCAGCGAACGACGGGACGGTTCGGGTGAGGCGCTGACGCGTGCCATCACCACCGTGGGTAGCGGACAGACCGACTCCGGTATCACGGCGCCCGACCAGGGCGCCTGAGGCCACACGGGGAGCGGACCCCGCCCGACCGACGTCGGGTGCGGTCCGCTTCTCCGTGTGCCCATGGACGTTAGGGAGAAACACCATCATGAGCGTGAACGAAGACGCCACTCCCCCAGGGCCCTTCGACGACGTGTTCGGCGCCAACGCCGCGTACGTCGAGGACTACGCGTTGGCCGGGCTCAAGCCCCTGGCCGCACGCGGGCTGGCCCTGGTGACGTGCATGGACTCGCGCATCGAGCCGTTGCAGACGCTGGGACTGGTGCCCGGCGACGCCAAGATCCTGCGGAACGCGGGCGCCAGGGTCACCGACGACACCCTGCGCACGCTCGTGCTGGCGGTGTACCTGCTGGGTGTGGAGCGCGTCCTCGTCCTGCCGCACACCCGCTGCAAGATGGCGTCCGTGGCCAGCGACGACGACGTGCACGACCTCATCATGGCCGAGCACGGGGTGGACACCCGCAGCCTGGAGTTCCACACCGACAACGACCAGATCGGCGCGCTCGGGCACGACCTGGAGCGGATCCGGCACCACCCGCTGCTGCCCGACGGCCTGCCGGTCGCCGGTGCGATCTACGACGTGGACACGGGCAAGGTCACCGCGGTCGACCTCTGAGAGGTGTCACGGTGGTCCGGGCCGGGGATCACTCCAGTGGGCGTGGGAACCACGGCCGCCTCCCGGCACCGGACCCACGCCCGCCTCGTCCACCCCGGCGGGGAAGGCGATCACCTGGAGGGTCGTCGCGCCCTGCCGGCGGTGCGGCGCGTCGAGAGGAGCACCGTGGCAGAGAGCACCTACGACACCTTCAACCAGGCCCGCATCTTCCTGGAACTGGGCGACCCCATCTACGCGGCCCGTGTCCTGGAACCCGTGGTCGAGGACGAGCCCGGCAGCCGTTCCCTCCTGGAACTGCTGGGCCGCGCCTATTTCCATTCCGCGCAGCTGAACAAGGCGGAGTCGACCTTCCGTAAGCTCATCGAACTGGACCCGGTGGACAACTGGGCGCACATCGCGCTGGCCCGTACCTTGGAGCGGCAGAACCGCCATGAGGAGGCGGCGACCTATCGGCGGATGTACGCGGTGATGTCCGGAGGATCCCTGGACTGAGCGGCGTCTCGCGTGGGGCCGGACCGGTGTTCCGGCCCTTCACCATGTCGTGCGTCCCCGTCCGGCCGTGGAGCCGCGGCCCGCGCGCGAACGGCTAGGCTGCGCACATGGCTCCCGAACGACCCGACCCCGACGCCCCGTGGGTCGACCGATGCTCCGACGGTGTCCGTTCCTGGGCGGACGAGGCGGTGCGCCGGGTGATCGCCGACGACACCCGTTCGGCCGACACCCACCTGCACGTGTTCCCGCTGCCCCCGGAGTGGGGCATCGACCTGTACCTGAAGGACGAGTCGGTGCACCCCACCGGCAGCCTCAAGCACCGGTTGGCCCGTTCGCTGTTCCTGTACGGGTTGGCCAACGGGTGGATCACCGAGGGCACCACGATCGTGGAGGCCAGTTCGGGGTCGACCGCGGTGTCGGAGGCCTACTTCGCGCAGCTGCTGGGGCTGGACTTCGTCACGGTGGTGCCCCGCAAGACCAGCCCGGAGAAGATCGCGCTCATCGAACGCTACGGCGGGCGCTGTCACTTCGTGGACGACCCGCCGGCGATGTACACCGAGGCGGAGCGGCTGGCGGCCGAGAGCGGCGGCCACTACATGGACCAGTTCACCTACGCCGAACGCGCCACCGACTGGCGGGGCAACAACAACATCGCCGAGTCGATCTTCGAGCAGCTGTCGATGGAGCCTCACCCCTGCCCGGACTGGGTCGTGGTGGGGGCGGGCACCGGCGGTACCTCCGCCACCATCGGGCGCTACCTCCGCTACCGGCGGTTGCACACCCGCCTGGCCGTGGTGGATCCGGAGAACTCGGCGTTCTTCCCCGGTTGGGTGACCGGGGCGAGCGACTACGCCACCGGCATGCCGTCCCGGATCGAGGGGATCGGTCGGCCGCGCATGGAACCGAGCTTCGTGCCCTCGGTGATCGACCTGATGATGCCGGTGCCCGACGCGGCCAGCATCGCCGCGATGCGCCACCTCAACGACCTCACCGGCCGTTGCGCGGGCGGTTCGACCGGCACGAACCTGTGGGGTGTGTGGCACCTGGTCGCCAGGATGCTCCAAGAGGGCCGCCGCGGCAGCGTGGTCACGCTCATCTGCGACGGCGGCGAGCGTTACCAGCACAGCTACTACAACGAC
Organism: Nocardiopsis sp. MG754419; assembly: GCF_018207095.1. Taxonomy (GTDB): domain Bacteria; phylum Actinomycetota; class Actinomycetes; order Streptosporangiales; family Streptosporangiaceae; genus Nocardiopsis. Next base: position 143,576 of record NZ_QOCZ01000002.1, on the reverse strand, counting down.
GCCTGGGTGTCCGAACGGGGCCTGGACCCCACGCCGTACCGGGACGCCATCGACCGTTTCCTCGCCGAGGGTGTGTGGGAGCCGCCCAGGGCACCGTGAGGAACCGCGGAAACGCCACGGGGCCCGTCGGGAGGAGTGATCCTCACTCCCGACGGGCCCCGTTCGTGCGCACGGGCCTCAGGCGTCGATGCGCTCCAGGTCCAGCTCCTGCGCGCCCTCCTGGATGAACTTGCGGCGCGGGGCCACCTCGTTGCCCATCAGCAGGTTGAACACGTTGGCGGCCTCCTCGGCCTGCTCCACCCGGATCCTGCGCAGGGTCCGGTGGCGCGGGTCCATCGTGGTCTCCGCGAGCTGGTCGGCGTCCATCTCGCCCAGACCCTTGTACCGCTGCACCGGGTCCTTCCAGGAGATCTTGCGCTTCTCCAGGTCCAGCAGGGTGCGCTGGAGCTCGGCGTCGGAGTAGGTGTAGATGTACCGGTCCTCGGGCTTGGCGCCCCGCTTGCGCCGCACGTTGGTGAGCTCGATGCGGTGCAGGGGCGGCACGGCCGCGAACACCCGACCGGCCTCCAGCATGGGCCGCATGTACCGGTAGATGAGGGTGAGCAGCAGGCACCGGATGTGCGCGCCGTCGACGTCGGCGTCGGCCATGAGGATGATCCGGCCGTAACGCGCGGCGTCGATGTCGAAGGTGCGGCCGGAGCCGGCACCCACGACCTGCAGGATCGCGGCGCACTCGGCGTTCTTGAGCATGTCCGCGACCGAGGACTTCTGCACGTTGAGGATCTTGCCCCGGATGGGCAGCAGAGCCTGGAACTCGGAGTCGCGGGCCAGCTTGGCGGTACCGAGCGCCGAGTCCCCCTCGACGATGAACAGTTCGCTGTGCTCCAGCCCCTCGCTGCGGCAGTCCACCAGCTTGGCCGGCAGGGCCGAGCTCTCCAGGGCGTTCTTGCGGCGCTGGGTCTCCCGCTGCTGGCGGGCGGCGAGGCGGGCCTTGGCGGCGCCCACCACCTTCTCCATGACGGTGCGGGCCTTGGCCTTCTCGATCTTCTTGGTCGAGGTGAGGAAGTCGCGCACGCCTTGGCCGACCACCTGGGAGACGATCCGGGAGGCCGCCGAGGTGCCGAGGATCTCCTTGGTCTGTCCCTCGAACTGGGGCTCGGGCAGACGCACGGTGACGACCGCGGTGAGCCCCTCCTGGGTGTCGTCCTTGGTGACCGGGTCGTCGTTGTTCTTCAGCAGCTTGGTGGCGCGCAGCTGGTCGTTGACCACCCGGACCAGGGCCCGCTCGAAGCCGTTGAGGTGGGTGCCGCCCTTGGGGGTGGCGATCACGTTGACGAAGGAGCGGACCGTGGTGTCGTAGCCGGTCCCCCAGCGCAGCGCCACGTCCACGTCGAGCTTGCGCTGGACGTCGGCGGGCACCATGTGACCGGACTCGTCCAGCACCGGGACGGTCTCGTTGAAGTGACCGCTGCCCTGGATGCGCAGAACGTCGCTGACCGCGTCGTCGGGCGACAGGAAGGTGCAGAACTCGCTGATCCCACCGTCGAAGCGGAACTCCTCGGTGTAGGGCTCCTCGCCCTCGGCGCGCTCGTCGCGCACCGCGATGGTGAGCCCGGGGACGAGGAAGGCGGTCTGGCGGGCCCGGTCGAGCAGGTTCTCCCGGGCGATCTCGGCGTCCTTGAGGAAGATCTGCATGTCCGGCCAGAAGCGGATTCTGGTACCGGTGATCTTCTTGGCGATCTTGCGGATCTCCTCCAGTCCGGAGACCGGGGTGAACTCGGCGTCGGGGCCGGCGCCGGCGAAACGTCCGGCGATGCCGCGTCGGAAGCTGAGGGCGTGGGTGCGGCCCTGGCGGTCGACCTCGACGTCCACCCGCGCGGAGAGCGCGTTCACCACGGAGGCGCCGACGCCGTGCAGACCACCCGAGGCGGTGTAGGAACCGGAGCCGAACTTGCCGCCCGCGTGGAGCTTGGTCATGACCAGCTCGACACCGGACAGGCCGGACTTGGGCTCGACGTCCACCGGAATGCCGCGGCCGTCGTCACTGACGGAGACGGAGCCGTCGGTGTGCAGGGTCACGTCGATGCGTCCGCAGAAGTCGCCCAGGGCCTCGTCGACGGAGTTGTCGATGATCTCCCACATGCAGTGGGTGAGGCCGCGGCTGTCGGTGGACCCGATGTACATGCCCGGCCGTTTGCGCACCGCTTCGAGGCCCTCGAGGACCGACAGGTGCCGGGCGGAGTAATCCTCTGGGTCGTGGACGGCTGCGGTCAAGGCGGTCACTCGGACATCTCCTGCGTCTTGAGGGCCATCGGGGCGCTGATGCGGCGTGTGCCCTTTGTATCGCGCCGCACCGACGGTTGAAGGGGCCAGCCTACGACGGGCCGGAGGCCGCGTCGCGGCGTGGGCCGCGTGTGGGCGGGGTCGTGTCTCGCCGGGGAGGCGTCCTCGACGTCGCCGGGAGCGCTGTGGCCGGCGCCACGGACCGACGTCGAGACGCGGTCGGGTCTGCCCCGCGCGAGACTACCACCTCTGGTGGATGCGACCTGGATACGCCTGGTTTCCGGGGATAGTCGGGCCTTACCGATGGGTACAACGAGGATCGGAGACGACTACCGGACAGAAAGGCCGCATGGTGTACCTTCCAGACACGAACCGGGCGGATTCCGCTGTCGGCGTACACGGGAGCCGGTTGGGAACGTCTGGGTCGGGTTAGATGTTGTCAGAGGTGACTAACGCCGAGTATTGAGGATGGCGAAGTGACTGGAACCCTTGCCCCCACTCAGCCGCTGACGGCTGCCGACCGTTGCGACCGCTGTGGTGCACAGGCCTATGTTCGGGTGCTGCTGAACTCCGGTGGTGAGCTTCTGTTCTGCGCACACCACATGCGTAAGCACGACGACTCGATCCGCAAGATCGCCTCGGACATCCAGGACGAGACGAGCAAGCTCACCGAGAGCAAGAACAGCGGCGAGGATGAGCGTTAGCCACAACGACCACGATTGCGATGACGGCGGTCCCCACGGGGGCCGCCGTCGTCGTTCCGGGGATAGGACGCACGGGGCCGCGCGGGGCCCCGGACCGGTGGTCAGTCCGCGAGCATCCGGTTGTGGTACCGGGAGACCTCGGTGAATCCGGCGCCCCGGTACAGGCGCAGAGCCGGTGCGTTGTCGGCCACCACGCACAGGTAGGCGTGCCGGGCGCCCCGATCGTGCGCCCAGGTGAGCAGGTCGTCCATGACGTGGCGTGCCAGGCCCCGGCCACGGGCGGCCGGCGCGGTCACCATCGCGCAGAGGGCCACCGAATCCCCGTCGACCACGGCGCAGCCGCGACCGTCCCCGCTCTCGTGCACTCCGTAGGCGGCCGAGACCGCACCCAGGATGCGCACCACCCCGTCCGCCCAGGACCGATCGACGCCCGTCGCGGCGAAGAGTTCCGTCCAGCGCTCGCCGGGGCGGTCAGCGATCCGTGTGGCCCCGGGCCCCTCCGGTCGCTCGGTCAGGTCCCGGGCCAGGACCAGGGTGGGTTCGACGAGCGCGTAGCCGTGCGCGGCCAACCGCGCGTCCACGCCCTCCTGTCCCGGCCACACCTGCACGCAGGGGCGGAGCCCGAGCGCCCGGTAGAACGCGGTGACCTCCGCGACATCGGCGTCGGGGTCCTCCACCAGTGCGCAGTTGGCCCGTTTGGTGATCCCGTCGGCCGAGCCGAAACGCCAACCGGCGCGTGACTCGGTCCGCAACGGTGGCCAGTCCCGGGTGACCCGCGCAGCCCAAGGGTGCATGTTCGTTTCCTCACTGATCGCCGCGCGGCAGATCCTATCCATCGGCCCCGGACCACGCCCTAGCATGGGTCCGGTTCCCCAGGCGTCGACCACCCGGAGAAGAGAAACACCGATGCTCATCCTGCTCCCGCCCTCCGAGGGCAAGGCCACCTCCGGCGACGGCCCGGGTCTGGACGTCGGCGCGCTCACCCTGCCGGAACTGGCCGCGGACCGGGAACGGGTCATGGCGGCGCTCACCGAACTGTGCGCGGGCCCCGAAGACACGGCCCGCGAGGTCCTGGGCCTGTCGGTCTCCCAGAACGACGCCCTCAAGCGCAACCTCGACCTCGCCGCGGCGCCCACACTGCGCGCCGCCGACCTGTACACGGGTGTGCTCTACGACCGACTGGGGCTGTCCGGGCTGCTCGACGAACACGGCGACCGCGTGCGGGAGCGGATCCTGGTGTTCTCCGGTTTGTGGGGCGTGGTGGGGCCGGCCGACCGGTTGCCCCCCTACCGCCTGTCCATGGGGGTGAAGCTGCCGCCGTTGGGCGGGCTGGGCGCCTACTGGCGCCGGGCCCTCACCGAGCCGCTCGGGGCGTCGGCCGAGGGACGCCTGCTCGTGGACTGCCGCTCGGCGTCCTACGCCGCGGCGTTCAAACCGACCGGTGAGGCCGCCGAGCGCACCGTGGCCGTGCGGGTCCTGCGCGAACGCGAGGTGGACGGCCACGTGAAGCGTTCGGTGGTCAGCCACATGGCCAAGGCGACCCGTGGGGACATCGCGCGCGTCCTGGTCACCGAGAACGTCGAGGCGCGCACCCCGGAGGAACTGGTGGCGGCGCTGCGCGACCTCGGCCACACGGTCGAACTCCCGCCCGCCGGCAGGCCCGGCACCGCACGCACGATGGACGTCGTCGTGCGGGACTAGGGTCGGCGTTGGCTCGGGAGCTCCGGTGTTCGCTCAGAGCCTCCGCTTCGCTGTGGCCCGTGCGCGGACGGCCGCACGCACGACGGAGGACCCACGTCACCGCGCCGAGCCGACCGGAAGGGCCGCCCGTCGGCGCCCGTGCGAACCCCGTGGTGAACGGAGTTCAGGGCCTCCACCGGCGTTTCGACGACCCGGCGCGACGGGGACGCGCGGGGCCCGGGTGACACGAACGGGCACGTGACGAACCCGGACCAGAGCGACTTTATGCCGCACCTACAGAACGTGCGGCAGCATGGAGCCCATCGGATGGAGATCGGACTCCGTGCGGGGGATGGAAAGCCCGGCGCTCTGCGAGGGACACGCGGGGGTCGCCACACGCCCGTGAGCAAGCCCGGGTTCGACAGAAACAACAGGCGCGCCTTCCTGAGGGAAGGCGCGCCTGCTCTGTCTCAGTCCACGGCTGTGGTCCGGTCCTGGGCCGACTGACTAGTCCAGGTAATCGCGGAGCACCTGCGAACGCGACGGGTGACGGAGCTTCGACATCGTCTTGCTCTCGATCTGCCGGATGCGCTCACGGGTGACCCCGTAGACCTTGCCGATCTCGTCTAAAGTCTTGGGCTGACCGTCGGTGAGCCCGAAGCGCATGGAGACCACGCCGGCCTCGCGCTCGGACAGGGTGTCCAGCACCGAGTGCAGCTGCTCCTGCAGCAGGGTGAAGCTGACCGCCTCGCCCGGCTGGATCGCCTCGGAGTCCTCGATGAGGTCACCGAACTCGCTGTCGCCGTCCTCGCCCAGCGGGGTGTGCAGGGAGATCGGCTCGCGGCCGTACTTCTGCACCTCGACGACCTTCTCCGGGGTCATGTCGAGTTCCTTGGCCAGCTCCTCCGGGGTGGGCTCACGGCCCAGGTCCTGGAGCATCTGGCGCTGCACGCGGGCCAGCTTGTTGATGACCTCGACCATGTGCACCGGGATACGGATGGTGCGGGCCTGGTCGGCCATGGCGCGGGTGATGGCCTGACGGATCCACCAGGTGGCGTACGTCGAGAACTTGAAGCCCTTGGTGTAGTCGAACTTCTCCACCGCGCGGATCAGACCCAGGTTGCCCTCCTGGATCAGGTCCAGGAACAGCATGCCGCGGCCGGTGTAGCGCTTGGCCAGGGACACGACCAGACGCAGGTTCGCCTCCAGCAGGTGCTTCTTGGCGCGACCCCCGTCCTCGGCGATCCACTCCAGCTCGTCACGCAGCTCGAAGGTGAGGACGTCGCGCTCCTCGGCGAGCTTCTCCTCGGCGAACAGGCCGGCCTCGATGCGCTTGGCGAGCTCGACCTCCTGCTCGGCGTTGAGCAGCGGGACCTTACCGATCTGCTTCAGGTAGTCCTTGACCGGGTCCGCGGTGGCACCGGCGGCGACCACCTGGGCGGCGGGGGCGTCGTCGTCATCGTCGTACAGGACGAAGGAGTCGTCGTCCTTGCTCGGCTTGACCGGGGCGCCGACCGTCTCCGGCTTGGCCGGCTTGGCGACCTCGGTCTCGGGGGTGTCCTCGACCAGTTCCAGCTCGGCGCCGGTGTGCTCGAGGTCGTCGTCCAGCCCCTCCTCGGGGAAGTCACCGGAGTCCGAGGCGAGTTCGAGGTCCTTCTTGGCGGTCTTCTTGGTCGCCGCCGCCTTCGTGGCCGGCTCACCGACCGCCGCGGTCTTCTTGGCGGTCGCCTTCTTGGGGGCGGCCGCCTTCTTCGCGGTGGTCTTCTTGACCGCGGCCTTCTTCTCGGTGGCGCCCTCGGCGGAGTCGACCACGGCGGTGACCGTGTCCGGCTGCTCTTGGGCGGCCGCGGCGCGCGCCGGCTTGGCGGTCGCCTTGGTCGCGGCCGAGCGGGTGGTGGTGCTGGACCGAGACGTGGTGGTCTTGCGCCGCGTGGTCTTGCGCCGCGAGGAGGCCGACTCCGGGACGAGTACGGTCACGCCCTCCTTGGCGAGGCTGCGGAGCACTGACTGCGCCTGCGACATCGGGATTTCGGCCTCTTCGAAGGCACGGCGCACGTCCTCGGGCTCAAGAAAGCCCTGGGACCGCCCACGCTCGATCAGCTGCTGAATGACGGGCTCTTGCAGTGACTCGGACTGCTTCGAGCGAGTCGAACTGGCAGATGACACAAACACCTCTCGAACGGACGTGTGGCGAGATTTGTCGGACCCGGTGGTCCGGCTGGCCGGGACCGGGCACTGCACCCTCTCCCACCTGCGGCCTGGGATCGTCCCCACTGGGCGGGGAAGCCGGGGTCACTCCCCCTTCGCGGGGCGCGGCGGCTTCTTCACTGTAGGCAAGGCAATGGACTTGTTCGTACGGTCTACCGCTCTGACACCGAATCGATCACCGGAAGCTGAACGGCGAGCAGAGTGACATCATCGTCCTGCTCATACCCTTCGAGCATGCTCTCAACAAGGTACTCCAGCATTTGCTGTGGATCGCCCACCACGTCGGGCAGGGCCTCGGACGCCTTCTGGACCAGCTCGTCGAGCCCCGCGTCGACCGATCGCTTGCGGTTCTCAACCAGTCCATCGGAGTAGAGGGCGACGGTGTTACCGGGTTGCACGAAGAATTTGTGGTGGCCCCTCGTGGAGCTGACCCCGAGTGGAGTGTCGGGTTCGGCTTCGAGCAGCGAGGGCCCGGCGTTACCGGCGACCACCAGCGGCGGCAGGTGTCCCGCGTTGCTGAGGTCGAGCTGACCGGTCACCGGGTCCAGGACGAAGTAGACCAGGGTTGTCACCTGATCCATTCCCTCCGTGGCCGAGAACATGCGGTCGAGTCCGGTCAGGACGTCCGCCGGCTCGGGCATGGAGAAGGCCAGGGCGCGCAACGCGTTGCGGATGCGACTCATTCCCGCGGCCGCCGGGATGCCCTTGCCCATGACGTCGCCGAGCACACCGGCGACACGACCGTCGGGCAGGGGGAAGGCGTCGTACCAGTCGCCGCCCACCTGCACGTGTTGGGAGCCCGACCGGTAGTAGGCGGCCAGGCGCACACCGCGCACCTCGGGTAGCTCCTCGGGCAGCAGGCTGCGCTGGAGCTCCTCGGCGGTGCCGTGTTCGCGCTCGTAGACGATGGCCCGGCCGATGGCCAGGGCGCACTGTCCGGCGAGCGCCTCCATGAAGACGCGTTCCTCGTCGGTCACCTCGCGCGGGGAGGTGAAGGAGAAGCGCAGGGCGCCGAGGGGACGGCCCGCCGCCATCATCGGCAACGCCACCCAGGCGCGCTCGCCGGTGCGCTCCATCAGCTCCTCGACCTCGGGCGCGTCGTCCAGGAGCGCGCGCAGGTCGGCGGGGCCGGAGGCCAGCCGGGGCTGACGGTCGGTCACCGCCAGGGCGGCGACGTCGGGGTGGTCCAGGCCGAACCCGTTGCGGGGCAGCCCCTCGCAGTCGTCGACGGAGAGCATCCGCAGGCGCAACCGGTCCCGGTCGAACAGGGCCAGCGAGGTGTGGTCGGCGCCCACACCGGAGCGGCCGATCTCGCACATGGCCTGGACGACCTCCTGGGCGGTGAGCGCCTCGGCCAGGTCGGAGGTGGCCTTCTGCAACCGTGCGGTGCGCATGGCCGCCTCGCTGAGCTGCTGGTTGAGCCGCTGTCGCAGCTCGTCCGCCTCGCGCTCGGTGGTCACGTCGACCAGGGTGCCGACCCACTCGGCGGTCTCGGCACCGTCCATGATCGGGTGCGCGCGGGCGCGGTAGTGGTCGTAGCCGCCGGAGCGCGTGCGCACGCGGAACATCACGTCGAAGGGTGTGACGTCCAGAACGGCGTCGTCCCAGGCGCGTTCGACACGGGGACGGTCGTCGGCGTGGACGGCGTCCAGCCAGCCCCGCCCGAGATAGGCGTCCAGGTCCTGACCGGTGAGGGTGCGCCACTGGGGGCAGTCCTCGAGGATCTCGCCGCCGGGGCCCGCCGACCAGACGATCTGGTTGCCGGCCTGGAGCAGGGCGCGCAGGCGCTGTTCGCCGCGGTGCGCCCCGTCCTCGTGGTCGCGGGCGGCGATGAGCGCGACGTGTTCGTCACCGTTGTTCGGGTCGTTGACCGGGAACCAGGTCAGGTCCCAGGTGTGGCCTTCCGAGGTGCGGTGGCGGCCGCGCACGGCCCGACCGCTCTCGCGCGCCGACGTCAGACAGGAGGACTGGGCGGTGGCACCGGCGGCGTCGCCGGCCTCCTCCAGGACCCGGCCGGGGCTCCGGCCCAGGCACCGTTCGGGCGTACTGCCGAAGACCGCGGCCATACGCGGGTTGATGGAACCGAATGTGTCATCGGGACCGAGCAGAGCGAATCCGATAGGGGCGTCGGTGAGCAGGGTTTTCACCGCGTCCGGCAGTTCCGTCACATTGATTCGGGGAGGGGGAATGGACGTCTCGGCGCTCAACTGCTCGACACCTCCGGAACCGTCGGAATCCCCAGCCGGGGCTGTTCTCTGACCGCGTGGTCCTCTACGCACCATGACCGCCGCTCGTGACCGATGGCGTTGGGGCGCGGGGCGTGCGGGTTCGATTCCGCTCGGGGGGCTCCGCGGCTCCCAGGAGTCACGCTCCATGACTCCTCTCGGCCGCTGTCACGGCTCAAGCATAAGACACAGCCGCCCACGCGCAACGGCTGCGGCGGTGGGGTACACGGTTGCGCACGGAAGGTAAATAGTAGGCCACATGTCGCCTTCCACATAGTCGACCGGGGGTTTTCCGGGCGTGTTCCTCAATAATTCCCGAAGCCGGCCGGTTTCCGGCGCACCCACCGAAACAGGAACGTTATATGTCCGAAACGCCCTTTTCGCCTCGTTGACCTGCGTCAATGAAGGGTCCAGAGTAAACGTTACCTCCCCCAGGTTTTATCAACCACGTGCCCCGAGAGGGGTTGACAGTGAGTTCAGAACAAGTGGAATGGGTGGAGGTCACCGTCCAGGACATCTTCAGCCAGGAGTGTGAGCGAGAATGCTCCAGACCTTCCCGGTCCAGGATCTCAGGCAGATCTCGGCCAGGCTTCACGACGAGTTCAGCGGTCTGTCCCACCGCTGCGTCGAGCGCTGCGTCAGCGACACCTGGAACTGCGCCGAGCACCTGGGCATCCCGGTCACGCCGCACCTGGTCGAACGGGTCGCCCGGGAGCACCTGGAGGCGATGGTGAACTCCGTGCCACCGTCCCGGAAGGCCGGTCTCCGCTCGGGTACCACACTGTTCACCGGCCACCGGGCCGTGCCCGAACCGCGCTGACCCGACGAGGGCACCTCCGGCCGCCGGCCGGCATACGCTCGGGGCGTGCCCTCCGCTACTCCCCCACCCACAGGACCCGATGTTCCCGCCGCCGCGTTCGAGGAGATGCTGCGCGCCGCCAGAGCCCTGCTCGCCATGCGCCATCCGCTCGACGCCGAACTGTCCTTCAGCGAACTCCTGGGCACCTGGTGGGGAGAGCGGGTCCCGGGAGTGGACGTGGAACGGCTCCTCGGCGAGGGACTCATCACACACGCCACGGCCTCCGGTCAACCCGCGGGGCTGGGCGTGCTCGCCGCGATCACCGCGCTGGGCACCTCGGCCTCCCAACGCGAGCTGGCCGAACAGGGGATGATCGCGCTGCGCGAGCGCGGTCTCCACACCCCGGCCTGGGCCTCCCAACTGGGCGAGGTCACCCCCGTCGCCGCCTACGTCAACGGCGACCGCTTCGGCGACACCGACGACGTGGTGTGCGTGTACGGTCGCGGTTCGACCAAGCCCGAGCACGCGCTCATCCTCGTGCTCGACCACAACAGCGGCGGACTGCTCCGCGACGCGTGGGTGACCACCAAGGTGGACCTGCTCCTGGACCAGTGCCGCGAACGCGCCCGCACCGACGACCTCGCCCGGTTCGAGGAACTCCCCCTCCCCCGGGCCCGCGTCCTTCTGCTGCGGGCACTGGAGCGCACCGAGGGTGTGGTGACCGGGGAGATCGACAACCCGATCGGGGTGTCCGCCTCCGAGCTCACGGGGGGATCGTTGGCCGCCCACTTCGCCTTGGCGGCCTCCCGTATCAAGAGACTGCCCGAGGGCGGAACGCCGCCACCGGTCTGGCGGCGCGACCGCCGCGCGGTCCTGGCGGCCCGCTTCCTCGCCTCGGACCAGGCCGCCGAACTGTCCGACTCCTATGCCGCCAGTCGGTGCGCGGACCACCTCATCACCTACGGCTGCGACGTGGACTCCGGGCGCCCCCTGCGCGTGAGCCCGCGCAAGATCGAGTCGTTCCTGCTGCACTGGCTTCCCGGACGGGTGGTGCTGTTGCCGGAGGAACAGGAGGCGATGCCGCACGTGCTCGCCGCCTGGGTGCGCTGGGCCGGCCCCCAGAACAGACTTCCCGAGGTGGCGATCGGCGCGACCCTGGACACCGTGTGGGAGACCACCGCGGAGTTCGCCCGGATCTATCGCGACCCCGCCCGGCCTCTGGGCCTGCGGCAGGAGGCGGTGCGCCGGCTGTTGCCCGACGGCGACTTCGCGTCCCTGGCCCGCCGCATGTTCGCCTTCCCGCTGTTGGCCAGTGAGCTCATCACCGACGCCCCCGACGAGTTCGACCCCTCGACCTCCCGTGGCCGCCGCGCGTTGCTGCGCCTGGACCACTTCGGCGAGTACGAGGAGGCCCCGCACAGCGGCCGCCACCACTCCACCGGACAGGACCACTGGTACCGCCCCGTCCAGGGGACCGATCCCGAGCGCGAGAGGGCACTGGACCGCCACGAGCGTCTGGCCAAACGCATCTGGGACGGCCGCCCCGCCGACCTCTGGGCGGCGGCCCGCCGCCTCCTCGATCAGGGCCTGGACCGGCCCACCGTCCTCACCCATCTCAGCGAGGCCCTGACGGGGGCCACCGGCGAGTCCGACCTCCGGCGTCGACTGAACGACCTGTAGCCGCCCAGCCCGCCCGGCACGGCCGGTCGGACCCGTGCCGGGCGCGTCGCCCCGGCGAGGAGCGTCGCGGATCAGTCGAGCATGCGGTTCCGCAGGCTCGTGATGGTCGCGTCGGAGAGCTTGAGACCGTCGACGACGTAACCGTCGAAGGAGCCGTAGTGCTCGTCGACGAGGCCGAACGCGCTGTTCAGGTAGTCCGGCTTGACGCGGGTCATCGGCTCGATGTCCGACCAGGGCAGTCCACTGTGCCGGGACAGCTTGCGCATCCAGTGGTCGGTGGCGGCCTGGCGCTCGTTGCTGGCGACGTAGTCGGTGACGACGACCTCGCGGTCCACGCCCAGGAGGGTGAGCAGCAGGGCCGCGCCCCAACCGGTGCGGTCCTTGCCGGCACTGCAGTGGAAGACCAGGGCCGTCGGCCCCTCGGCCGCGCGTTCGACCAGGTCCCGGTAGCCCTCCAGGGCCTCGGTGTCGGTGACCAGACCGCGGTACACGTCGAACATGAAGCGTTCGGCCGCGCCGTCGCCGAACATGAGGCGGGCCTGCTCGGGGTCGGCGAACAGGTCGACGAAGTTGGCGCCGGCCGCCTCGGTCTTCTGGACCCCGATCGCGGCGTACTCGGCGCCGTCGGGGATGAGGTCGGGGAGCCGGTCCCGTTCGTGCGCGCTGCGCAGGTCGATGAGCTGGCGGATACCGAACCCGTGGTAGGCGGTCAACTCGTCTTCGGTGAGCGTGTGCAGGGCGTCGGAACGGTAGAGGAGACCGGCGCGCACGGTACGGCCTTCCTTCGTGCGGTGGCCACCGAGGTCGCGGAAGTTGGGAGCACTGGGGAGGAGGAAACCGTCATTCGTCACGAGGCCGACGATACCCACCGACCCGGCACCCCGGGCGCACGGGGTGCGGCCATCGGAGGAGACCCGGAAGGGGCACGGACCCCCACACCCCCGGGAGTGTTCCGCGGACACGGAGGCCCCACGCCATGTGGCCCCGGTCCGTCCGGGGCGCTCGCCCCACGGGGGTGTGCTTTCGGGCGCCGTCGGACCGTGCTTCCCGGAATCCGGGGAGGTGCTGCCTGCGGGATCGCGAGGAACGGGCCATCACACCGAAGGTTCCCGACCACTCGGGCGCCCCGACACGGGCCGAAGCGCGGCGAAGCCCGAGGCGACACCGGCTAGCCGCGCAGGGCCTCGATCTCCGCCCCCGCCTCCTTGACGTCCTTCGCCGTGTCCACGCCGCGCCAGAACCCGTCGATCCGGTAGGCGGTGAGCCTGCCGGCCGCGGCCAGTTCCGGGAAGGTCGAGGACTCGTGGTCGCCCTTGACGGGCAACAGCGGGGTGATGCCGGGCTCGAACAGGTAGACGCCCGCGTTGATCCAGACCGGCAGCAGCGGGCTCTGGGTGAACCCCTCGACGCGGTCCTGGTCGTCGATGTCGACCACGCCCCAGGTCGTGCGGAACCGTGTGAGGGCGAGGGTGGCCAGACCGCCCCCGGCCCGGTGACGATCGGTCAGTTCGTCCAGCGGGAACCACGTGAGCACGTCGCCGTTGAGGGCGAAGTAGGGGGCCTCCGGATCGCGCAGACCACCGGCGGCGTAGCGCAGCGCGCCGCCGCGGCCGAGTGGCTCGTCCTCCACCAGAAGGGTGATCTCGGGGCCCTCCGTGCGGGATCCGAGATGCTCGCGCAGCACCTCGGCCTTGTAACCGCACGAGACGACGACCTGCTCGACCCCGTGCGAGGCCAGCCATGCCAGCTGGTGGTCGATGATGGGCCGTCCGGCCACCTCCACCATCGCCTTCGGGCGGGTGTCGGTGTAGGGCCGCAACCGGGTGGCCTGTCCGCCGGCGAGGATCAACGCCTGCGTGACGGGGGATGCACTGGATGTCGATGAGGCGGTCATGTACGGGACAGTAGCAGTCGCGGGGTCGGGGGCCGCTAGCTCTGCTGGGTGGCGTCGGCGTAGGCCCTGCGTACGTCCTCGCTGGTGATCACGGTCAGCTCGGCCGCGGTGGCCGTCTCCCCCATCTGCTGGGAGACGCGCAGGTCCCGGTGGGAGCAGGAGCGTTCGTACAGGGAGCGGGCGAAACGGCCGTTGCCCAGCTCATCGATCCAGGCGGCCTCGCACACGTGCGCGAAGATGCTGTACAGGTCATCGCGGGCGGTGTCGTCGAAGGCGTCCCCGTTACGGGCGGCCACCGTGTCGGCGATCTCGGACAGTTCCTCGGCCGTGTACGAGGGGAACCGCACCCGCACGTTGAACCGGGAGGCCAATCCGACGTTGGAGGCGAGGAACCGGTCCATCTCGCCGGTGTAGCCCGCCAGGACGACCGCGAGCCGGTCCCGGTCGTCCTCGGCCCGTTTGAGGAGGGTCTGGATCGCCTCGGCACCGAACGCGTCGCCACCGCTGTAGCCGGGGTTGACCAGGGAGTAGGCCTCGTCGATGAAGAGCACCCCGCCCAGGGCCCGGTCGATGAGCCGGTTGGTCTTGACGGCGGTGGCGCCCAGGTGTTCGCCCACCAGGTCGGCGCGTTGGGCCTCCACGACCTCCGCGCGGCCCAGCATGCCCAACGCGGCGAAGACCCGGCCCAGAACCCGCGCCACCGTGGTCTTGCCGGTACCGGGAGGGCCGGTGAAGACGAGGTGGCGCAGGGGCGGCTGGTGCGGCAGGCCCTGTTCCTCGCGCATGCGGGCCACCCGGAGTTGGGCGACCAGGGACCGTACCTGTTCCTTGACCGGTTCCAGGCCGATCATGCCGTCGAGTTCGGCCATGGCCTCGTCCAGACCGGGCGTCTCGCCGAAGCCGGGCAGACGGGAGGTGAGTTCGGTGTAGGCGGTCTCGACGTCGACCGTGCGCACGGTGACGAGGTCGTCGGCGCTGGGTCGCGAGGCCGGTTCGTCGCCCCCCGCCCCGGAGGTGACCACACGGACGTCCCGGGCCTGACAGCTCTTCTCCACCATGGAACGGGCGAACCGGCCGTTGCCGAGTTCGTCCACGGCCTGGCGTTGCACGGTCTGGTCGTAGCGACGACGCAGCGTGCGGGCGGCCTCGGGATCCAGGGAGTCGCCGCGGGCGGTGACGAGGCGCTCGGAGATACGGAACAGCTCGTCGGCGCTGTAGCCGGGGAAGGTGATGCGGGTGGCGAACCGCGAGGCCAGTCCGGGGTTGGAGGCCAGGAAGGCGTCCATCTCCTTGTCGTAGCCGGCGAGCACGATGACCAAGCGGTCACGGTCGTCCTCGGCGCGCTTGAGCAGGGTCTGGACGGCCTCGTTGCCGAACCGGTCGGACTGGCCGTCCCCCTCGTTGACCAGGGAGTAGGCCTCGTCGATGAAGAGCACCCCGCCGAGGGCGCTGTCGATGAGTTCGTTGGTCTTGATGGCGGTGGCGCCCAGGTACTCGCCGACCAGGTCGGCGCGTTGGGCCTCCACGACCCGGGAGGTCGGCAGCAGGCCGAAGGAGTGGAAGATGGTGGCGAGCGTCCGGGCGACGCTCGTCTTACCGGTACCGGGGGGACCGGAGAAGACCAGGTGGCGCAGGGGGCGTTCCACGGCCAGCCCGGCGTCGACGCGCAGTCGGGCGGCCTCGATGGAGGCGGCGAGCCCGCGTACCTGCTGTTTGACGGGGTCCAGGCCGATCATGTCCTCGAGTTCGGCCAGGGCCTGGTCGACCGGGACGGGCTCGGTGTCCTCCTCCGCGTCGCCCTTGGCCGCGGTGCGCGCGGAGGTGTCCGCCGCCCGACCCCGCAGCGGCGGGGCCTGTCCGGCGGAACGGCCCGCCTCGGTGGGCCGGGTGCGGGCGCTCCCCTCCCGCCGTTTGCGGTCGTTCTCCCGGCTCTCCTTGACGACCTGGTTGGCGGCGAGCAACCGCCACAGCAGGCAGGCGCCGGCGGCGACGTACATGGCCGCGATCCCGGCCCCGGCCGGGAAGGGGGGCACGACCATGCCGACGAGGGCCACGGAGAAGCCGACGATGAGCCCGGCGGTGAGCGACAGCAGTCCGGTGTGCCAGACCGGGAACTCACGTACCCGCCCGGCGGCGAGGGTGACGAGCAGCGGGAGTGGAAGGACGAGCAGGACGACGGGCCGGCCCACCAGGGGGATCTGGAACAGGGGCACGGCGATGGCCAGCCACACCACGCCCACCAGCACGGTGAGGAACGCGTCGAGCGAACGCATCAACGCGGCGAAGGCGATGAGCAGGAGCACGGTGCCGGTCAGGGCCGCGAGCACCGGCAGGCCCAGTACGAAGGCGACGACGGCGACCACCGTGATCAGGACCAGCGCGGCGACGAGCCGCCGGGCCAGGGGAAGACGGTGGTACGCCGCGCGCAGCCGGTCCAACCCGGAGGTGGGTGCCGTCCGCGTCGCGGCGGGGCTCGTGTCGCGCGTCATCCATGCCCCTTCCTGCGTGGGGGTCGCCTGAGCGGCCCGGGGGCGGGCCGCAGGGTGCGGGCAAGGAACAGCCTTGCCCCATCGGGGGTCGGATGTCCAGTGCGGGGCGGCGTGTCGCCCGCCCCCGACGTGGGCGGCGGCCGACCGGCCCGAGGTTCAGAACAGGGTCTGCGGGCCGTTCGGCGCGGAGCGGGTGACGCGCAGGTGGCGCCAGCGGGGCAGGGCGTCGAGGTAGGACCAGCTCATGCGGTGGTGCGGTGTGGGCCCGGACTCGGCGAGGGTGGCCCGGTGGACGGGCGAGGGATAGCCCGCGGCCTTCTCGAACCCGTAACCCGGATGTTCGTCGGCGAGCTCGGCCATGAGCGCGTCGCGCCGGACCTTGGCCAGGATGGCGGCCGCGGCCACACTGACGCAGGTCAGATCGCCCTTGACCTGGGTGCGCACCCGCCAGGGGCGGCCGATGAAATCGTGCCTGCCGTCGAGCAGGACCGCGTCGGGGCGGGGATCGAGCGCGTCGAGGGCGCGGCGGGCGGCCCGGTGGAGGGCCTCGGTCATACCGACCTCGTCGATCTCGGCCGGGGAGGACCATCCGAAGGCGTGGTCGGCGACCCAAGGTTCGATCAGGACGGCGAGTTCCCGCCGGCGTCGGGGCGTGAGCCGCTTGGAGTCGGTGAGTCCGGCGGGCGGTTCCCCCTCGCCGGGGACGGCGGCGCACACCAGGAGCGGCCCGGCCCAGGCCCCCCGTCCCACCTCGTCCACACCGGCCACCACACGGGCCCCGGCGGCGCGCAGTTCGTTCTCCACCTCGAAGGTGGGGGCGGGTGGAGGGCTGGTCTTCGGGGAAGTCGTCGGCACGTGTTCCACCCTAGAACGGTCCGGCCGCCGTCCGGACCGCTTCCCGGACGATCCGCCCTTCCCCGGCGTCCGCAGGGACCCGCAACAGGTTTCCCTCGGGTTTTGCGCGACCCACCGATGGTTACAGTCGGTTATCAAGCATGACTTTCGGTAGTTTCCGCTTGTCGTCACCGACGATCGCCCGGAAGGAATGGACATGCAACAGGGCAGGCCCCGACCCGTGCCCCCGCCCCGGGACCCGAGAGGGCGGGCCGCGCCCCGCGGCCCCCGCATCGCCCGCGGACGTCTGTACGACGTCGTCGCCGCCGGGACCCGCGTGGGCGTGGGCTGGGTGTTCGCCGAGTACGGACTGGCGTTGCGCGGTCGGGAGGGCCTGGTCGCCGAACGGCTCTCCGACGCCGGACTGGCCCCGCTCTCCTTGCTCACACCGATCGTCCCCGCCCTGCTCGTGGCCTTCTCGGTCTCCTTCGCCGTGGGTCTGCTCACATGGTTGACCGGTCCGCTGCTCGCCCTCTCGGCGGTCGTCGGCACCCTCGGAGCAGGCACCGAACACCTGTCGCCGTTCGACTCATGGGGAGCGACCGCGCTGGTCACGGCGGTCTGCGCTCTCATGGCGGTGGCGGGAGGTCGGTGGTCCTGGGACTACCTGGTGCTCGGTACCGGGGTTCCCTCGTCCCGTCGGGTCGGGGGTCGTGCGGCATCGGCGACAAGAGGGAAAGCTCCCGCTATTTCTCACCGACGCCCCGAACACGCGCCGCCACTGCTCTATCCTGTGGGACAGGCCGCGCTACGTCGGCCGTATCGACTGTGACGCGGCCCGTCCCCGACCCTGTGCCGTTACGCTCGCCGCGTCGCCATGACCCGGATTCGGTGGGGGGAACGCCATGTCCGCCTCAGCTTCCGGCCCGAACCCTGATGGGTCCGTGGCCAAGCTGATCGAGATCGCGGAACAACCGACGCTGGGGCAGCGCCTGATCTCCTGGGCCTCACGTCCACCCGGTCGCCTGTACATCCCGGCCTGCGCCGCGGTCGGTCTCGTCCTGTTGTTCGAGGACAGTGTGCCCGCGGGGCATCTGCCCACGTTCGTCGTCGGCCTCGGCGGCGGCCTGCTGCTGGCGGGTATGGGCGCCCTGCGCCTGGGGATCGCCCTGGCCGTCGCACGGCCGATGATCCGCCACTACTGGGTGCGCTGGATCAGCGCACCGCTCATCGCGTTCGTGGCGCTGGGCCTGTCCGTGGCGGACGTGCCGTTGCAGAGCCGGGTGAACGCCTCCGCCGACCAACTCCTGGAGTTGCGCGACGACACCGGGGCCGCCACCTCGGTCCCCCGCAACGGTGAGTGGACCGGCCTGTACCGCCTGCACAGCGTGTCCCAGAACGAGGACGTCACCCACTACGCCATCGAGGGCGCCGGCCTGTTCCAGCCCGCCGGTCTGGCCCACAGCGTCGAGGAGATCCCCGTCGGGGTGTTCGTCCCGGGCCAGGGCTCGCGGATCTACGAGCACGTGTCCGGCGACTGGTACGTGTGGGTCGACCACTGACCCCGCGGCCGGGCCCCCGAGTCCGGCCGCCGTCCCCCGGTCGGATCTCTTACCCTCCTCTTTGCCTGCCCCTGCCCGCCTCCAACCGAACTCTCACCCTGGACCTGTAGGGATGGTGGGGCCCCCGGGAGAACCCTTCTCCCTCGCTCCGCTCACCCGAGGAGATGTCCATGCGCGAGTTCGTCCTCACGCTGCACCTGCGGCTCCACGACTCCATCACCGCGTCGCGACGCGCCCACGCCGTCGGCGACGACGACCTGGCGACGTCGCAGGCCGGCGAGATCGAGGACCTGGTGGAGATCGCCGCCCGGCACGGTATCGACATCGCCGGATACGCGGCCCTGTCCCCCAGCGGCTGAACCGGACGCCCCCCGGGGGTGTGCCGGGACGGAACGCACCGGCACGAGGAACCACGAAGGGCCCCGCGGTCATGGCACTCGACCATGACCGCGGGGCCCTTCCACGTCCGGGGACGCGCTCGGGAGGATCAGCGGCGGCGCCCCTGATCGCCGTATCCCTCACCGCTCTCGAACTGCCGTCGCATCGCGGTGTCCTGCTGCTGCCGGTACTCCTCCGCCATCTGCTGCTGGCGACCGGCGGCCGCTGCCACCGCACCCTGCGCCGAGTCCAGCGCGTCCTGCGCACCGTTGCTCGACACGGAGCGGCCCGCCCCCGAGGCGCCGTTCATGACCTGCGGCAACAACTGGGCGGTGAGCAGCGTCGACAGCGCCGAGGAGTCCCCCGACCCGGCCTCGGTCTGGACCACCACCGGGCGCGGGGCCCGCTCGGCCAGGGCCGCGCCCACGTCCAACCGGCGTCGGGCGAGCTCGTACTCCAGCACCGCCCGGTTGTCCCGGTAGGCCGTGGCCAGACGCTCCTGCGCCTTGGCCTCGTTCTCGGCCGCGACCAGGTCGGCCCGGCCACGCGTCTCGATCTCGTACCGCACCCGCTGGGCCTCGGTCTCCTGCTCCTCCAGCATCTGCGCCACGTCCTTGCGCGCCTTGTTGAGGGAGGCGTTGACCTCGACGATCTTGGCGTCGCGGGTCTTCTTGGAGCGCTCGATGTCCATGAGCAGGGTGTCGATCCGACGCTTGCGGGTGAGCTCCCACTCCTGCTCGTAGGCGACCAGCTCCTTGGCCACCCGCTCACGGGTGGCCAGGTGCTGCTGGTACTGGCTCGGCAGCTGCACGTCGGGGATGTTGCAGCCGGTGATGACCACGCCGTACTTGCGCAGCTGCTCGTTGAGCAGACGCCGCATGTCCTCCACGTTGGAACCGCGCAGGTCGTAGGCGGACTCGGTGTTCACCATGCGGCTGCGCTGGCGGATGGCGTCCTGCACGGCGCTGGACAGCACCAGGTCGAAGTTGCTCGCGCCGATGGTGGTGACGAACGCGTACGGCTCGTCGATGCGGAACTTCAGGAAGAACTCGATGGACTT
Source organism: Nocardiopsis sp. MG754419 (assembly GCF_018207095.1). GTDB lineage: Bacteria > Actinomycetota > Actinomycetes > Streptosporangiales > Streptosporangiaceae > Nocardiopsis. Next base: position 123,780 of record NZ_QOCZ01000002.1, on the reverse strand, counting down.
CAGCGGCACGTTCTCACGGGTGGGGCAGGCCAGCACCGGAGCGGTGTAGGGGATCTCGGTGCGGGTGTCCACCACGAAGTCCACGCGCGACCACGGGTGCCACAGGTAGTGGCGGCCCGGGCCGATGCTCTTCACGAAGGCGCCGTACTTGGTGAGGATGCCGGTGGTGCCCTCCTCGATCTCGATGATCGAGCCGCGCCACCACCACAGGACCGCGGCGGCGACGCTGAGCACGCCCACGAGGAGCGTGGGCACCGCCAACGCCCCGTAGAGGGTTCCACTGACACCGCCCGCCAAAGCGTGGATGGTCATGACCAGCGCCGACAGGAGCGCGAACAGACCGAACCACACCAGGATCATCCAGCGCAGACCGCGGTTGTCGCGGGGGATGACCACGGGGACGATGGCCCCCTGGTCACCACCGCGCAGCAGACCGGCGAGGTCGCTCCACGAGGCGAGGGACTCCTTGATGTTGGAGCCGCCACCGGGGTTGAAGGACTCACTCATCTACTGACCTCCCGGGTTCTGACCGCCCTGCGACCACGGCGGTGGCGGGGACTGCTGGTAGGGGGCGCCGGAGGGCGGCGGGGCGTCGATCGGGTGGTGCGGGGCCGCCGACTCCCGCGCGGTCTCCTGGCCGTCACCCTCACCGGCCGCCTCGGACAGACGCCCGTCGATGGAGTCGTCGCTCACCGACTGGCGGATCTCCTCGACGCGGTCCTCGCCCGGGTCCTCGGTGTCGCCGGCACGACGATCCTCGGTCTCGTCCTCGACGATCTCGTTGATCTCCTGCTCACGCTGGGCGATCCGCTCACGGATCTCGCCCAGACGCTCGCGGATCGCCGCCATGTCGTCCTCGGAGAACAGGGCGGTGTCGGCCTGGCCGATGATCTCCTGGGCGATGCGCAGGTAGTCGACGCTCGCCGCGTCACCGGAGCCGATCCGCAGCACCTGCGGCAGGCTGTCGGCGACGGACTCCAGCTTGTCCAGGAGGTTCTCGCGGAAGCGGTAGTTGAGGATCTCCGGAGCCTCGGACGCCGACACGGCGCGAATGTCCAGGGCCTGGGCCTGCAGGAGCGCGGCGTTGGCGTTGGCCTCGGACTCGGCCTCCACGAACCGCTGGCGGGCCAGGGAGCGGGCACGGTTGGTCTCGCGCTCCAGCGCGGTGTCCATCTGCGCCTGGTACTGGGCGATGTCGGCCTGGATCGCCGACAACGTCTCGTTGAGGGTGGCCAGCTCCTTGTTCAGGTCACCCTCGTTCTGCTCCTTGCGCAGCTGCAGCTCGTACTCGAAGGTGTAGGCGTCCTTGGCCACCCGCACCATCTCCGGAGCCGCCAGGTCCATCCGGTACTCCTGGCTGGAGGGTTCGGCGTGGGTGATGTTGGCGCTGGTGAGGACGACGATGCCGCCGAACTGACGGTTGAGGGAGTCCAAGAGCCCCTGGGTGCTCTCCCCGACCATGTCGTAGATCGCCGAGGCCTCCTGCTCGTAGATGAGGCTTCGGGTGGTCTCGGAGATGGCGTTGTTGAGCTTCTCCTGGAAGCCCGGCACACCGCCGAGGGTGTAGACGAAGTCGACCGCGTTCTCGATCTTGAACTGCACGAACAGGTCGACCGAGGCCTGCACGCCGCTCTTGGTGGGGGCGGAGCGGATCGGCGCGTTGAACGGGTACTCGCGCGTGGTGTTGACGATGTAGGAGACGCGCTTCCACGGGTTGAACAGGGTGACCCGACCCGGCTTGAAGAGGTTCTCCATCTTGCCGAAGCGGGTGACGATGGCCTGGCACCCCTCGGGCACCATCACCATGCCCTGGCGCCACCACATGAACCCGGCGATGCCGAGGGTGACGAGCCAGTAGTGGAAACCGAAGAACGGGTGCAGGAGCGGGTTGGCTCCGGTCATCACCGCGCTCGGCACCACGAACGCGATCGTGCCGACCACACCGAGGACGACCAGCGCGATGGCGGGCAGCATCGTGAGGAAGGTGCGCCCGCGCGGGATCACCATGGGGCAGATGACGTGGACCGGACCGCTCTGGCCGCGCTCGTAGTAGCTGCGGTTGAGCGCCTCGCCGGCGGTATTGAGGGAGGTGGTCTTCTGCTCGATGCGGGTGTCGACGGAGGCGCCCTGTTCACGGGCGGCCACGAAGTCGCGGGGGTCGAGGCCGCCCTCCGAACTCTGACCGGAACCCCGGTCACCCTGTCCTGACACCTGACCCATCGCCTGTTGGGCCGCGTCGGTGACGGCCTGTCGCGGATCGGACCCTTGGGCCACCGCGCCGGCCGCCCCGCGCACCGTCTGCGCGAACGACATAGGCAAATACTCCATTCTGGAACATCGGGAACTCACGCCTTCGACGCGACGTACGCCGCCTTGGTTCCAGCTGAGGGCAGGTTTCGCACGTGGAGAAGGGGTAGCGGTCAGTACACAAGGGTGCCACGCTGCACAACCGGAACACAGGGCCTGTGGCCAGAGCGTGATCACTCCTCCACCACCTGATGACGGGCGCGCCGCCGATGGGCCCTCGCCGAGGGGGGACTAACGTCGGAGGGACGCACCACATCCGACGGGGAGAACCGCGATGACCGCAGTACCCAGCGCCGCCCTCACCACCGCGGGCCTCATCGGTGGCTACTCGGTGGCCCGCGCCACCGGCAACCGTCCCCTGGGCGGAGCCGTCCTGGCCGTGTTCGGCGCGGCGGCCTTCGAGACCTGGCGTCGCCGTTCCGGCCTGGGCACCGCCGTGGCGCTCACCGGCGCGTACGTGGGGGCGTTCGGGCTGGCGCACCCGCTGGCCGAGAAGATCGGTTCCTGGCCGGCGGTCCTGGGGGTGACCGCCGCGACCGCGGCGCTCGCGGTCGCGGCGGGCGACCGCACCGAGGAGTGACGTCCACCGGCCGTCACCGCCCGTGGATGTAGCCCTCCAGCAGGGCGCGGTTGTCCTCCAGGTCACGGAGGCGGCTCTTGACGAGGTCGCCGATACTGACGATCCCGGCGAGACGGCCCTCCGAGGTGACCGGCACGTGCCGGAAACGGCGTCGGGTCATGTGTTCGCTGATCCCCTCCACCGTGTCCTCGGGGGTACAGGTGACCACGTCCGCGGTCATGATGTCCGAGACCGGGGCTTCGAGGAGTTCGGGTCCGCGCCGTTGAAGGTGGCGGACGATGTCGCGTTCGGAGACGATGCCGATGAGGGTTTCCTGCCGGGCGACGACGACGGCACCGATGTTGTGGCGGGCGAGTTCGGTGAGCAGTGACGCGACGGTCGCGTCGGGGGCGACGCTCACCACGTCCGCGCCCTTGGTTCGAAGGATGGCGGCTATCAGCATGGGGACCACCTTCCGCTGATGTGCGTGCCGAAGGATTACCCAGGCTCGCGTCCCCGCAACCCCGATGGGGGTCGGGTTCGGCGGAAGCGGGCGCCTCACCCGGGTGGGTCCGGCCCGGTCCACCGGCCACGGACACGGTCGGCCCCGGACCGGGATACACCCACCGGCCGCCCGGCCCGGACCCGGGCGCGGCCGACAAGGCACGTCACGCCGCAGCTCAGGATCCTTCGTCCCGGGCCACTGGACCAGGCCCCGGCCACGTGTGCGAGGCCCACCACCGGAACTCATCCACCGCCCCATGATCCAGAAGCGGGCCCTGAGGGAAGGCGGAACGGCGCGTCGTTCAGGACGCCCCTGCCGCGGCGGATGTGCGCACGGCCCGGGACGGGGCCGCCCGCACATCCGAGCACGGTCGGGGGGAGACGGAGCGGCCCGTCTCCCCCACCGCGTCAGCTGCAGCCGCTGGTGGAGCCGCATCCCTCACAGACGTAGCAGCTGCCCGAGGGCCGCATCTTCGTCCCGCAGGTGATGCACAGAGGCGCGTCCGCCACGAACCCCTCCGAGACCGGCGCCGACGGCGTCCCGGTCCGCCCCTCGGCGGGCGTGACGGGGGTCTCGGCCGAGGCGGCCGACTGGGCGTAGGACTCCACCTGGGCGGCGACCTGGGCCGGGTCCTCGCCGTGGACCTGTGCCTCGCGCTCGGAGGCGGACAGCACGCCCAGGGCGGCGCGCTCCTCGTAGGGCAGGTGGTCAAGGGCCAGGCGGCGGAAGATGTAGTCCACCACCGACTGCGCCATGCGGATGTCCGGGTCATCGGTCATACCGGCCGGGTCGAAGCGCATGTTGGTGAACTTGTCCACGTAGGTCTCCAGCGGCACCCCGTACTGCAGGGCGATGGAGATCGCGATGGAGAACGCGTCCATGACCCCGGCGAGGGTGGAACCCTGCTTGCCGAGCTTCATGAAGACCTCACCGAGGCCGTCGTCCGGGTACGAGCCGGCCGTGATGTAACCCTCGGCACCGCCGACCGAGAACGAGGTGGTCTCGCTCGGGCGCTTCTTGGGCAGTCGCCGACGCACGGGACGGGCCACCTCGACGACCTCCGGGGCCGCCTTCTCCTCGCTCTTGCCGGTGGACAGGGGCTGTCCGACCTTGCAGTTGTCGCGGTACACGGCCAGGGCCTTGAGCCCCTGGCGCCAGCCCTCGTAGTAGATGTGCTCGAAGTCGGCGACCGTGGCCTCCTCGGGCACGTTCACCGTCTTGGAGATCGCTCCGGACAGGAACGGCTGCACCGCCCCCATCATGCGCACGTGGCCCATGGGCTCGATGTAGCGGCGACCCATGGCGCAGTCGAACACCTCGTAGTGCTCGGTGCGCAGCGACGGGGCGTCCACGACGTGGCCGTTCTCGGCGACGAACTCGACGATCGCCTCGCTCTGCTCCTCCTGGTAGCCCAGGTTGTTCAGAGCCCGCGGGATGGCCTGGTTGACGATCCGCATGGAACCGCCGCCGACCAGCTTCTTGTACTTGACCAGCGAGAAGTCGGGCTCGATCCCGGTGGTGTCGCAGTCCATCATGAAGCCGATGGTGCCGGTGGGGGCCAGGAGCGAGGCCTGCGCGTTGCGCCAGCCGTGCCGCTCACCGAGCTTGAGGCACTCGGCCCACTGCGCGGTCGCCGCGACGTGCACGGGCTCCTCCAGGGAGCCGACGGTGCGCAGGTCGTCGTTGGCGGCGGCGTGCTTGCGCATGACCCGCTTGTGCGCCCGCTCGTTGCGCTTGTAGCCGTCGTAGGGACCGACCACCCCGGCCAGCTCGGCGCTGCGGCGGTAGGCGGTACCGGTCATCAACGAGGTGATCGCCGCCGCCACGGCGCGCCCGCCGTCGGAGTCGTAGGCGTGGCCGGTGGCCATGAGCAACGCGCCCAGGTTGGCGTAACCGATCCCCAGCTGCCGGTAGGCGCGGGTCGTCTCACCGATCTTGTCGGTGGGGAAGTCGGCGAAGCAGATGGAGATGTCCATCGCCGTGATGATCAGCTCGGTGAGCCGGGTGAAGTGCTCCACGTCGAAGGTGTCGTCCTCGCGCAGCAGCTTCAGCAGGTTGATCGAGGCGAGGTTGCACGAGGAGTCGTCGAGGGAGAGGTACTCGGAGCAGGGGTTGGACGCGCTGATGCGGCCGGTCTCGGGGTTGGTGTGCCAGTCCTGGATGGTGCCGTCGTACTGGATGCCCGGGTCGGCGCACTCCCAGGCGGCCTTGGCCATGCGGTGGAACAGGTCCTTGGCGTCCACGGTGGCCACGACCTCGCCCGAGGTGCGGGAGGTCAGGCCGAACTCGGCGTCGGCCTCCACGGCACGCATGAAGGCGTCGGAGACCCGCACGGAGTTGTTGGCGTTCTGGTACTGGACGCTGAACATGTCGTCGCCGCCCAGGTCCACGTCGAAGCCGGCGTCGCGCAGGGCCCGGATCTTGTGCTCCTCACGGGCCTTGGTGTCGACGAACTCCTCGATGTCGGGGTGGTCGACGTCCAGCACGACCATCTTCGCGGCACGACGGGTGGCGCCGCCGGACTTGATGGTCCCCGCCGAGGCGTCGGCGCCGCGCATGAACGAGACCGGACCCGAGGCGGTGCCGCCGGAGGACAGCAGCTCCTTGCTGGAGCGGATGCGGGACAGGTTCACACCCGCGCCGGATCCGCCCTTGAAGATGATCCCCTCCTCCTTGTACCAGTCGAGGATCGACTCCATCGTGTCGTCGACGGACAGGATGAAGCACGCGCTGACCTGCTGGGAGGAGGTGGTGCCGACGTTGAACCAGACCGGCGAGTTGAAGCTGAAGTACTGGTGGGCGAGGGCGTATTTGAGCTCGTGGTCGAAGATCTCGGCGTCCTCGTCCGAGGCGAAGTATCCGTTCGCACGGCCGGACTCGGTGTAGACGCCGACGACGCGGTCGATGAGCTGCTTGAGGCTCCACTCGCGCTCCGGGGTGCCGAGGGCCCCCCGGAAGTACTTGCTGGCCACGATCTGGGTGGCGTTCATCGTCCAGGAGGCCGGGAACTCCACGCCGCGCTGCTCGAAGTTGACGCTGCCGTCACGCCAGTTGGTCATGACGACGTCGCGACGTTCCCACCCGAGGGTGTCATAGGGGTGCGTGCCCGGGGTCGTGAAGACCCGTTCGATCTTCAGTCCCTTGGGCGCCTTCCTGCCCTTGCGCCCCGCTGAACCACTGGTGGTCTCCGTCATGACGTTCCCCTGAAATAGCTGGTGCGCGGGCCGGTCGCGTCCGCGCGGATTCTGACTGTCGCCGCGGCCCGGGCGCGTGCCGCGCGCGCCCGGACCGCTACGAGACGGTGTCGGCGGTGGGTCTGGTCGGGTCGGGGTCCTCGTCGGGACCGCCGTCGGGTTCACCGCGGTCCCGGCGCAGGCCCGCGATCTCGGCCTCGAAGTCGGCCAGGCTCTCGAAGCCCCGGTAGACGCTGGCGAAGTGGAGGTAGGCGACCTCGTCGAGTTCGCGCATCGGACCGAGGATGGCCAGCCCGATCTCGTGGGCGGGCACCTCCGCCACCCCCCGGCCTCGGATCTCCTCCTCGACCCTCTGACCGAGTTTGGCGAGCGCGTCCTCGGAGACGGGCCGCCCCTGGCAGGCACGTCGCACCCCGGCGATGATCTTGGTCCGGCTGAAGGGTTCGGTGACCCCGGAGCGCTTGGCGACCATGAGCAGGACGGTCTCCTGCGTGGTGAAGCGACGCTCACAGACAGGGCAGGATCGGCGGCGCCTGATCGCGGAACCGTCATCCGTGGACCTGCTGTCGATCACCCTGGTATCCGGATGACGACAGAACGGACAATGCATCCCGGTTCACCTGCTTCCCTCGACCCGAACCACTACTCTAGAGTCTACTAAACCACAACTTCTAGCGACAGGACTCACTGGCAACACCAGATGTTGTGGTTGAACCTAGACCTCGACGGCGCGGCCTGCAACCTTCGCGCAGGCGTGTCCGCCAGGTGGGGTCACAAGGCGCGGAGCGGGAAGGGGAGGAGGACTCCGCCCGGAGGGGCGTCGTCTCCCAGGATAGGGGGCACCAGGCTCGCGGACCCCCGCCCGCCGCGCCCTCGGCACGTGACGAATCCCTTGATGGACCGGCTTTCCCGCCCGCCGGGGACCCGCGCGAGACGTGACCCATACCCCTCCGGTCCGCGCCACGGCGCGGACCGTTCCGGCGTTCCGGCGCCGTCGACGGGAGAACACGGGTTCGCGCATGAGCCGGGGGCACCGGAAAGGCCCGCCGGGAAAGCGAAGTCGTCGCCGCGCACCGTCGAACGCTTGTTTGATATCACCGTCTGCAACGACTAATCTTGACCTTGATTTCATGTCGGTTCCGCGACCCGACCGCCGACCGGTCGACGTGGCCGGCACCGGCCACCCGAACAGGCCCTGACCGAACCGAACGCCGAGGAGGCCCGGCCGTGCCGGAGGACAACCCCGGGGTCGTCGACCCAGGAAACACCACCGTTCTTTCCCCCGTGGGTGACACGGGCGGTGCCGCGCCCGAAGCCGCCAAGCTGACCGCACGTCAGCAGAGCGTTCTCAACTGCATCCAGCGGTACGTGCGCGAGCGCGGGTTCCCGCCCTCCATCCGGGAGATCGGCGACGCCGTCGGCCTGTCCAGCCCCTCCAGCGTCGCGCACCAGCTCAAGGTGCTCCAGCGCAAGGGCTACCTGCACCGGGACCAGAACCGGCCGCGCGCCGTGGAACTGCGCGCCCCCGGCCGCGACCACGGCCGGAGCCTCACCCCCGAGGAGCTCGACGCCGACGCCACACGGGCCACGTCGGTGCCGCTGATCGGGCGGATCGCCGCCGGTGGTCCGATCCTGGCGGAGGAGGCGGTCGAGGACGTACTGGCGCTCCCCCGTCAGCTGGTGGGCGAGGGCCGCCTGTTCATGCTCACCGTGGTCGGCGACTCCATGACCGACGCCGCCATCACCGACGGCGACCTCGTGGTGGTGCGTCAGCAGCCCACTGCCGAGAACGGCGACATCGTCGCGGCCATGCTCGACGACGAGGCCACCGTCAAGGTGCTGCGTCGCGAGAACGACGGGCACGTGCGGCTCATGCCCCGCAACGACGCCTACGATCCCATCAACGGTGACGACGCCACCATCCTCGGCAAGGTCGTCGCCGTGATGCGCCGCGTCTGACCACGGCCCGCGGGCACGCGGGCACGGTCGGGGTGGTGCGGGCGGGTTCGGCCGATACGCTGAGGAGCGTGTCCACACCTGCCCGCACCCCCGCGCTCACCGGCCTCCCGCTCCACCGCGGCCACCTGCTCTCGGTGGTCGCCGCCGTCACCCTGCTCGCCACGGCCTGCGGTCCCACCGACCAGGGACCCGAGCGGCCCGGAGTGAGCGGCACCGAACGCGAGCTCAGTTTCGAGGGCGGCGGGTTCACCGTCGGCGCCACCTTCACCACTCCCCCCGACGGTGCACCGGAGGGTGTACCGGGTGCGCTCATCATCTCGGGCAGCGGACCCACCGACCGGGACGGCAACAGCCCCCCGCGACCAGAGGCCGACACCAACCTCAACCTGTCCCGGGTACTCGGCGCCGCAGGCGTGGCGACGCTGCGGTACGACAAACTCGGCAGCGGCGACCCCGAGTCCTGGGACGACAGGGTGGAGGACGCCCTGGAGGAGACGGTCGATCCCCACGTCTTCGACGCCCAGATGGCCGCCGCCTACGCCGCGCTGATCGAACAGCCCGAGGTGGACCCGGAACGGACGATCGTCGTGGGACACAGCGAGGGCGCCCTGTTCGCCCTGCGCGCGCACGAGGTCCTGGACGGCGCCGACCCCGCGTTGGTGTTGGCCGCCCCGCCCGGAACGCGCATGCTCGACGTCATCGACCGCCAACTCTCCGAACAGGTGCGCACGGCCGAGGCGCAGGACGCCTTCGAAGAGGCCGACGCCGTACGGATGCTCTCCGACACCCGGGCGGCGCGGGCCTGGATCAGGGCCGGACGGGAACTGACCGAGGACGACGCCACCGGGCCGTTCACCCCGCAGGACCAGGACTACCTCGCCTGGATCGACGCCTTCGACCCACCCGAGCTGGCCGGCGACCTGGACCCCGACACCCCGGTCCTGGTGCTCTGGGGTGACGAGGACGCGCAGATCGAACGCGAGGAGGTCGATCGCCTGATGGGCGGCCTGGAGCAGGCCGAGCGCGTGGACCTGGCCGGGGTCGACCACGTCCTGCGCGAGTACGACGACTCTCCCGGGGCCGCCGCTCTGGACGCCGACCGCGCCTTCTCCCCCGAGGTGGCCCCCGCCGTGACGGAGTTCGTCGACGGCTTGTGGTGAGGCCGGGCCTGTCCCGATGAGCCGGTTCAGTCGGTCTCGTCGGCCTCGATGGAGTCGGGAAGGTCCGTCAGGACCGCGCGGATGAGCCGCTCGGCGTCGGCGGCGGCCGCCTCCCCGTCGATGGACTCCAGCGCGTCGTAGTCGGTGGCGGCGGTGTAGCAGGATTCCAGGTAGAGGTTGGAGACCCGGGCACCGACGCATCCGACCTCGAAGGCGCCCGCCTCGACCCAGGACAGCGCCTCCTCCCCGAGGTCGTCGACCGGCTGCGGGTCGTGGCCTGCGGCGGTCGACTCCAGGTTGTCCGCGGCGATCTCCTCCCCGCCCTCGACCGGCGCGGCGACGACGACGAGCGTGGCGGCCGCGGGCACCGCCGCCCCGCCGCCCTCCGGGGTGGCCCAACGGCACTGACGTCCGGCGCCGAACGTGTCGTCGACGGAGCCGATGTCCTCCTCGATCTCGGCCTCGTGACCGGGCACGAGTTCGTCGAGGACGTCGGTCTCACCGACGGGGCAGTCGGGCGCCGCCTCGTAGTCGCCGCGTTCGGCCCCGCTGTGGAACAGGTAGCGGACCGACCAGCCGAGGACGACGAGCGCCAGCACGACCACGGTCACCAGGAGCACGACGGCGAAGACACGGCTCTGCGGCGGGGGCGCCCCGGGGTCGGTCTCGCGCGCCTCGTTCACAGGTCCGCACCGATCCGGGAGGCGATCTCCACGGCGGTGTCGCGGGCGTCGGTGAAGGTGACCGGGTCGCCCTCGGACTCTGCGGTGTAGGAGACCCGCACCAGCAGGTTGGCGGTGTGGAAGGCGAGTTCGGCGGTGCCGGGGAGTTGGCCGCGCCAGACCTCGGCGCCCACGGAACCGGGCAGGTCGACGGGTTCTCCCCGGACCGGCACCACGGCCTCGTGGGCCGCCGTGGCGGCCTGGTCACCGGTGACGACGGGATCGACGGTGGCGTCGGTGAACCGGGCGGACAGGTCCACCCGCAGCACCGCGCGGTCGCCTTCGGTCTCCCCCAGGGTGGTCCACACGCACGCGGTGTGCTCACCCCCGGCCACGGGGCCTCGGTCGTCGGTCTCCAGGACCGCGCCGGGCAGGATCTCGGCGAGCGTGTCCTCGGGGACCGACGCGCACGTGGGCGCGGCGGAGTGGTCGTCCTGACCGCCCGGTGGTTCGGGGTCGCCCCCGGCCCACCAGAGACCGCCGCCGACGGCCGCGGCGGAGACCATCACCGCGCCGGCCGCGATGATCGACGCACACACCCAGGGCCGGTGCACGGCCCGCCCGTCCCTCGAAGCGCCCACCCGGCCCTCGCCTCCCGTATGTGTGTGGACCTCACGGTAGGGGGCGGTGGTCGCGGTCGCGACCACCGCCCCCGTCCGGTGTGTCAGCCGACGACGATGTTGACGAGCTTGGGTGCGCGGACGACCACCTTGCGGACCGTCTTGTCACCGATGAAGCCCTGGGCCTTCTCCGAGGCCAGGGCCAGCCGCTCGAGCTCGGCCGGGTCGATGTCGGGGGACACCGCGAGCTTGTCGCGGACCTTGCTCTGCACCTGGACGACGCAGGTGACCGTCTCCTGGACGAGCAGCGCGGGGTCGGCCGTACGCCAGTTGCCGACGGCGACGCTGCCGGTGTGACCCAGCTTCTCCCAGCCCTCCTCGGCCACGTAGGGCGCGAACAGGGACAGGGCGATGGCGATGAACTCGGCGGCCTCGCGTACGGCCGGGTCCGCCGCGCCGGGGCCGGAGTCGATGGCCTTGCGGGCGGCCGAGACCAGTTCCATGCACCGCGCGATGGCCACGTTGAACCGCTTGTCCTCGATCAGGGCGGTGACCTGGTCGATGGCGTGGTGGGTGGCGCGGCGCACCTCGGTGTCACCGGCGGAGAAGTCCGCACCCGGGACGCTCGCCGCTCCGGCCTCGTGCATGACGCGGTAGGCGCGGTTGAGGAACTTCATCGCGGCGGTGGGCGAGACGTCGGCCCAGTCGACGTCCTCCTCGGGCGGGGAGGCGAACAGCATGGTGAGACGGACCGCGTCCACACCGTAGGCGTCGATCTCCTTGCCCAGGTCGACGCCGTTGCCCAGCGACTTGGACATCGCCCGGCCCTGGTTGATGACCTGGCCCTGGTTGGTCAGGCGGGCGAACGGCTCGGTGAAGTCCACCATGCCCATGTCGTGCAGGACCTTGGTGAAGAACCGCGCGTACATCAGGTGCAGGGTGGCGTGTTCCTTACCGCCGATGTAGTGGTCGACGGGCCCCCACTTGTTGACCGCCTCGCTGTCGAAGGGGGCGGTGTCGAGGCGCGGGGAGCAGTAGCGCAGGTAGTACCAGGACGAGTCCACGAAGGTGTCCATGGTGTCGGTGTCACGCTGGGCGGGACCGGCGCAGGTGGGGCAGTCCACGTTCACCCAGTCGGTGACGGCGGCCAGCGGGGAGATGCCCTTGGGGGCCAGCTCGGCGCCCTTGAGTTCGGGCAGGGTCACCGGCAGCTGCTCGTCGGGGACGGGGACCTCGCCGCACGAGGGGCAGTGGATGATCGGGATCGGGGTGCCCCAGTAGCGCTGGCGGGACAGCAGCCAGTCGCGTAGGCGGAAGTTGACGGTGGCCTCGCCGGTGTCGCGCTCGCCCAGCACCTCGATGATGCGCGCGATGGCCTCGGTCTTGGACAGACCGTCCAGCGGGCCGGAGTCGCGCAGGGTGCCCTCCCCCGCGGTGGCCACGCCGGTCTCGGCCGGGTCGGGCTCGCCGGTCTCGACGACGACCCGCACCGGCAGGTCGAAGGCCAGGGCGAAGTCCAGGTCGCGCTGGTCGTGGGCCGGCACCGCCATGATGGCGCCGTGACCGTAACCGGCCAAGACGTAGTCGGCCGCCCAGACGGGCATGCGCTCGCCGTTGACGGGGTTGATGGCGTGACGCCCCAGGAACACACCGGTCTTGGGACGCTCGGTGGTCTGGCGTTCGATGTCCGACAGCTTGGCGACGTCGGAGCGGTAGGCCTCGAAGGCCTCGCGCTGCTCGGGCGCGCACAGCTCCTCGGCCAGGTCGGCGTCGGCGGCCACCACGAAGAAGGTGGCGCCGTACAGGGTGTCGGGCCGGGTGGTGTAGACGGTGACCGGCGCGTCGCGGTCCTCGATCCGGAAGTGCACGTCGGCACCGGTGGAGCGACCGATCCAGTTGCGCTGCATGGCCAGGATCTCGTCCGGCCAGCGGCCGTGGTCCAGCTGGTCCATGTCGTCCAGCAGGCGCTGGGCGTACTCGGTGATCTTGAAGTACCACTGGTTGAGGGCGCGGCGCTCGACGTCGGAGCCGCAGCGCTCGCACTTGCCCTGGACGACCTGCTCGTTGGCGAGCACGGTCTGGTCCTGCGGGCACCAGTTGACCAGGCCGTCCTTGCGGTAGGCCAGCCCCCGGTCGAAGAACCGGGTGAACAGCCACTGGTTCCACTTGAAGTACTCGGGGTCGCTGGTGTGGATGCGACGGGACCAGTCCACGGCCACGCCGTAGTGCGCCATCGAGGACGCCTGCGTCTCGATGTTGGCGTAGGTCCACTTCTCCGGGTGGGAGTTGTTCTTGATCGCCGCGTTCTCGGCGGGCAGCCCGAAGGAGTCCCAGCCGACCGGGTGCAGGACGTTGTCGCCGCGCTGGAGGCGGTACCGACCGATGACGTCACCGATGGCGTAGGCCTCGGCGTGACCCATGTGCAGGTCGCCGGAGGGGTAGGCGAACATGTCCACGATGAAGGAGCGGGGCCGGTCGTCGGCGGCGTCCTCGCTCGCCTTGAACGGGAGTTCCGCGGCCCAGCGCGCCTGCCACTTGTCCTGGAGGGCGCGGGCGTCGTAGGTGTCGCCCGTCGTCTGGTCGCCGTCTACCGCTGTCATCGCTCAGTGTTCCCTTGGCCGTGTCCTGGTGTGTCGCCTTCAGGTTAGCGCTTGACGCACCCGATCGAGGACCCGTTTCCGGGTCGCCCGACGCCCTCCCGGTCGCGGAGCGCGCACCGGGGATCGGTGGTTTCACGGACCCCGACCCCCTCCACACCGACCGTCCGGTTTGTTACTCTGCCGTCAAAGTGGCGCAGGACTCGCGATCCAGGTCACATCTGCGTTCGTGGCACCTGTCCTCAACGACCGGCCGCGGGAGGCCCCATGTTCAACCTGTCCACGCTCCTGGAGGACGGTGCGCGATCCACGCCCGAGAAGGAGTGTCTGGTCTTCGGCGACACCCGTCTCGACTACGCGATCACCGACATGATCGCCAACCAGGTCGCGAACCTGCTCGTGGCCCGGGGGATCCGGCCGGGCGACAGGGTGGCCCTGGCCAGCCCCAACCTGCCCTACTTCCCGTTCGTGTACTTCGGCGCCCTCAAGGCGGGCGCCGTGGTGGTCCCGCTCAACGTCCTGCTGACCCCGCGCGAGATCGTCTATCACCTGGAGGACTCCGGGGCCAAGGCCCTGTTCGCCTTCACCGGCTCGCCCGAACTCCCGCTGGGCGAGCGGTGTCACGAGGCCTTCGCGCAGGTGTCGACGTGCGAGGTGTTCGTGGACATGCCGCCCTCGGCGGGTGCCACGGAGTCCACCATCGAGGGCGCCGAGACCCTCTGGGCCGCCCTGAACGGCATGCCGGGCACGTTCGAGACGGTGCAGGCCCAGGGCGACGACACCGCCGTCATCATCTACACCAGCGGCACGACCGGGCGGCCCAAGGGCGCCGAGTTGACCCACACCAACCTGCTGCTCAACGCCGTGGCGTCCTCCAGCCTGGTCAACCCCCACCCGGACGGTCGTGACGTCTCCCTGGTGGTGCTGCCGCTGTTCCACATCTTCGGCCAGACGGTCATGCTCAACGCCCCGCTCTACCGCCACGGCACGATGGTGCTGCTGCCCCGGTTCGACGGAGACCAGGCCCTGACGCTCATGGAGAAGGAGAACGTCACCGGCTTCGCGGGGGTGCCCACCATGTACTGGGGCCTGCTCAACGCGGCCCGGTCCGCCGAGCCCGGCCGGTACGACCTGGCGCGGATCGCGGACAACGTCGTCGACGCCGTCTCCGGCGGTTCGGCCCTGCCCGCCCAGCTGTCGGAGGACTTCACCAAACTCTTCGGTGTGGCCATCAAGGAGGGGTACGGCCTCTCCGAGACCTCTCCGGTCGCCTCCTTCAACAACCCCGCCACCGGTGCCAAGCCCGGCTCCATCGGCCGCCCGGTCTGGGGTGTGGAGATGAAACTGATCGACCCCGAGTGGAACGAGGTCGTGGCGGCGGACGGGGAGGACCCGGTCGGTGAGATCGCGGTCCGCGGCCACCTGGTCATGAAGGGGTACCACGAGCGTCCCGAGGTCAACGCCGAGGTGATCCGGGACGGCTGGTTCCGCACCGGCGACATCGCGCGGCGCGACGGCGACGGTTTCTACTTCATCATCGACCGCTCCAAGGACATGATCATCCGCGGGGGCTACAACGTGTACCCGCGTGAGGTCGAGGAGATCCTGATGACCCACGAGGCGGTGAGTCTGGCCGCCGTGGTGGGGGTCCCCCACGACACCCAGGGTGAGGAGGTCAAGGCGTTCGTGATCCTCAAGGACGGTGTGGAGACCACGCACGAGGAGCTCACCGCCTTCGCCCGGGAACGGCTGGCCGCCTACAAGTACCCGCGCCTGATCGAGTTCCGCGTCGAACTGCCGATGACCTCCACCGGCAAGATCCTCAAGCGCGAACTGCGCGACGGCTGACCCGACGCGTCGAGGGGGCGGCACCCGTTCGGATGCCGCCCCCTGCGTGCGGACGTGTGCGCGCCGGACCGGATCAGCCCTTGACCGCCCCCTGCACGAGCCCCGCCACCAGCCAACGCTGGACGAGGATGAAGAACACCATCACCGGAATGGTGATGATCGTGGACGCCGCCATGACGTGTCCCCAGTCGTTGGCGTACTGCCCGAAGAACTGACGCAGCCCGACCGCGACCGTGAAGTTCTCGCTCTGGGTCATGAAGGTCATGGCCAACACGAACTCGTTCCAGGCCACGATGAAGGAGAAGATGGCCGTGGCCACCAGACCCGGCGCCACCAGGGGGAACAGCACCTTCCAGAACATCTGCGGCCAGGAGGCGCCATCGATGTAGGCGGCCTCCTCCACCTCCTTGGGCACCGCCGCCACGAAGCCGCGCATCATCCAGATCGCCAGGGGCAGGGAGAGCGCCACGTAGGCGACGGCCAAACCCAGCACGGTGTTGAGCATCTGCAGGTCGCGCACCTGGAGGAAGAGCGGGATGACCAGCGCCTCCAACGGCACCATCTGCACGATGAGCACCATGACCAGCACCGCCGTGCGGAACCGGAAGCGGAACCGGCCCACCGCCACCGCCGCCAACATGGCGAGCACGCAGGCGATGGCCACCGTGACGGCGGCGACCGTCAGCGAGTTGCGCAGGTACAGGAGGAAGTTGGCCTCCACCAGGACGTACCTGAAGTTCTCGAAGGTGAAGGAGGTCGGCAGCAGCGCCCCCGTACCGGAGGTGGCCTGTTCGGAGAAGGCGCTGACCAACATGAAGTAGACGGGGAACAGCGTGAAGAGCAGAAGCAGGGAGACCCCCGCCGCCTTGGCCAGCACGCGCCCGACCCGCAGTGTTCCGCCGTGTCGGCGGGCGGCCCGCACCCGTGCCTCCCAGTCGGCCTCGTCCCGTTCGACGATGGCCTCGGAGTCAGACGTGACCAACGACCCTCCTCTGTCGACGGAGGCCTCGATCGCGGCGCTCACACTCGTCCGCACTCGCGTGCGATGCCCTAGAATCCCTGTCGTTACCGAGATCGCGGACGGTGAGGTGAGGCGTGTGGGCGACTCCGCCGGTCTCTCCCCCACCGAGTTGATCTCCGCGTGGATCCCGCACGACGCCCGGTTCCGTGCGAGCGCCGTCCGGCACGCGCACGACGACGCCACCGGTCGCCGCTTGCACGTGTACGTCGACGGCCTGGTGAACCGGGGCGAGGACGACGGTCGTCCCCTGGACCGGGACGAGCTGCGGACCATGACCGCGCTCCGCGAGGACCTGGAGCGACGCCCCCTGGCGTCGGTGGACTGGCGGACCGTACGGGACCGGCTGATCGACGGTCTGGGCTGACCGGGCGCCCGCCCGGTGCGGTGTCGACGTCATCGGAGTTCCTCCTCCCGGAACAACGCGCGCAGGTAGACGATGGTCACGGCCAGGAGCAGCAGCGTGAGCATGACCGCGATGGCCGAGCCCATGCCGAAGTCGTTCTGACCGAAGGAACGCACGTAGGACCACACGCCCAGGTTGAGCATCTGGGAGCCGCCGACGTCGCCACCGGGCATCAGGTAGATCTGCGCGAACACCTTGAAGTCCCAGATGGTGGACAACACCGTCACCACGGCGAACACCGGGCGCAGGGTGGGGAACGTGACGTTCCAGAAGCGCTTCCACGCGCCTGCACCGTCGATACGGGCCGCCTCGTACAGCTCCTTGGGCACGGTGAGCAGGCCGGCCAGGACGGTCACCGCCACGAACGGGAAGCCGCTGTGCACGATGTTGAGGGTGACGATGGCGTAGAACCAGAACCGGTCGGCGAACCAGTTGTACCCGCCGGGGTCGATCACCCCCAGGCTCATGAGCGTCTGGGCGACCACACCCTGGTCGACGTCGAAGATCCAGATCCACACGTAGGTGCCGCTGACCGCGGGCATCGCCCAGGCCACCATGATGCAGGAGACGACGATGATCCGGGTGACGGGTCTGAGCGTGGACAGCAACAGGGCGACCAGCGTGCCGAGCACGACCGTGGTCACCACCGCGACCAGGGCGAACGTCACCGTGTTGACCAGCACGACCTGGAGCAGGTACGGGTCGGTCAGCAGGGTGACGTAGTTGGACAGCCCGACGAAGTCGGACTCCCCCGAGACCAGGTTGCGCAGTTTGAAGTCCCGGAAGGACAACCACACGATCCGCCCGATCGGGAACAGCAACAGGATCCCGATGACCCCGAGCGGCGGTGCCAGGAGCACCCACGGCAGGAGGGCGCGCCGCCTCCGCATTCCCAGAAGCGGCGCGCGGACCGACCGTCGGTATGTCGGTGCGGGCATCAACTGCCCTCGTTGAGGATGTTCTCGATGGCCTCGGCCGCGGCGGCGGTGGCCTCCTCGACCGTGGCGTTGCCGTTGAGGATGTCCTGCTGCATCCCGACGATGATGCCCTCGGCCTCCACCTGCGACCACGCCGGGACGGCCGGGGTGCTCTTGCCCGCCTCCAGCAGCTGGATCGCGAACGGCTGCACCAGCGGGTCCTCGGAGTCGGCGTACTCCTCGATCTCCGCCACACCGGCGGGGAAGAAGCCGCTCTCCTCACCCCAGCGCTGGAAGTACTCCCCGTCGGTCAGCAGGTCGACGTACTGCCACCCGGCCTCCTCGTTGCCGGTGCCCTCGAACACCGACAGCAGCGAACCGCCGGCGAAGGACTCGGTGTAGCCGTCCTCCTGGCCGGGCAGCACGAAGACGCCGAGCTTGTCCTCCAGGTCCGGGTTGTTCTCGATGATGGCCTTGGGGTTGGAGCTGTTGGAGATCGCCATGATGGCCTGCTCGTCGGAGAGCGCCTCCATGACGTCGATCTCGTTCCAATTGACCGCGCCCGTGGTGGACAGGCCGTCCTCCAGGGCCAGGTCGGTGAAGAACTCGACCCCGGCGCGACCCTCGGGTTCGTCGAGCGTGGAACTCCACGTGCCGTCGGCCTCCTCGACGGCGACCTCGCCGCCACCGCCCCAGACCCACGGCATGACGGAGTACTGGGCGTTGCCGGGCACGGGGAAGGCGATCATCTCCTCCTCGGCCTCGGCGAGGTCGATCGCGGTCTCACGCAACTCGTCCCAGGTCGTGGGGGCCTCGTGACCGTGCTCCTCGAAGAGGTCCGCGCGGTAGATGATCGAGCGGATCGACGCGTACCAGGGCACGCCGTAGGCGGCGTCGTCGATGGTGCCCATCTCGTACATCTCCTGCTGGAAGCGGGAGGGGTCGTCGATGTAGCCGGAGAGGTCGTGCAGGGCGCCGGCGTCGGCGTACTCCGGGGTGAAGGTGGTGCCCAGCTCGATGACGTCGGGGGTGGTGCCGCCCGCGATGGCGGTGGAGATCTTGTCCTGCGCGTCCTGCCAGGGCACGAACTCCACGTCGACCTCGATGCCGGTGTCTCCGGTGAAGGTCTCGTTGACCTCGTCGAAGAAGGCCGAGGCGTCGGGGTTGGTGCCCTCCATGATCCACACCTGGAGGGTGTCGGTGTCCCCGCCCTCTCCACCACCGCCGCAGGCCGTGGCCGCGAGCGCCAGAGCCAGAGTGGCAGCGGGGAGAGGGACGTACTCGTGTACTCGTCTGCGTGCCATCGGCTCGCCTCCCGCATTTTCGTTCGAGGGTCCCCGCAGGGTTGGTAGGAAACCTACGTAATGAACGACGACTTGTGAAGTAAACCACTGCCACTTGTGTCTGACCTGTTAGGGGAGGCCGGCCGCGCCCACCGTCAGTCGCTCAGACCGGTGACCTGGCGCAGGGTGGCGACCAGTTCGGCGCGCTTGTACACGGCCAGCCCGATCGCGGCGCAGAACGCGGCGAGCATGTGGACGTAGACCATGGGGTCGCCCCTGGTGAACCGCTCGGCGGTCTCCTCCTCGCCCACCGAATGCGCCTCCCAGGCGGTGGAGACCGCGAACTCCAACTCCGGTGGGAGCATCTCGGCGACGGTGCGGGCCACGGCCTCACGGGAGTCGGCGGGTTTCCACGCCACACCGGTGGCCTGCACCCGGCGGCTGAGGAAGGCCGCGATCACCTTGAGCTCGGACAGGACCTCGTCGGAGTCGTCGGTGGCACGCGGGATGACCCGGTCCAGTTCGTCACGGTTGTGGTCCACGTACGCGCCCACCAGCGCGATCGCGGTCTCCTTGACGTGCTCGGGCGGCTCGGGGGCGGGAACGGGTTCGGGGGCGTGGTCGTCGGAGGACACTGCGGGTCCCTTCACGGCTGCTGGTACGGACGCCACCATGATGCCCCCTGGGCGCTCCCCGACGGGGCAGGCGGCGGGGGTGTCCGCGTGCGGCGAACACCCCCGTGGTCGACGTCCCCGGTCTCAGAAGTCGGGGCGCAACGGCATGCGCGACGCGGTGCCGTCCTGTTTCACCCCCAGGATCTGGTGGAGCTGCACGACGTCGCGCTCGAACCCCAGGACGCATCCGGCCATGTACAGACGCCACACACGCGCGGTGCCCGCACCGACCTCGGCGACCGCCTCGTCCCAGTGGCGTTCGAGGTTGGCCCCCCAGTGGCGCAGCGTCAGGGCGTAGTGCTCGCGCAGGTTCTCCTGGTGGCGGATCTCGAACCCGTTGTCGTTCATGGCGGTCTGGATCCGGGCCGGGCCCTCCAGCTCACCGTCGGGGAACACGTAGCGATTGATGACGCCCTTGGTCTTCATGGGTTTGAGGTCGTTGCGGGGCCGGGTGATGCAGTGGTTGAGCAACCGGCCGCCCGGCACCAGCTTGTCGTGGAGGGAGGCGAAGTAGGCGTCGAGGTTCCTCGAACCGATGTGCTCGGTCAGACCGATGGAGCTGATCCGGTCGAAACTGCCGTCGGGCACGTCCCGGTAGTCCATGTGGCGGATCTCGGCCAGCTCGGACAACCCCTCCTGGGCGATCCGCTTGGCCCCCCACTCCGCCTGTTCCTTGGAGAGGGTCACCCCGATGGCGCGCACACCGTGTTCGCGGGCGGCGTGCCGGACCATGCCGCCCCACCCGCAGCCCACGTCGAGCAGGGTCATGCCGGTCTCCAGCCCGAGCTTGCGGGACACCAGGTCGTACTTGCGGGACTGCGCGGACTCCAGTGCCCCGTCGAACGCACCCACCCGGTCCAGCCCACCGTCCGCGTCGTCGAACACCGCGCAGGTGTAGGTCATGGACGGGCCCAGGACCAGCGCGTAGAAGTCGTTGGAGACGTCGTAGTGGTGGTGGATGACCTCGGCGTCGCGCTGTTTGGAGTGGCGCGGTCCCCGTCCCAGCAGGGTCGTGCGCTGCATCTCCTGGGGCGGCGGCGCGACCCGGTTGACGAACTTGACCCAGCCGACGGAGCGGACGATGTCCACGATGTCCCGGACGGACACGTTGACGCCCTCGGCGAAGGTGAAGTCCGCCATGCGTCTGAGGACGTCGTACATGTCGCCCTCCAGTTCCAGGTGTCCGCTCACGTAGGCGCGGGTGAGGCCGAGCGCGTTGGGCGATCCGGCCAGGTGGTTGATCGCGACCGGTGTGCGCACGTGCAGGGTGACGTCGCTGTTCGGGTCGCCCGCGGAACTGCCGTCGTAGGCGGTGAACCGGATCGGCGCGTCGGGTCCCACGACACGCTCGAAGATCTCTGCAAGCCGCATGCTGCGTCCTTCCTCCTCACGGATGCGGCCCGACCCTCGGGTCGCGTTCCAGCGGGTGGTCTGCGGTGGTCTCAGCGATTGCGTACGCACTTGGCGTACAGATCCAGAAGCCGCCCCCGCGGGTCGTAGATCTCCTTGAGGTCGCGGTAGGCGTCGCCGTTGTACAGCGCCCAGAACTCGTCCTCGGTGTAGAACGCGTCCGAGTACAGGGACTTGTGCCCGCCCAGGCGCGTGACCTCCTCCTCGACCCGCCGGTTGTGGTGGGCGCGCCGTTGCCCCGGCAGCATGTCGACCAGCCCCCAGAAACCGAAGTTCACGTAGAGGTCGTCGTTCTCCAGCGGATACAACGGCCACACGTGCCCGTCCTCGGGCGTGCCCGGGCGGCGCGGTTCGCGCAGGCGCAGCGGGCACATCCACACCGGGCTCATACCGATCTCGGTGTGGAAGAAGTCGAGGAACTCCGCGCCGCGGCCCACCTCCACCTCGATGTCCTGGATGAGCGGCTCCTGGGGGCGACGACCCCGATAGTGGGCGAGCAGCCGGGAGAAACCGGTGCGCCGGTCCCAGGCGACCAGCCTCCGATAGACGTCGGAGCGCTTGAGCGCACGTGGCCACCACGGGCGCACCCACGGGTTCTGGGTACCGAACGCACGGGAGCACCAGAACCAGTCGGTGTCCCAACGCCACAGGTAGTCGTGGATGGTCAGGTAGTCGCCGGGGCCACTCCCGGCGTAGCGCGGGATCGACCTGTAGTAGACGTCGACGCCGGTGTAGTCGCTGGTCCAGGGGGCCTCGTCGGTGAGCCGGGCCAGGGTCAGGTACTGCTCGTCGGGGGCGAAGGCCACCCCGTCCACGAAGTCGACCCGCTCCCCCGCGTGTTCGGCGTCCGCGCAGATCCGCGCCAGGGCGTCCATCGCCTCTCGGGCGTCGGAGAAGCGCAGGTGGCGCAGGTGCACGTAGGGGGACACCGGTTCCAGTTCGATGCGCAGCCGCAGGGCGTAGCCGAGTGTGCCGTAGGAGTTGGGGAAACCGAAGAAGAGGTCGCTGTGGGCGTTGTCGCGGGTCGCTGTCACCACCTCCCCCGCCCCGGTGAGGATCTCCATCTCCTGGACCGACTCGTGCGGGAGCCCGTTGCGGAACGAGGAGGACTCGATGCCCAGGCCGGTGACGGCACCGCCCAGGGTGATCGTGCGCAACTGTGGCACCACGAGGGGCATGAGGCCGTGCGGCAGGGTGGCGGCGACCAGCTCCTCGTAGGTGGTCATGCCACCGACGTCGGCCAACCGTTCGACCGGGTCGATGGAGATGACGCCGTCGAACGCGGACACGTCCAGCGCCGGAGCGGAGGAGGGGGCGCGGAACCGGAAGAGGTTGGAGGTGGGTTTGGCCAGGCGCACCGGGGCGCCGTCGGGCAGGGCCCGGAAGTCCCGGCGCAGACGCTGGACCGCGGCGATGTGCTCGGCGAGCCCCGGACCGGAGCCGGTGGCCTTGTACTGCGGAGTCGTGCCGGGCTGTTCACGGGTCATACCGGGTCCCCTGACGGTTCGCGAGGCGCAGCGTGGGTCGGCCAGGACCGGTGCGTGTGGCGTGCCGGGGCAGGCCGATCACTCTGTTCTACCTAGCGGTAACGGTTCTGTGCCACCCCATTTCGGTACGTGTCTCCCCCATGCTCGGCCACATCCGGTCAGGGCCGAAGGCGACGCACAGGACACCCGAGGTCACCTGCCGTGATGTCGTGGTCACCGGGGAGGCCGCATAGGATTCCGTTCCGTGCGCATCGCTCTCGTTGACTCCGGCATCGGCATGCTGTCGACCGCGGCCGCCCTGCACGCCGCCCGTCCCGACGCCGATCTGTACCTGTCCATGGACCCGGACCACATGCCGTGGGGACCACGGACCACGGACCAGGTGATCCGGCGCGCCCTGGCCGGGGCCGACGCCGCCGCCCGCGCCGCCGCGGAGGACGGCGCCGGCCTGGACGCCGTGGTCGTGCCGTGCAACACCGCGTCCGTGCACGGGCTGGGGGCGTTGCGCGCGGAGTACGAACCTCGGATCCCGGTGATCGGCACGGTGCCCGCGATCAAGCCGGCGGCGGCGGCCGGCACGCCCATCGCGGTGTGGTCCACCGAGGCGACGACCCGCAGCACCTACCAACGTGGCCTGGTGGAGAGCTTCGCCAAGGGCGTGGCCGTGACCCCGGTCGCCTGCGTGGGCCTGGCCGAGGCCGTGGAGTCGGCCGATTCCGGGCGGATCGCCGACGCCGTGGGCTACGCGGCGTCACTGACCCCGCCGGAGGTACGCGGGGTGGTCCTGGGCTGCACGCACTACGACCTGGTGGGTCGGCGGATCTCCGAGGCGTTGGACGGACGTGCGGTCCTGTACACCGCGGCGGACGCGGTGGCCGCCCAGGCCCTGCGCCGGATCGGACCCACCGAATCGCCGACCGGGCGTGCGGGTCGTGTGCGGGTGCTGGCCAGCGGGCGCCCCGCGCGGTTGCCCGCGACGGCGCTCACTTACCCGGCGGGACGGGCCCTGCTGGCCGGGGCCCCCGCCGACCTCTGACCTCGGCCGTCGCGGCAGGGGCCGACCGCCCTGCGCACCGCTCGTGTCTCGGGGCCGGTACCGCCGCGGAACCACGGCCCCGACCCTCTCCGCGTGGCGCCGGGCGATCCCGGCCCACGCTCAGCGGGGCTCGTGACCGCCGGCGGCCTGGACCATCGGGTACTCGGCCTCGGGCGCACGGTGCGCACCCCTGGGCGGAGCCTGCACGGAGCCGCCCCCGGCTGCCGGTACCGGAGTACCGCGCGGCGGGGTGGTCGGCGCGGGACCGGACGGCGCGCCTCCGGGGTGCGAGGGCACCGGTTCCCCTTGTGTCGGGGCACGATGCTCCGGCTCCTGCTGTGCCGGGGCCTGTCGTACCGTCGCGGTCGCCACCCGCTCGGCCTGGTGCGGCAGGGCGCCGGCGGCCAGGGTCCGTACGAGGTCGCGCACCCCGGCGGTGTCGTTGTCGTGCAAGAGGGTCTCCAGCAGAGACAGGGCGGCCCGCTGGTCACCGGGGCGACCCCGGACGTGGCGCCACTGCGGTTCGGTGGCGGCGTCCGACAGCATGAGTGTGCGTCCCACCTGGCCGAGCGCGCTGAGCAGGGCCGAGTCGTGCGGCAGGTCGGCCAACGCGACGTTGACCTGTTCGGCCTGCTCCTCGGGGTTGACCTCCTCCGCGGGCTGGGCCCGCAGGAACTCCAGGATGCTCTGGGCCGGGGCCAGCGACCGGACGGGGTCCATGCCGTGCACCATCGTGCGCGCCTCGGCCAGGTCTCCGGTGATCTCCTCGGCGGCGCCGAGTTCGGAGATGAGGCGTTCGGCCCGCTGGGCGGAGCACTCTGCGACCCACCGGGCCCCCCGCCCGCCGGCCAGCCGGGTGGCGGTGAGGGCCATCTCGGCGCCACGACGCGGTGCGCCCACCCGCTCGAAGTAACGGGACCAGGTGGTCACGCGCACCCCGAGGCGCCAGTCGTTGCGCACGCTGCCCTGACAGACCAGGTTCTCCACGGCCTCGGCCCAGGCCGGACGCAGGCTCGGGCAGCCCTCCGCCTCGTCGACCGTGGGCAGCAGGGCGATGGCCTTGCGGGGGTCGCACAGTCCCAGGCGGGCCAGCCACGACAGCAGGCGCGCGCGTTCGAAACGGATGGCCCGCTGGAGGGCTGCGCGGCGCGGGTTCGGGGTACCGCGCTCCTCCCCCAGTTCGAGTTCGGCCTCCATACGGTCCAGGGTGTCCAGGGCGTCGGCGTGCTTGTCCTGGTGGCGCAACGCCCGCACCAGGGCGAACACCCCTTCGGAGCCGAGCAGGGCGGGTCCGGTGGCCGTGTGCTCGTAGCGGCGCAGTTCCGCCTCGGCGCGGTCGGGGCGCTCCTCGTCGATGAGCAGGTGCACGCGGGCCAGGGTGAACGCCGGCCAGACCGGGGTGTCCTCCCATCCGGCCAGCGTGCGGGCGGAGAGCAGTTCACGGCGGGCCTCGACGGTGCCGCGGGAATCGATGTTGGCGTGGCAGCGCACCAGAGAGGTGAGCGCGGAGACCGGCAGTGGGCCGTGCTCGTGCGGACCGGGTTCGTCCCCGACCGCGGCCCGTGCCTGTTCCAGTGCGCGGCGCCCCTCACCGAGGGCCGTCACCCGCACCGCCAAGGGCCAGTGCGCCAGGAAGAACAGTGTGGGCGGTCCGAACACCCCCGGCACCGCGGCCTCGTGGTTACCCGCCTCGGCGACCAGTCGCCTCGCCGTGCGCATCGCCGACCGGGCCAACGCCTCGACCTTGACGGCGTCCCCGGCCTCGCTGAGCTGCGGCAACAGGGTCACCGCCTCGGCCAGATCGTCCTGCCCGGCGGCCCGCAGTCGGCGCGCCGTCTCCCCCGCCCATGTCCACATCGGCATGTCTCCACTCCCCCTGACCTAGCCGTGCGTCAACAGAACGTAGCAGCGTGGTGACAGAGCTGTCCGGAAAACGCGTGAAACCGGTGCAGCTTGGGCACTCCGTGGCCGGCCCACTCGTTGTCCTGGTGGATAGACTCGCTGCCAAGCCGGCGAGAAGCGGGAACGCAGACATGCACTAAGGGGACATGGCGCCGATGGGATGGCGAGACCGATTCGGACTCCGCAAGGCCAACCGTAAAGGCAAGGCCCGCTTCGACCGGGCCGCCGAGGATTCGGACATCAAGGCGCTCATCGAGTTCGCCAAGAACAGGGTGGGTGTCGAGTTCTTCGTCGAACCCGAGACCTTCGCGACACAGACCACGGCGGTCGCGGTCGCCACCGACGGTGAGTGGATCCGTCGCCGCTGCGGTTCCCCCGACGTCATCCGCAAGGTGGCCAAGGATCTGGCCGCACCCGCCTACGACGTGCAGATCGTCGGCTACCCCCAGCGGATGCGGGACTGGACCGCGCGCAACAAGCGCGGGCTCTCCATGGACGATTGACCTCCCCCGACGGGCCGTCCGGACGTGAGTCCGGACACCCCCGGAGTCCGCCACGGCACACCCGAAACCCGTTCCCCCGTCATTTTGGGCATTGATGACGACTCCTTGCCGCGACTTCCTCGCCGAACGGGTTCCCTAACGGGCTCCATCCGTCGCATACTCACCTGGGAGGGGGGACTCTGATGAAGCAGGATCTCACTGCCTTGTGTTGCGAATGCGGCATGGTTCGCGAGGTGAGCGACTACCAGAGTGTCGGCGAGGCCCAGTCCGCCTACGGGCTGGCCCGCTGCGTGGTCTGGCGCAAGTGCCGTTCGTGCGGCTACCGCACCTACCACGCCTACCTGCGTTCGGACGAGGAACGCGACGAGTTGGAGGACGCCCTGCGCCTGGACGGCGCGCTGGCGGCCGAGGCGCTCGACGAAGAGGTGGAGCAGCTCCGTCTGTGCGGGGTGGAGGTCGGACACGCTCCGGTCCCGGCCATCTGGGACGGCCAGTCGGTGGGCATGGTGACCCAGCGCCTCACCGACCAGGCCTACTCGATCGTCCTCGACCCGGAGGCCTCCGTGGTCTCCAGACTCAAGCTCATCGACATGATGTGGAACGAGCTCCTGGTCGGCGAACACGACGACCGCTGGCACATCCAGGAGCCCGAGGACGATTCCCCCGGTTACGCGGTCCGGTTGTTCGGTTACCGTACGCGCGGCTGAACGGGCCGTGAAGGCGATGGCCGGGCACCCGTGGGTGCCCGGCCTCCTTCATGTCCGTGGTCGGGTGGGACCGGTGCGGTGGACCGATCCACCGCACCGCACCCCGGCGCGGCCGAGGGTCCGTGTCGGACCGACGGGGGCGCGGGACGCGCCCTGACGGGACCGCTGGGGACGTGAGGGTTCAGGCCGCGGGTTCGGGCTCGGCCGCCCCGGCCTTCTCCGCCAGTCGGCGCAGCGCCGCCCGGGCCACCTCGGGGTCGGCGGTCCCCCAGTACGGAGGCAGGGAGGAACGCAGGAAACCGCCGTAGCCCGCCGTGGCCAGGCGCGGGTCCAGGACGGCGATCACCCCCCGGTCGTCGGTGGAACGCAGGAGCCGGCCGGTGCCCTGGGCCAGCAACAGCGCCGCGTGGGTGGCCGACACCGCCAGGAACCCGTTGCCGCCGTGCGCCGAGATCGCCCGTTGGCGGGCCGAGGCGAGCGGGTCGTCGGGCCGGGGGAAGGGGATCCGGTCCACGATCACCAGCTGCAACGACGGCCCGGGAACGTCGACGCCCTGCCAGAGCGACAGGGTGCCGAACAGGCAGGAACGCTCGTCCTCGGAGAAGCGGCGCACCAGCTGGCCGGTGGAGTCCTCACCCTGGCACAGGATGGGCTGATCCAGGCGTTCACGGAGTTCGTCGGTGGCCTGCTGGGCGGCGCGCATGGACGAGAACAGGCCGAGGGCACGTCCGTCGGAGGCCTCGATGAGCGCGGCGATCTCGTCCAGGTACTCCTGGGAGAGCCCGTCCCGACCGGGTTTGGGCAGGTGGCGGGCGACGTAGAGGATGCCGGTGCGGGCGTGCTCGAAGGGTGACCCCACGTCCAACGCCCGCCAGCGGGGCTCCCCCGCGGCCCGGTGCGGACCGTCCTCACCGGCGTCGCCCGCGCTGTCGGGCCCCTCGGTCGCGGTGTCCTCGGCGGCGACGTCCGCGGCGGTGCGCGGAGCGGCCTCGACCGGCGGAACCGGAGCGGGGGTCCGCCCCGCGGCGAGGTCGGCGGCCTCCTGGACCACCTCGCGCCCCAACCCCCACTGACGGGCCAGCGCGGTGAAGTCGCCGCCCAGGGTGAGGGTGGCGGAGGTGAGAACGACGGTGCGGTCACCGAAGAGCTTCTCGCGCAGCAGGCCGCCCACCCCGAGGGGGGCGACGCTGAGCGACGGCGGCTTGGAGGGGGCCTTGGTCAGCCAGACCACCTCGGTGCGGTCGCGCAACGGAGGCTCGTAGGACTCCAGGATCCGCACCGCCGTCTCGCGCACCTCCTCCAGCGCGGCCAGGGCCAACCGGCGGTCGGAGGCGGCGTCGGGTTCGATTTCGCCCGGGTTGGGGCCGATGGCGGTGACACAGGCGGCCGCGGCGTCGCGGAGGGCGGCGACCGCACCGGCCAGTCCCTCGTCGATGTGGTCCAGGCGCCCCTCTCCGACCTCGGTGAACATCAGGGCCAGTCCGTCGGCGCACTCGCCGAGCCGTTCGCTGATGCCCGGCTCGACCAGGCGCGCGGCGCGCTTGGCGGCCACGGACACGGTCCGCTCGCTCAGCGCGCCGGTGGCCACCGAGGTGGCGCGATCGACGAGCTCGTGCGCCTCGTCGATCATGATCGTGTCGTGTTCGGGCATGATGTGGTAGCCCTGCGACATGTCGATCGACAGCATGGCGTGGTTGGTGACCACGACGTCGACGCCGGTGGTGGCCTCGCGGGCGAACTCGGCGAAGCACTCCTGACCGAAGGCGCACACACGCGCGCCCATGCACTCGTTGCCGCCCACGGACACCTGGCGCCAGGCCAGGTCGCCGACCCCGGGCACCAGTTCGTCACGGTCACCGGAGACGGTCTCCTCCGCCCACTCGTGCAGACGCGCCACCTGACGGCCCACGGAGGACAGTTGTCGGGGGTCGAAGAGCTCGGCGCCCTCGGCCTCCTCGTCCGTCCCCGCGTGGAGCCGATGCCGGCACAGGTAGTTGCGACGCCCCTTGAGCACGGCGAACGTGGGCTCACGAGGCAGGAGCGGAGCGAGGGCGTTGGCCAGGCGCGGCAGGTCCCGGTCGATGAGCTGGTTCTGGAGAGCGATGGTGGCCGTGGAGATCATCACGGGCTTCTTGCTCTCCATGGCACGCCGGATCGCGGGCACCAGGTACGCCAGGGACTTGCCGGTGCCCGTGCCGGCCTGGACCACCAGGTGTTCGCGTTGCTCGACGGCCGTCGCTACGGCCTCGGCCATGGTCTGTTGTCCCTCGCGGCGACTGCCGCCCAAGGCCTTGACGGCGGCGTCGAGCAGGGTGGGGACGTCGGGGAGATCTGCCACCCGTCGACAGTACCCGTCCGGGACGACAGCTTCGGCGTCGTCCACAGGCCCGGCCCCGCACCGATGGGGATCGGTGCGGGGCCGGCCGGGGCGGCTCAACGCAGGGAGCGCGCCACCCTCTCCAGGCTGTCCAGGGACTGGGCCATGCCGGACTCCATGCCGGAGGCGATCATGCCGTCGCGGTCCTCCACCGACGGGAACAGGGTCACGACCCGGTACCCGGTCCGGCCGTCCTCCTCGGTCAGGGTGAGGGTCTCCAGGGACACGTGTCCGGGCACGCCCTCGAACTCGAAGGTGCGCACGATCCGTTCGGGCTCCAGCACGTCGTGGTGGACGCCGTGGAACGCGTAGCTCTCGCCGTTCTCCGCCTTCTCCACCAACCGCCACGGGGTACCGGTGCGCACCTCGGTGTCACCGACGTCGGTGCTGGTGGAGTCCAGGCCGAACCAGCGGCCGATGAGTTCGGGTTCGGTGAGGGCCCGCCAGACCAGGTCCCGCGGGGCGTCGAAGGTGCGGGTGATGAGGATGTCCTGGCGTCCGGGCTCTGCGACGACCTTGAGGTCACTCATGGTGGTTCTCTCCCTCTGTACTGGTCTGCATTCTGCGTAGTTCCTCGTCCAGACGGGTGAATCGGCCCTCCCACCGGTCCCGGTAGCGGGCCACCCAGCGGTCGATCTCCTCCAGAGGAGCGGGCTCCAGACGGCAGGGGCGCCACTGCGCGTCCCTGCCCCGGGTGATGAGGCCGGCGTGTTCCAGGACCTTCAGGTGTTTGGAGACCGCCTGGAGGCTCATGTCGAACGGTCGCGCCAGATCGTTGACGGTCGCTTCGCCCTCGGCCAGCCGGGCGAGAATCTCCCGTCGGGTCGGATCCGCCAGTGCGGCGAACGTGAGGCTGAGCGGGTCATCCGCCATCTGCCTATTCAACCTTTCAGTTGATCAACCAATAGGTTGATTATGCGCTTCGGGGGCACGCGGTGTCAACGGTGTGTCCGGGCCCGACGGCGGACGGGCCGCCTCTTGTGCGCACCGCGTGCCCCGACGTGCCCGCGTCGGGCGGCCTCGTCTGGGCGCCCACCACCTGCGACCGCGCCGCGTTCCCCGTGGCCACCGGCGTCGACCGGCGACCACGGACGACCGGGGTCAGGCCCCGCGCACGCCCCGCGGGTCCCGCACGGTGGCGTCCACCCCGGCCTCGGCCAGTTCGTGCAGTTCGGCGGCGAGCAGCGCACGCGCGGCGTCACTGAAACCGGAGACCCGCTCCAACTCCACCGTCACCGTCCGCACCCGGGTGTCGTCGATCGTCTCCGCCAACCGCGACACCACCTGTTCCGCGGCCAGGAAGTCGATCTCCCCGCGCAGGCGCACGTCGAGCGTGTCGCCCGAACGGGTCACGCTGTGGACGGGCGACGGGGGTTCCGCGGGGGTCCGCAACATGTGCAGGTCGTAGTCGTCGGAGAGCCGTCCCAGAGCGGCCACCCCACGCACACTGTTCCCGGCCTCGTCCAACGGCGGGCTGAACACCCCCACGCCGAACGCACCGGGGGCCGATGCCAGGATGCCTCCGCTCACCCCGCTCTTGGCCGGGATGCCCACGCGCAACCCCCACTCCCCGGCACGGTCGTACATACCGCAACTCGACATGATCGACAGGGTGTGGCGTGCCGTGCGCTGGGAGACCACCCGCTCCCCCGTGAGCGGGTTGACCCCGCCCACGGCCAGGGTGGCGGCCATGACGGCCAGGTCCACCACGGTCACGCTCAGGGCGCACTGACGGAAGTAGTCCTGGACGGCCGCCTCCACCGGCCCGACCAGCACACCTCCGGCGAGGCTGAGATAGCCGAGGGCCCGGTTGCGGTGCCCCGTCTCGGCCTCGGAGCGGTACACCGCCTCGTCCACCACCAGCTCGCGGCCGGCGAACGCCGACAGCACCGAGCGGAGGTGCTCGAACCGCACACCGCGTTCCCCGGGACCCACCAGGGACGTCGTCACGATCGCACCGGCGTTGATCATGGGGTTCTCCGGCCGGCCCCGCTCGTCGAGGCTGATCGCGTTGAACGGCTCCCCGCTGGGTTCGGCGCCCACGTGCGCGTGGACGTCGTCCAACCCGCGTTCCTCCACCGCCAGCGCGTAGACGAACGGCTTGGAGATCGACTGGATCGTGAAGGGCCGGTCCGTCTCGCCCACCGCGTAGGCCCGCCCGTGCGGGCTGACCACCGCGATCCCGAAGGCCTCGGGGTCCGCGTGGGCCAACTCGGGGATGTAGTCGGCGACCACCCCGCCGGCCAGGTCGGCGACCTCCTCCCGGATCCCCTCCAGGACCCGGATGACCGGGTGCCCCTCCTCGGTGGCCGGGTGGCCGTCGGCGGGGGTCGTCCGGGGGTGTCCGTGCGCGAGGTGATCCATCCGGCCAGTCTAGGAAGGGAGGGACGCTCGGCCGTGGCCGACCACGCCCCGCGGACGGGCGGTTCTCGGCGAAGATCCCGGGTCGCGGCCGGGCACCGACACGTCCCGGGCGACGGGATCCGTCGCGCCGTGCGGACGTGCGCGCCGCGGTCTACTCTGAGCGCATGAGCGAACGCGTGGATCGAGCAGAACGTCGGATCGCGGCCCCTCGCCCCGAGGTCTACCGGGCCCTGGTGACCCCGGAGAGTCTTCTGGCGTGGTTGCCGCCCGAAGGCATGACCGCCCGTTTCGAGCGGTTCGACGCCTCCGGATATCGGATGGTGCTGACCTACGGGGAATCCGGGCACGGCAAGTCGTCGGAGGACACCGACGTCGTCGAGACGGAGTTCGTGAAGTTGGTCCCCGATGAGCGCGTGGTGCAGCGGATCGTCTTCGCCGCGGAGGATCCCGCGTTCGCCGGTGTGATGACGATGCGCTGGTCGCTCTCGGACGTCGCCGAGGGCACCCTGGTCACCATCGAGGCCAGGGACGTCCCACCGGGCATCTCCCCCGACGACCACCGGACCGGCCTGACGTCCTCCCTGGCCAACCTGGCGACCCACCTGGGACGGCCGACAGCCCCCTGACCGCCCCGGAGATCCGTGTCTCGGCGGGCGCCTCCGGCGGGGGTACGGGCCCACATCGGAATCGTCCCGGAAACGACGAAACGACCCCGCTCGTGTGAGCGGAGTCGTCTCGTGTTCGCGTGGAGCTATGGGGATTCGAACCCCAGACCTCCTCCATGCCATGGAGGCGCGCTACCAACTGCGCCATAGCCCCGTGCAGCCGTGTTCACCATCCTAACCGACGTGGGAGGGTGGATCGGACGTGTTCCCGCGCACGCCGGGCGTGCCGGACCACCGGGAAGGCCCGTCGCCCGCTCGTCGATGGCGAGCGCGGCCCCAGAGCGCTACCGGGAGCGGGACACCGTGGGCCCGACGGTCAGCGCCACCGCCGCACCCCGAACCACCGTCCCGCACCCCTCAGCCGTCCGGGGCCGGCGGTGGCTCCGGCTTCCGTGGGTGCGAGGGTGCGCGGACTCGGCCCGGGCCTCGGGTCCGCCCCGGCCCGGTCGGAACCCCCACGCCGTGTACCGCCCACAGTGACCGGGCCCGGGAGGAGCGACGCCTCTCCTGGACGAGAGGTGGTGTGATGCCCGAGAACCCCAGGTGAGCGCGCTCCTGCGGTGGGAGGAGCACGGGGCGCCGTGGCGCCTGGTGGAGCGGACCCCCACCCGCGCGGTCGTGTCCCTGGTGACCTGTGACGACGGCACCGAGGTGGACCGCCTGGTCTCCGATGACCCCGCCTTCCTCGACCTCGTCACGCGCCGCACGGAGGCACCCGGGCCGGGTCCGGCCTGAGGCCACGCGGAGGCACCGCCCTCCTGCCCCGCCCGTGATCGACCCGCACCGGCGGCCCCCGTTGGACCACCCACACGCGCCCCGGACGCCGCGGCCTGACTCAGGGATCCGACCGGGCGTCCGCCGGCGGGAGCGGGTCCGAGGACTCCGCGATCCGCTTGATGCGGGCCAGCCTGCGGTCCCAGGCGGCGGCCAGGACGCTCAGGTCGCGCCCGACCTCCTCCAGACGGGCGCCGTCGGCCTCGTAGACCACCGCGCGGCCGCGTCTTTGGGCCCGCACCAGCGCCACTCCGCGCAGGACGTCCAGGTGTTTGACGATGGCCTGTCGGGAAACCGGCAATTCCCGCGCCAGGTCCGACGCCGACGCCGGCTCACGACCGAGCCGGACCAGCACCTCCCACCGGGTGTCGTCCCCCAGCACCGCGAACAGCCGTGGCAGTTCGGTGGTGGTCACCGTGGCTCCTCTCCCAGGTACGCGAGCAGCGCGGTCAGGCCGCCGTCCCAGCCCTCTCGCTCAATGGCGGCGAGAGCCGTGGGCTCCCCGAACCGGCTGTCCACGGTAACGAAGCCGACCTGGGCGACGGTGAGCAGGGAGCCGTTCCCCGAGGGGCGGACCCGGAAGGTCACCAGGGTGCTGTTCCCCTCCCCCGGTTCGGTGCCCGGCTCCAGGGCGATCCGATAGGCGAAGACCCGTGGTGCGTCGACCGTGACGATCCTGCCGTGGAAGTCACCGTGCTCGTCCCAGCGCAGCCGCAGGGAAGCGCCCTCACGCGGCTCGAAATCCGCCCCGTCGAAGGCGTACCAGGCCGCGAAGTGGCGCGGCTCGGTCAGTACGGACCAGAGCCGTTCGGGGGTGACGGCCACGTGGACCGAACGCTCGACGCTTTCCGGGTCCAGGGTTCTCCGGGCCGCGGCGAGCTCGATCCCCCAGCCCTCGGTGTTCTCGGCCACCCGCTCGCGCCGCCGCTCCTCGGTGAGCCCCAACCGGGAGAACCCGCTCTCCACGACCGTGAGCGTCACCCCGCCGGGCGCCTCCTCGATGCGGAACTCGACCAGGGTGGACGTCTCCTCGGCGTGCCCGCCCGTCTCCCTACTGATCCAACGGAACGCCGCGTAGTGCGGGGCGTCGAGTTTCTCCGTGCGGATACGGAACTCCCCGTGGGTGGGGTCGTGCACCAGGTGGAGCCCGTCTCCGAGGTCCTCGATCCGGTGGTCGACCAAGGTGCCCTCGTTGAGGAACCATCCGGGTTCGGACACCAACGCCCAGACCCGCTCAGCCGTGGCCGCGATGTCGATACGCCGTTCGATCCGGTCCATGTCGTCCTCCTCGCTCGGCATGCAACCCCATGGTTGCACCTCGCCTCGCCCGCCGCAACCCCACGGTTGCACTTCACGATCCGCCCGGCGGACGACCGACGCGTTCGGTCACACCCATGCGCCCCGACCCGGGCGCGCGCACGAGCGAGAGGATCGGCGCCCCGACGGGCGCGGAGGCCGACCGGCGAGCACGGGTCCGGGACGATCCCGGAAACGACGCGACGCCCCCGCCCGGACGGGCGGGGGCGTGGCGGGGTCGAGGGGCACCGGACGACGGGACCGCCCCGCGCCGGCCAGACACGAGACCCTCGGCGCACCGGGGCCGTCGGCGGGCGGAGACCACGCGACGCTCCGGCGAACGTGGTCACGCGCGAGCCGGGCCGTTCCCGGGTGCGGCGGACCCCGGACGAACCGACGACGACCCGCGGGACGGAGCCCCACACCAGGGACCCGGGGGGTCGCACCCCGGAAACGACGAAACGGCCCGGTTCGAGGGATCTCGTCCCCCGAACCGGGCCGTTCTCGCGTACTGTGGAGCTATGGGGATTCGAACCCCAGACCTCCTCCATGCCATGGAGGCGCGCTACCAACTGCGCCATAGCCCCTGGTCTGCCGGACGGTTCCCCCGCTCGGCATGTGAATACTGTACCGGATTCCGAGGGCCGGTCGAACCCGGGCCGAACGCGGGTGGTCGCCCCGGTGACGCGATGGGTGGGGATGACCCGGTGCGGGGGTGAATATCCTGGGGGTGTGCCCGAATCCAAGCTTGAGATCCAGATGCTCCACGACCGCCTCCTGGTGAAGACGGTCCCGGACAAGAGTGAGCGGCGCAGCAGCGGAGGTCTGGTCATCCCGGACACGGTGAAGCTGGCGACCCGCCTGGCCTGGGGCGAGGTCCGCGGCGCGGGAACCGGCGCGCGCCACGTGAAGACCGGTGACCGCGTGCTCTTCGACCCCGAGGAGCAGGGCGAGGTCGAGCTGAACGGCGAGCGGTACGTGATCCTGCGCGAGCGGGACGTGCACGCGATCGCGAACGAGGCCCCCGAGCGGGGCACCGGCCTGTACCTCTGAGCGCCCTCGCGGGACCGGTGCCGCCGCGGGCCGCCGGCCCCCTCCGTCATGGGCGCGCCTGGCGACCGATCGCCTTGACGAGGGACAACAGGCACATGTTGTGCGCCTCGAAGACGGGGACCCTGGCGACACCGCTGTAGCTCCAGCCCGAGTAGAGCGTGGACCACAGGAGTTGCTGGGCCCACAGGGGCGTGATGCGGGGGTCGATGGTGCCGTCCTCGTGGCCCCGTTCGATGAGTTCGAAGAGGGCCAGGTCGCTGGGCCCGCACGCGTCCTCGTCGTACTCGGTCCTGGAGTCCTCACCGCCCAGGGTGAGCATGATGACCTCGCTCAGCCCGAAGTACTCCGAGACCAGACGGGAGAAGGCCTCGATGGCGGGCCCCTCGGTCGTGCGGGCACGCTCGGTGGCCTCGTCGGCGAGTTCGTTGCCGTAGACCTCCAGGGCGGCGACGAGGTCGGCGCGTTCGGGGAAGTAGCGCTGCAGCGTGCTGCGGGCGACACCGGCCTTGGCCGCCACCTGTGACAGGGGCGCGGACCTGTTCTCCACCAGCACCTCGACCGCGGCGGCCAGGATCGTGCGGCGGGTGCGCGCGCGGGTCCTGGTCTCTTCCTCTGAGGGAACGCTCTTCACCATGCCTTCATCCTAGGTGGATCGGTAATTGGTTGACAATAATCGGTCACTCATGACCTAATCTAGGGCATGACCGCTTCTTCCTCCAGATCCGACTCCGGACCCACCGCACCGCAGGAGCCCCGTTTCGCGCAGTTACGGGTGCTGTGGTCCTTCGTCCGACCGCACCGGCGCAAGCTTCTGCTCGGCCTGGTCCTGGCCCTCCTCGGTTCCGCCCTGGAGCTGGCCAACCCCATGGTGATCAAGCTCGTCCTGGACACCGTGTCCGACGCCGGCAGCCTGGCGATGCCGGTGGCGATCCTGTTGTGCCTGTTCGTCAGCGGCATGTTCTTCGGCCTGTGGCACTGGATCGTGCTCGGCACCGTCGCCGAGAAGGTCGTCCTGGACGCCCGTGTCTCCCTGGTGCGCCGTTATTTCCGGGCCGCCATGCAGCCGCTGTCCCAGCGCCCCTCCGGCGAGCTCGTCACCCGCGCGACCTCCGACACCGTGCTGCTGCGCGAGGCCGCGTCCAGCAGCGTGATCAGCCTGGTCAACGGCAGTGTCCTGATGGTCGGCACGCTGATCATGATGGGCGTCCTGGACCTGGTGCTGCTCGGGGTCACCGCGACGGCGGTCGTCATCGTGACGATCCTGTTCCTGACCCTGATGCCCGCCATCGCCAAGGCCCAGGAACGGGCGCAGAACTCGCTCGGTCTGATGGGCGGGGTCCTCGACGGTTCCCTCCGGGCGATCCGGACCGTCAAGGTGAGCCGCGCCGAGGAACGCCTGGGCGACCAGATCCTCGACCACGCCCGGGACGCCGCCACGCACGGCATCCGCTCGGTGCGCCGGGAGGCCGTGGCCTGGACGATCGCCTTCGGCGGTGTCCAGCTGGCGATCATCGCCATTCTGGGCCTGGGCGCACTGCGGGTGGCCTCCGGCGAGATCGCCGTGTCCACGCTGGTGGCGTTCCTGCTCTACGCGTTCACCCTGATGAACCCGGTCATGGAGCTCTCCCAGAGCGTGACCACCCTGCAGTCGGGTATCGCCGCGGCCAAGCGCATCCGCGAGGTGGAGGCCATTCCGCTCGAACCCACCGCCGAGGAGGCCGTCGCGCGCCCCACCGACCCGGGCTCGCACCCCTCCGCGGCCTCCGGCAACGGCCACGGGGGGCCTTTGGTGGAGCTGCGCGGGGTCACCGCGCGGTACGCCCCGGGGGCCGAGGCCGCTCTCGACGGTGTCGACATCGCCGTCCCCCGTCACGGTCACACCGCCATCGTCGGTCCGTCGGGGGCGGGCAAGACGACGGTGCTGTCCCTGCTGCTGCGCTTCCTCGAACCGGAACACGGGGACCTGCTTCTGGACGGCACGCCCTACCGGGAACTGTCCCCGCAACAGGTACGGGGACGCTTCGCCTACGTGGAGCAGGACACCCCGGTGGTGCCGGGCACCATTCGGGACAACCTCCTGTTCACACGCCCGGAGGCCGGAGAGGAGGCCCTGCGGCGGGTCTTGGAGGAGGTGCGACTGACCGAGAAGGTCGCCTCGCTGGAGCAGGGGCTGGACACCCCGTTGGACTCGAACTCGCTCTCGGGCGGGCAGCGCCAACGGATCGCCCTGGCCCGGGCGCTGCTGGGCTCCCCGGAGGTGCTGCTGTTGGACGAGGCCACCTCCCAGGTGGACGCGATCACCGAGGCCGCCATCACCGAGAGCGTCCGTCGCCAGGCCGACCGGGGCGCCGTGGTGACCATCGCGCACCGCCTGTCCACGGTCATCCACGCCGACCGCATCCTGCTCATGGAGGAGGGCCGGATCCGGGCCCAGGGCACGCACCATGAGCTGTTGGAGCAGGACACCCTGTACCAGGAGCTGGTCGCGGCCCTGCACATCGCCGAGACCGAGGAGCGCGGGCGCGCGGATCGTGAGGAGGACGCGGAGGCGGTCTCCACGGCGCCGACGCACTGAGTCCGTCGGCGCGGGCGCTCCGCCCCGGTGGCGCACCCACCGCGCCGCCGGGCCCTGGGGTCAGGGGGCGGAGACGGGCCGCCGGGCACGGAGGGGCCCTGCGGTGACGCTGAGGCGGTTGAGGGCGCGTGAGGCGGCCACGATCCTGCGGGTGGGTCCACGGCGGGCGCGATCGTAGCGGTGCAGCGCCCGCCGCACGGTGGACTCCTCCGCCAGGGCCTCGGTGAGGACGACGGCGTCGATCAGGGACTCGCAGGCCCCGCGACCGAGGTTGGGCGCCATGGCGTGCGCGGCGTCGCCGATGAGCGCGTGGCGTCCGCGCACGTAGGAACCGAAGGCCGGCAGGTCGTACAGGGCCCGGCGGTCCACACCGTGGGTCGGCGCCCCGGCCAGGACCCGGGCCACGTCGGGGTACCACCCGCCGTATTCACGGCGCAGGACGGAGGTGTGCACCGCGGGGTCGCGGGAGGCGCGTTCCTCCTCCGAGAGCAGGCGCAGGTCCAGGGCCGCGTACCAGTTGGTGGTGTGCGCGTCGAGCGGAGTGAGGCCGAAGATACGGTGCCCGCCCCAGATCTCGGTCACCCGTTCCACCCTGCCGGGCAGGGCTCCGCGGTAGGCGACCGCGCCGAGCGGTCGGGCCGGAGCGGCGTGCGCGAAGGCGGTGCGGCGGACCAGGCTGTGGATGCCGTCGGCTCCGATCACCACGTCGTGGGCGCGACGGGGGGCCAGGTCGGCGACGGTGACGGGGGTGTTCCAACGCACGACGTCGTCGGGCAGGGCCGCCACCAGAAGGTCGAGCAGCGCCGACCGGGACACCAGGTGCGCTCCGCCCCGGCTGTGCGCGCCGAAGAGTACACGCCCGTCGGGGCGGCGCAGGCACGCCCCGGAACGGTACTCGGCGCGGTCCCGGACCCCCGCTCCGAGACCGAGACGGTCGAGCGAGGCCATGCCGACCGGCCATACGCCGAGAGCGCCGCCGATGTCGGGAGGCCCGGACAGGCGTTCGCGCACCTCCACCTCCCATCCCACGTCGAGCAACCCGCGGGCCACCGCGAGTCCGGCGATCCCTCCGCCCACCACCAGAGCCGTTCCTCGCATCGGTGTCTCCTCGTTCTCTCGCGCCGCGTGGTTACTATGATCGTAGTACCCCGATACTACGAATGTAGTATGCGTCTATGTCCCAGACCAGAGCCCGCGCCCTCGACGCCGCCATCGACCTGGTGGGGACCCGTGGCCTGCACGCGCTGACCCACGGCAAGGTGGACACCGCGGCCGGCCTGCCCCGCGGGTCGACCTCTAACCACTTCCGTACCCGGGCCGCTCTCGTGCGCGGGGTCGTGGAACGTCTGGAGGAGCTCGATCACCGTGACTGGGCCGGACTCGAGGGCTCCGAGGCGACCTCGCTGGACGGCCTGGTGGACACGGTGGCGCTGTTCGTCTCGGAGACGACCACGACCCACCGGGTACGGACGGTGGCGCGCTACACCTTGACGATGGAGGCCGCCCACAGCCTGGAGGTGCGCGCCTCGCTCAACCGCGGCCACGACCTCATCCGGGGCTGGGTCACCGAGATCCTCACCGACCTGGGCGCGGCCGACCCGCACGCCGCCGCACGGACCCTGCTCGCCTACGCCGACGGGCTCATCATGCACGCGCTGGTCCGGCCCGAGGTGGTGGAGCCGCGCGGGCAGCTCCTTCGGGTGGCCCGCGCCTGCCTCACCCCCTGAGTCGGGCTCACGGACGCTCGGCGATCGACCCGCACCGGCCCCGGACACGCCGGTGCCCCGGCGACCCGTGCGGGTCGCCGGGGCACGGTACGACGGTCAGCCCTTCACGGCCCCCGAGGTCAACCCCGCCACGATCCTGCGCTGCAGGACGAGCGCGAAGATGATGAGCGGGATGGACACCAGCACCGAGGCGGCCATGATCTGGCCGATCGGGTTCTCGTAACCGACCCTCTCGAACGTGCCCACGAAGACCGGGACGGTCTGCACGTCGAGGTCGCGCGGGGCGAACGAGAAGGCGAGCAGGAACTCGTTGGTGGCGTACACGAACGTCAGGATGGCGGCCGCGCCCACGCCCGGCGCGGCCAGCGGCGCCACCACCCTCAGGAACGCCTGGAACGGGGTGGCCCCGTCGACCTTGGCGGACTCCTCGATCTCCTTGGGGATGCCCGCGAAGAACGTCGCCAGGATGAAGATGGCGAGCGGCAGGGTCAGCGCCACGTAGGGGATGATCATTCCCGCGTAGCTGTTGAGCAGGTTGATCCCGGTCCACTCGTTGAGCTTCAGGTACATCTGGTAGAGCGGGTTGACCAACGCCACCGGCGGGAACAGCGTCGCCACCAGCGTGGCGGCCAGCAGCGCGAACTTGCCCGCCAGCGGAAGCCGCGCCAACGCGTAGCCGGCCAACGCCGCGACCGGGATGCAGATCAACGTCGTCACCGACGCCACGATCAGCGAGTTGCGCAGCGGGAACAGGAACCCCTGGTCCACGACCTCCTGATAGTTACCGAGACTGAACGGCCCCTGGAGGATGTTCGGGTTGGTCAGCGCCACCGAACCCGTCCGCAGGCTGGTCATCCCCATCCACAGGAACGGGAACAGGCACCAGACCACGACCACCAGCAGACCCAGCAGTTTGAGGGCGTTGGCCACGGCCGGCGGGACACCGCCCCGCGACCGTTGGGCCCTGCGGACGGCGTCCCGTCCCCCCTCGGTGCTCCGGACGCTCATCGCTTCTCCTTCCGCCCCACGTCACCGACCATGTGGCGGCCCATCCGACTGATGAATCCCAGGCCGACGATCATGACGATGACGAACGTGACCGTGGACAGCGCGTTGGCGTAGCCCAGCTGGGGTTCGGCGACCAGGTAACGCTGCGCGTAGACCGACAGGGTCGCCAGCGAGTTCGAGTACCCGGAGAACACGTAGGCGAAGTCGAACATCCGCAACGCGTCCACCGTGCGGAACAGCAGCGCCACGACGATCGCCGGACGCAACAGCGGCAACGTGATCAGCCAGAACCGCTGGAACACGTTGGCGCCGTCCACCTTGGCGGCCTCGTAGTAGTCCTTGGGAATGGTCTGGAGCCCGGCCAGCAGCAGCAGCGCCACGAACGGTGCGGTCTTCCACACGTCGGCGCTGATGATGCCGACCATGGACCAGGCCGGATCCCGGAGCCAGTTGATGTCGGTCCCGAGGACCGCGTTCACGAACCCGGGGTTGTGGTCGAACATGTACCGCCACACCTGGGCGGCCACGGCGGTCGGGATCACCCACGGCACCAGGATGACCGCGCGGGTCAGCCCACGGCCGACGAAGGCCTGGTGCATGATCAGCGCGAACGCCATCCCGACGACGAACTCCAGGGACACCGACGCCACGGTGAAGATCAGCGTGTTCTTGACGGCGTTCCAGAAGCTGGGGTCGGTCAGGGCGCGGACGTAGTTCTCCACGCCCACGAAGTCCTGGTTGAACCCCCGGATGTTGTAGAGGCTCATCCCGACCGCGTAGATCACCGGGAAGAGCGCGATCAGTGCCATGAAGCCGAGCGACGGGGCGAGGAAGATCCGCCCCATCGCCTTCTCCCCCAGGCTTCGGGCCCGCTTGCGCGCGGCTACGACGACGTCGGAGGCGACATCCGTGGAATCGGACATCGCGCCCCTACTCCCCTTCGAGGGCATCGTTCGCCGCGTTGTTCACGGCCTCGAGCGCACTGTCGGCGTCCTGCTGGCCGAGGAAGGCCGGGTGCAGGTTGTCCTGCATCACCAGGGACAGCGAGTTGTAACCGGGCACCGGGGGACGGGCGTCGGCCTCGGCGAGGATCTCGCCGAGCAGCTCGAAGTTGGGGTCGTCGGCCTCGTCGTAGGTGCTGAGCATGGTCGGCGGGAGGCTGTGCCCGGCCAGGATGTTCTGGGCCTCGGCGTCGGTGGCGGCCCACAGCACGAACTCGCGCGCCAGGTCCTTGTTCTCGCTCAGGCTGCTGACGGCGTTGTTGAGGCCGCCCAGGGCGCTGGTGGAGCCCTCCCCGGTGAAGGTCGGCAACGGTGCCACGGCGAAGTCGCCGGCGACCGCGCTCTCCTCGCCGTCCTCACCCTCCAGGAGCGGAACCGCGTAGGGCCAGTTGCGCATGTAGACGGCCTCGCCCGCCTGGAACAGGGCGCGGGCGTCGTCCTCGACCATGGAGTCGTAGCCCTCGGCGAAGAAGCCGTTCTCCTGGCCCTCGATCAGGAAGTCCATCGCGGTCTCGGCGGCGTCGCCCTCCAGGAACGTGGAGTTCTCCTGCGCCTCGTCGAACAGCTCGCCGTCGGCCGACCAGAACATTTCGAGGAAGCTGACCACGAAGCCCTCGTACTGGTCGCCCTGACCGACGAACGGGGCGATCCCCTCCTCCTCGGCGGCCTCCATCCCGGTCTCGTAGAGCTCCTCCCAGGTCGTGGGCGGCTCGTCGACGAGGTCGGTGCGGTAGTAGAGGAAGGCACCGTTGGAGGAGTAGGGCAGGGCGAAGAGCTCCTGCTGCCACTGGGAGCTGTCGATCGCGCCGGGCAGGCTGACGCCGTCGATGTCGCCGCGCATGTCCTCCAGGCTCTCGATGTAACCGAACTCGGCGAACTCGCCGGTCCAGATGACGTCGAGGCCGAGCACGTCGAACTCACCGGCCTGGCTCTGCAGGTCCTGGAACATGGCCTGGCGCTGCTCATCGGCGGTGGGCGCCAGGAAGAACACGTCGACCTGCTGGTCCGGGTTGTTCTCGTTCCACAGCCGGGCGACGTCCTCGTGGATCTGCCGGTCGGCGCCGGTGACCGCCCAGACGAACTGGGGGTCGTCCGCGAGTCCGGCGCTCTCACCCTCGGCGTCCGGCTCGTCGCCGGGGGGTTCGCCACAGGCCGTGGCCAGGGTGAGGACCAGGGCCGCGAGGGTGGCGCCACCGGCCCTCCATGAGTGCCTCCGGTGCCAGGGAAGTGCGGACATGACTCTCCTTTCGAGCCCCCGGGAGAGTGGGAGGCACGGCGTCGAGATAGCGGGGCAACGCCCGGTCGGATGGTGTGAAAACGATGCCATCGTCTATGTGACGTAGTCAACACACATCCCTGACACGTCTGCATAACACAGTGGAATCGGGGTGACATCGCCCGCACATGGGATGAAAACGTTGCCAGATTCGGGTCATCGCTCTTACCGTGAGGAACATGACAACTCGTCCCTCGAGCATGCGGGACGTCGCCCGTCGCGCCGGGGTCTCACTGTCCACCGTGTCGCGTGTGATGCGCGGGGTGCCGGGGGTCTCCCCCGCCGTGCGGGAACGCGTGCAGAACGCGGCCGACGCGCTGTCCTACGTGGTCTCGCGCAACGCCTCCGGCCTGGTCACAGGACGCACCTGCAGGGTCGCGGTGGTCGTGCCGTTCCTCCAGCCCTGGTTCTTCGGATCGGTTCTCGCCGGAATCAGCGACGGCCTGCGCGAGGCCGACCTGGACATGCTGCTCTACCAGGTGGGCGACCTGCGCGGGCAGCGCGG
The DNA here is from genome assembly GCF_018207095.1 of Nocardiopsis sp. MG754419. Classification (GTDB taxonomy): domain Bacteria; phylum Actinomycetota; class Actinomycetes; order Streptosporangiales; family Streptosporangiaceae; genus Nocardiopsis. The sequence goes on along the minus strand of NZ_QOCZ01000002.1, from coordinate 80,405 downwards.
TTGGTCCCGCACCCTGCCCCTGCGCCGCAACAGTGACGCGGTCATCACGGTCTCCATGGACCTGTCGGCCCAGGAGTGCGACCGCCTGGACGACGTCGACGTGCCCCTGGTGCTCACCGGACAGCACGTCCCGGGACGGGCCGGCGTGTCCATCGACGACGTCGAGGGGGCGGCCAAGGCCACCCGACACCTGCTCAACCTGGGCCACACCCGTGTGGCCTACATCGGTTCCCGGGGCGGCGCGTGGCTCAGTCTGAGCTCCCGGAGCCGTCTGGCGGGCTACCGCGCCGCGATGGCCGAGGCGGGCCTCCCGGAGTGGAGCGTGCTGTGCTCACCCGGGGACGAGGGCGGTGAACTCGCCATGGGAGAACTCCTCTCCGGCCATCACCCGCCCACCGCCGTCCTCGCCGAGTTCGACGCCATCGCCGTGAGCGCCCACCGCACACTGCGTCGCTCCGGCATCCCGGTCCCGGGCGCCATCTCGCTCATGGGCTTCGACAACCACGAGACCGCCGCGGCACTCGACCTGACGACGGTCGACCAGTCGCCCCGCGCGATCGGGGCGGCGGCGGCCGCACTCACGGTGGAGATCCTCCACGGCGCCGCCCCACCGGACCGGTACGTGGAGATGCCCACCCAGCTGATTCTCCGGCAATCGACCTCGGCTCCGCGCAGGACCGAGGGGCTGTCCTGACCGACCGTCCCGCATCCCCAGAAGGAGAGCACATGCGACCGTGGTGGCGCGACGCCGTCCTCTACCAGGTCTACCCGCGCAGCCTCGCCGACTCCGATGGTGACGGCGTGGGCGACCTGCGAGGGATCACCGACCGACTCGACCACGTGGCGGGGCTGGGCGCCGACGGGATCTGGCTGTCGCCCTTCTACCCCTCTCCGTGGGCCGACGGCGGTTACGACGTGTCCGACTTCCGAGGGGTCGATCCCCTGCTGGGCACACTCGACGACTTCGACGCCATGGTGGCGGCGGCGCACGGTCGTGGTCTGCGCGTGATGATCGACATCGTGCCCAACCACACCTCCGAGGAGCACCCGTGGTTCCGGGCCGCGCTCGCCTCGCCGAACGCCCCGGAACGGGACCTGTACGTGTTCCGGGACGGGCGCGGACCCGACGGTTCCGCGCCGCCCACCAACTGGCGCTCCACCTTCGGTGGTCCGGCGTGGACCCGGGTGCCGGACGGACAGTGGTACCTGCACATGTTCGCGCCCGAACAACCGGACCTGAACTGGGACGACGAGCGGGTCCGAGCGGAGTTCCGCGACATCCTGCGGTTCTGGAGCGACCGGGGCGTGGACGGGTTCCGGATCGACGTGGCCTACGCGCTGGTCAAGGACCTGGACCCCCTGCGTGACCTGGTGCTGGTGGACGGTGGGCGGTTCGAGGACATCGCCGCCAACCCCGACCACCCCTTCCTGGACCGGCCCGAGGTGCACGAGGTGTACCGGGACTGGAACCGGGTGCTGGCGTCCTACGACCCGCCCCGTGCCAGCGTCGCCGAGGTGTGGCTCCCCGGCGAACGCAGGGTGCGCTACACCAGGCCCGACGAGCTGGACCAGGCGTTCAACTTCGAGTACCTGCTGACGCCGTGGGACGCGGACGCGTACCGGAAGGTGATCACCTCCTCGATCGAGGACGCCACCCGGGTCGGCACCGTCCCCACCTGGGTGACCGGCAACCACGACGTGGTGCGCAAACCCTCCCTGCTGGGGTTGCCGCCGGGGACCGACCCGCGCCGGTGGTTGTTGTCGAACGGCCACGATCCCGCACCCGACCACGCACTGGGGCGGGCCCGTGCCCGCGCGTTGACGCTGCTCACCCTGGCCCTGCCGGGGTCGGCGTACGTCTACCAGGGCGAGGAGTTGGGGTTGCCGGAGGTCGCCGACCTCCCGGCCGACGCCCTGGAGGATCCCCGGTGGCGGGGCAGCGGCCACACCGACAAGGGCCGCGACGGTTGTCGGGTGCCGTTGCCCTGGACCCGCGAGGGCTCCTCCCACGGGTTCGGGCCGGGGGGCTCCTGGCTCCCCCAGCCCGCGTGGTGGGGCGAGTACTCGGCCCAGGCCCAGGAGGCGGATCCGACCTCGACGCTGTGGCTGTACCGGAACGCGCTCCGGCTGCGCCGGTCCTTCTCCGACGATGAGTCCCTGGTCTGGGACGACGCCCTGAACCAGGGGCCGGTGGTGGCCTTCCGTCGGGGTGACGTGCTGGTGTTGGTGAACACCGGCCCGGAGCCGGTGCGGCTGCCCCAGGGCGAGGTGCTGGCGGCCAGTACCGACGTCACGGAGCTCCTGCCCGGTGACGCCGCCGTGTGGATGCGGGCCTGAGACCGCGCGGGGGTTCGGGCGGGGTGGTACGCGCCCGGACCCCCGGCGGAGGCGACCTACGGTTCCACGGCGGCGGCACAGCGGGCGGCCTGCGCCCGGAAGGCGTCGGCCAGCCCGTCCGGCCCCTCGACCAGGGTGAAGTCGGTGTGCACCGAGGTGATCATCCAGACCAGGTCCTGGACGGTCTCGGCGCCCAAATGCAGCAGGCAGGAGCGGGGGTCGACGGCCTCCAGAACACCCATGCCCGGCCACAACCGCCCGGACACACTGTCCGCGGGCTCGTGGAGGCGGACCACCGCACGGTGGGGCCAGGTCTGGGCGGACAGTCGGTGGGAGAGGAACCGGGCCGGGTCGCCGTGCGGCGGCTCGCGTGGGGTGAACCGGGGCCCGCCCGAGGTGCGCGGGGTGAGACGGTCCACCCGGAAGGCGCGCCAGTCGTCCCGGTCCGGGTCGAAGGCGACCAGGTACCAACGGTTCCCGAAGCTGACCAGGCTGTGCGGCTCCACCCGCCGCTCCGTCGTCCCGCCGAGCGCTCCGGTGTGGTCCATGCGCAGCACCTCCCGGCGACGGCAGGCCTCGGCGATGATCATGAGCGTGTCCGCGGACACCGTCGGGCCCGGTTCGACACCGGCGCGCACGGTGGCCCCGTGCAGGGTCCGCACCCGATGCCGTAGTCGTGCGGGCAGCACCTGTTTCACCTTGGCCAACGCCCGCTGCGACGCCTCCTCGATCCCGCTCACCGAGGCGGCCGTGCGCAGGCCCACCACCATGGCGACGGCCTCCTCGTCGTCGAGCAGTAGGGGCGGCATCGCCGCACCGGAACCCAACCGGTACCCGGCGGTGCCGCGTTCCGCGAGAACGGGGTAGCCGAGCTCGCGGAGTCGGTCCACGTCGCGACGCACCGTCCGGACCGTGACGCCGAGACGGTCGGCCAGTTCGGCACCGGACCGTTCCGGGTGGCTCTGCAAGTGGGCCAGGAGCGCGAGCAGTCGCGGAGAGTTCATGTGCGTCATACCTCGATCGTCCCCTCCACTTAGGAACGATCCTGACCTAAGTGGTTCCTACCGTGGCCCCATGACGACGTCACCAGAGCAGATCATCCCCTTTCGCATCGAGGTCCCGGAGGAACGGCTGACCGACCTGAAGGCCCGACTGGCCGACACCCGTTGGCCCTCGGAGCTGCCCGGGGTGGGCTGGGACCGCGGGGTCCCGGTCGGCTATCTCCGGGAACTCGCCGAGTACTGGCGCACCACCCACGACTGGCGGGCCGCCGAGGCGGAGCTCAACGCGCACCCGCAGTTCACCACCGAGATCGACGGACAGAACGTCCACTTCCTGCACGTGCGCTCGGCCGAACCGGAGGCCGTCCCGCTGCTGCTGTTGCACGGCTGGCCCGGCGGTGTGACCGACTTCCTGGACGTCATCGGTCCGCTCACCGGCCCCGGTGCCCATGGCGGCGATCCCAGGGACGCCTTCCACCTGGTGATCCCGTCGCTGCCGGGTTTCGGCTTCTCCACCCCGTTGGCCGGACCGGGGATGAACGCCTCTCGGATGGGCGCGGTCTTCCTGGAACTGATGACCCGCCTGGGGTACGCGCGCTTCGCGGTGCAGGGCTACGACACCGGCGGCTGGGTCGGGCCGGCGATCGGCGCACTGTCCCCCGATCGGGTCCTGGGCGTGCACCTCAACGCCATGATCACCTTCCCCTACGGGGACGAGGACACCCTGGACCTGTCCGAGGCGGACCAGCGCCGGTGGGACCGGATGCAGTCCTTCAACGACGGCTACCTCCAGTGCAACGGCAAACGACCGCAGACCGTGGCGTACGGGCTCACCGACTCGCCCGTGGGCCAGTTGGCGTGGATGGTGGAGAAGTTCCAGGAGTACAGCATGCCCGAGGAGGGGTTGCCGGAGGAGGCCCTGGACCGCGACCGGATGCTGACCTGTGTGTCGCTGTACTGGCTGACCGGGACCGCCGCCTCGGCGGCGCAGATCTACTACGAGGAGATGTCGGCGAGCACCTGGGGCGACGACCCGACCGACCAGGACCCGGCGACCGGGTCCTGGGAGGGGCCCGACGGCGCGTGGCCCTCCGGGGGGCGGGGCGTACCGACCGGTGTCCTCCTGTCCGCCCACGACGTGACCGTGCGGCGCTGGGCCGAGCGGGACCACGACATCGTCCGGTGGACCGACGCGGGCGAGGGAGGGCACTTCCTGTCCATGGAAAGGCCGGACCTGCTGGTGGGAGACGTTCGCGCCTTCTTCCGCGACCTGAGGTGACCCGACCCCGACCCACCACGGGGCACGGCTCCGGGGAGGGTCCGTGAGGAACCCGGGAACCGAGGTGGGCCCCCGCTCGTGGGAGCGGGGGCCTCACGGGGTCGCCGGGTCCCGGGCGAGGGGAACGAGCCCCGCACCGGGGGGCCGAGGCCGCAAACGACGGAACGGCCCGGCGAGCGCCTGACAGCGCCCATCGGACCGTTCCGGAGTGTTGTGGAGCTATGGGGATTCGAACCCCAGACCTCCTCCATGCCATGGAGGCGCGCTACCAACTGCGCCATAGCCCCGTGTGGGAGTCGTGCGGGATCAGGACCCCGTCGACTCCCTGAACCCTAGCGGATGATCGGCTGTTCGTCGAAACGGAATCAGGCGTCGTCGCTGAGGACCACCGGTTCGGGCAGGCTGGCGGCGTTGTGCTCCATGAGCCGCCAGTGACGGCCGCGGGCCTGGAGGACGGACCAGCAACAGTTGCTGAGCGGACCGAGGATCTCCCGACGTTCGTCGGGCACCTCCAGCAGGCGGGCGATGCCCACGCGCAGCGCGGCCCCATGACTCACGACGACGAGCAGCCCACCCGGGGGCGTTCGAGCGAGCCCACGCTCGACGGAGGCGCACATGCGGTCGCCGACCTCGGCGATGGGTTCACCGTCGGGGATGTTCATGGTGGGGTGCTCGGCGGGCCAGCGCTCGGCCAGTTCGGAGGCGGTGTACCCCTCCCAGGACCCACCGTGACGTTCGCGCAGCCCCTTGTCGAGTTCCACCGGCACCCCGGACGCGCGACCCAGGTACCCGGCCGTGTCCACGGCGCGTTTGAGGTCGGACGCCACGATCACGTCGGGGTCGAGGGTGGCGAGTAGCCGACCGGCCCGTTCGGCCTGGGCGTGGCCGACCGGGTCGAGGTCGATGTCGGTCTGTCCCTGGAAGCGCTTCTCGACGTTCCAGGCGGTGCGTCCGTGCCGCCAGAACAGCACACGAGGGGTCTCACTCACGTGGTGTGTCTCTCTTGTCCGGCGACCGGAACGGCCGCATGGGCTTACTGCTCGTCCAGCGGGGTGCGCTCGGCGCCGCGGGAGCTCTCGGGGAGCTCGATCTCGGGGCAGTCCTTCCACAGGCGTTCGAGGCCGTAGAAGCCGCGCTCCTCCTCGTGCTGGATGTGGACGACGATGTCGGCGAAGTCCAGCAGGACCCAACGGCCGTCGCGTTCGCCCTCACGGCGGACCGGCTTGACGCCGGACTGGAGGCGCAGCTGGTCCTCGACCTCGTCGACGATGGCGCGGACCTGGCGGTCGTTGGGCGCCGAGCACAGCACGAAGGCCTCGGTGATGACGAGCTGTTCGCTGACGTCGTAGGCGATGATCTCCTGGGCGAGCTTGTCGGAGGCGGCCTCTGCGGCGACCCGGACGAGTTCCAGAGCCCTGTCGGTGGCTGTCACGTTGTGCTTGCTGCCTTACTAGATCGGGTGTCGACCGGCGGCGGCTTCACGCCACCGCTTCAGGGCTCCAGGTAGAGCCCGGTCTTGTGGATGTAGCGGACGATGCCGTCGGGCACCAGGTACCAGATGGGTTCGCCCTTGCGGACGCGTTCGCGGCACTCGGTGGAGGAGATGGCGAGCGCGGGGACCTCCACCAGGGAGACCTTGCCCTCGGGCAGGCCGGTATCGCTGAGGTGGTGTCCGGGCCGGTTACAGCCTACGAAATGTGCGAGGTCGAAGAGTTCGTCGACGTTCTGCCAACTGAGAATCGCGCCGAGCGCGTCGGCGCCGGTGATGAAGTAGAGCTCCACGTCGGGGCCGTAGGAGGCCCGCATCTGGCGGAGCGTGTCGATGGTGTAGGTGGGGCCGGATCGGTCGATCTCGACGCGGTCGACCCGGAACTGGGGGTTCTCGGCGGTGGCGATGACCGTCATGAGGTACCGGTCCTCGGGCGGGGTGACCTTGGAGGGGTCCTTCTGCCAGGGCTGCCCGGTGGGGACGAACACCACCTCGTCGAGGCCGAAGAGGTGGGCGACCTCACTGGCGGCCACGAGGTGGCCGTGGTGGATGGGGTCGAAGGTACCGCCCATGATGCCCACCTTGGTCGGGGCCGACCCCCTTCTTCGACCGGGGGTGGGTCCGCCGTCGTGGGATGCGCCGGTGGCCTGATCCGTCACTGTGCGCTCCGTTTCGCCGTGGTCGCTGCCATGTCGCCGGTTTCGGCCAACCGAGGGTAGCCGACCCGGGGCACCGTAAGTCAGGGCCGTGTCGTGTCATCCGCCTCGGAATGCACGAACAAGGCGTGTGTCCGCTTCCTTCCCCGCAGGTCGTGAAGGATGTACGCGAACGCGTCATATCTCGTTCGCCGCAAACCGTGGCCAAGCCGCATCGTGCCGCATAGCATGCCGATATGGCCAACTCACCAGACCGCGTCCGTGTCCGGCTCACCGATATCTCCGCGCGTGCCTACGAGCACCCCGCCGACCGTGGCGCCCTGGTCGCGCTCCGGTCGTTGACGGGCTTCGACACGCTCGTCCGGTCCGTCTTCGGGCGGATCAACGAGCGGAGCCTGCGCCTGATGTTCCTGTCGAGCGCCGTGCGGGTCAGCCCGACCCAGTTCCCCGAACTGCACGACTACCTGCGCGACGCCGCCTACGTCCTGGACCTGGACGAGGTGCCCGAGCTCTACGTCAAGATGGACCCCCAGCCCAACGCCATGGCGATCGGCCGCAAGAAGCCGTTCATCGTCATGACGACCGGGCTGTTCGACCTGTTCGACGCCGAGGAGAAGCGGTTCGTCATCGGCCACGAGGTCGGACACGTCCTCAGTGGCCACGCCGTCTACCGCACCCTGCTCCTGCTGCTGGTGTGGCTGTCCACCAAGATCATGTGGATCCCGTTGGGCGCCATCGCCATCCAGGCCATCCTGGCGGCCCTGCGGGAGTGGCAGCGCAAGTCCGAGCTCTCCAGTGACCGGGCCGGGCTGCTCGCCTGCCAGAACCCCGACGCCGCCAAGCGCGCCCTGATGAAGCTGGCCGGCGGTTCCAATCTGTCCCAGATGAACCCCGACGCGTTCATGGAGCAGGCCCGGGAGTACGAGGGCGGCGGCGACGCCGTGGACAGCGTGCTCAAGCTCATGACCACCGTCCCGGCGACGCACCCGTTCGCGGTGGTCCGGGTCGCCGAACTGCACCGGTGGGTGGAGAGCGGCGAGTACCAGCGGATCGTCGACGGTGAGTACCCGCGCCGGACCTCCGACCGCGACGCCAGTGTCTCCGAGGAGGCGGGCAACGCCGCCCGGTCCTACCGCCAGGAGTGGAACCGCACCTCCGACCCGCTGGTCAGCACCCTGCGCGGGGTGGCCGACGGTGCCGGACGCGCCGGCGGACGCCTCTTCGACACGGTGGCGGACCGGTGGCGCGGCGGCGCCGGTCGCCTCCCACGGCGGGGGTGGAGGGGGCGTCGCGGCCCGCTCCGTCCCCGCCGTTCGTCGTGCGGGGGACGACGGTCACCCGGTACGGTCGGGCACCCGTTCCCCGTGCGGCAGCGTGGCCCGGGAGGCGGGCACCACCAACACGGCGATGGCCCCGAGGAGCGCGGGCAGGGCGAACGCGTAGAAGTTCACCGCCAGGCCCAGCCCGGAGGCCATCACCAGGCCGCCGTAGATGGGGCCGATGATGGCACCGATCCGGCCGACGGCCAGCGCCCAGCCGAGCCCGGTGGCGCGCAGGGACGCAGGGTAGAAGTTGCCGGTGTAGGAGTTGACCAGGATCGTGGTGCCGATCGTGCAGGCGCCCGCCAGGGCCACCAACACGTACAGCAGTGCGGTGGGCGGTTCCAGACTCATCAGCAGGATGCAGGTCATCGCGATGAGGAACATGGCGGTGACCACCGGCCGCGAGCCGAACCGGTCGGCGAGCGCCCCGCCGGTGGGGGCTCCGAGGATCGCCCCGGCGTTGAGCACCAACAGGAAGCTCAACGAGGAACCCAGCGGGAAGCCGGCGGAGAACATGATCCCGGCCAGCCAGGTGTTGAGCCCGTAGACCAGCAGCAGACCCATGCCGTTGGCCACCCAGAACAGCAGCGTTCCGGCGAGGAGGCGGCGCCCCACGAGGGCGCCGACGTTGCTCATGGCCCCGGGCCTCTTCCCCGCGGGCCCGGTGGTCTCGAGTGCCTCCAGGGTGACGCCGTAGCGGGCGGCCAGGGAACGGGCCTCCTCCTCGCGTCCGCGGGCGCGGAGGTAGTTCGGCGACTCGGGCAGCGCGTAGTAGGCCAGCGGTACCAGGATCAGGGCGGGCAGGGACCCGATCCAGAACATGGTCTGCCACTCGAAGCGGGCCAGGATCGGGATGGCCACCAGAGCCGCGCAGATACCGCCGATGGCGTATCCGCTGAACATGAACGCGTTGGTCATGTTGCGCCGGTGCGGTTCGGCGTACTCCATGGTCAGGGCGATCGCCGTGGGGATGACCCCGCCCAGGCCCAGGCCGGTGAGGAAACGCAGCAGCCCGAAGACCTCCGGGCTCGGCGCGAACGCGGTGAGGGCCATGCCGACGGAGAACCAGACGACGCATCCGATGATGATGCGGCGCCGCCCGACGAGGTCGGTGATGGTGCCGATGAGCAGCGCGCCCAGCAACATGCCGACGAGCGCGTAGGAGCCGAGGGTGCCGGCCTGGGTCTCGCTCAGGTCCCACGGCTCGTATTCGAGGAGGCTGGGGACGACGGCGCCGTAGACGGTGAGGTCGTAGCCGTCGAGGATGATCGCGAACGCGCAGATGGCCACGACGATCAGCCGTTTGTGCCGGCTCACCGGCGGTCCGTCCGCTCCGGGCGTTCCGGGTGCGGGCGGTCTCGGGGGTCGGGAGCTCATGGGCAGGCCCGCCTTCCGGGGGTGGGATGGATCGGCACGCCCTTGTGCCGCGGGTGGACCGTCGGTCCGGCGGGTCAGAACCGGCCGGTGCCGAGGGCGTCGCGCACGGTGCGCCAGGCGGCGTGCGCGGGGTCGACGACGGCGAAGTGGTCGGCGCCGGCGATCTCGCGGTGGTCCACGTCGTCGCCCGCCGAGCGCGCCGCCGCGATGTAGTCGCGGCTCTGCTCCACCGGGACGCGCTGGTCGGCGTCACCGTGCACGACGAGTTGGGGGACACCGATCGGCAGCCGGTGCAGGGGCGAGGCCTCGGCGTACAGCGCGGCGGTCGGGTCGGGGCCGAGGAAGGGCCCCACGGCCCCCTCCCCCAGACCGGCCTCGGCGCAGCGGCGCAGGTCGGTGATGGGGGCGAGGGCGACCACCGCGGTGACGAGGGAGTCGGCGGCGGTCATGAGGGCGAGGTGACCCCCCGCGGAGTGCCCGATGGCCACCACACGGGAGGCGTCGAGCCCGTCCTCGCGGTCGGCGGTGACGGCGAGCAGGTCCAGGGCGCGGGCGACGTCGTCGACCGTCTGCGGCCAGCCCCCGCCGTCGACGCCGGTGCGACGGTACTCGACGTTCCACACCGCCCACCCGGCGGCGGTCAGGTCCTCGGCCAGGGGGTCCATGAGGTGGGCGTCGTGGAGGTCGCGCCACCAGCCGCCGTGCAGCAGGACCGCGACCGGGGCGGGACCGTCCGACCGCCGTGGTGGGTGGCGGTGGACGATCTGGCTGGGGTGGTCACCGTAGGCGGTCGACACCGTGGTCTCCCTCGGGCTGGCGCGGGGTGGCGCTGTGGGGCCGCCACCGCTGGTGCCCGGTGGCGTCGTCGCTGGACCGTAGCAGGTCCAGGCGGGGCCGGGGACCGTCGGTACGGCCGGTGCCGGTGGGAGGCGGCCGCCCGCCGGCCTGGTACGGGACCGGCCAGGTGGCCCCGGGGCCGGAGTAGCCCTGGTCGGCGGCGGCGTGCAGGGTCCAGTGCGGGTCGTAGAGGTGGGGGCGGGCCAGGGCGCACAGGTCGGCGCGGCCGGCCAGGATGGTGGAGTTCACGTCGTCGTGGGAGGAGATGGCGCCCACGGCGATGACGGGGACGCCGAGCTCGCGGCGGATGCGTTCGGCGTAGGGCACCTGGTAGCTGCGACCGAACGCGGGTTCCTCGTCGGGGGTGACCTGACCCGTGGAGACGTCGACGGCGTCGGCCCCGGCCGCGACGAGGGCGCGGGCGATCTCCACGGCGTCCTCGGCCGTGGTGCCGTCGGCGACCCAGTCGGTGGCGGAGATGCGCACGGTGAGGGGTTTGTGGTCGGGCCAGGCCGCGCGGACGGCGCTGAGGACCTCCACGGGGTAGCGGAGCCGGCGGGCGAGGTCACCGCCGTAGCCGTCGGTGCGGTGGTTGGTCACCGGGGAGAGGAAGGACGAGAGCAGGTATCCGTGCGCGCAGTGGAGTTCGAGGAGGTCGAAGCCGGCGCGGTCGGCGGCGTGGGCGGCGGCGACGAAGTCGTCGCGGACGCCGTCCATGCCGGCCCGGTCCAACTCTCGGGGCACCTGGTTGACACCCTCCCGGTAGGGCAGGGGCGAGGCGGAGACCAGGGGCCAGTCGCCCTCGGGCAGGGGCAGGTCGATGCCCTCCCACATCAGCCGGGTGGAACCCTTGCGTCCGGCGTGGCCGAGTTGGACGCCCACGCGGGCGCGGCTGTGCGTGTGCACGAAGTCGGTGACACGGCGCCAGGCGGTCTCGTGTTCGACGGCGTAGAGTCCGGCGCACCCGGGGGTGATGCGGGCGTCGGCGGAGACGCACACCATCTCGGTCATGACGAGTCCGGCGCCGCCGAGGGCCTTGCCGCCGAGATGGACGAGGTGGAAGTCGCCGATGGTGCCGTCGGTGGACGAGTACATGTCCATGGCCGAGACCACCACCCGGTTGTCCAGGTCCATCCCGCCCAGTCGGAAGGGGTGGAACATGGGCGGGCGGGGTACGGGCCCGTCCTTGCTCTCCGTGGCGTTCCGTGTGCCGGCTCCGGTTCCGGAGCGGGTGGGGTCGCCCTCTTCTCCCCCGATCCCGGAGCCCACCGACCCCGGGGTCCCGGCCGCCGCGCGGGTGCGGGGGGAGGTCGACCCGGCCGGCACGGACGCCGCCTCCGTGCGCCCCTGCCGGTCGAGTTCGTCGGCGACCCGGCGCGCGAACCAGGCGTCGACACCGGCCACGAACTCCGGGTCGCGCAGGCGCAGGTTGTCGTAGGTGACGCGGCGGCTGCGGGTGAGCAGGTCGAAGGCGAACGGCAGGGGGTCGGCGTCCACATGGCGATGGATGTCCTCGAACCACTCCAGGCTGGCCTGGGCCGCGCGTTGGGTGCTGGACACCACGGGGCGGCGTTCTTCCTCGTAGGTGGCCAGGGCGGTCCGGACGTCGGGCTGTTCGTGCAGGCAGGCGGCGAGCGCCAGGGCGTCCTCCATGGCGAGTTTGGTACCCGAGCCGATGGAGAAGTGCGCCGTGTGGGCGGCGTCGCCGAGCAGGACGATGTTGCCGTGCCGCCAGGTGCGGTTGCGGACGGTGGTGAACCGCTGCCACCGGGAGTTGTTGGGCGACAGTCGGTGCGGCCCCAAGGCGTCGGCGAACAGCTTCTCGCAGCGGGCGATGGCCTCGTGGTCGCTCTCCCCGGGGGCGAGGTCGGGGTCGGTGAACCCGGCGGCCCGCCAGACCTCCTCGGCCATCTCTACGATGAACGTGCTGCGGTCCGCGGAGTAGGGGTAGCCGTGCGACTGCATGATCCCGTACGGGGTGCGCAGGACATGGAAGTCGAACGCGTCGAAGACCAGGTCGGTGCCGAGCCACATGAACCGGTTGCGCCGTTGGTCGAGGGTGGTGCCGAACACGTCGGCGTGGGTGGTGCGCGTGAGGCTGTTGGCGCCGTCGGCGGCCACCACGAGGTCGTGGTCGGCGGCGAGCACGGCGGCGGGCGGCGCCTCGGTGCGGGTGAGGACGCGGACCCCGAGTTCGGCGCAGCGGGCGCGCAGGATCTGCAGGAGCCGCCGTCGGCCGACGGCGGCGAACCCGTGCCCGCCGGAGGTGGTGACCGTGCCGTCGTGGTGGACGTCGATGTCGTCCCAGCGGGCGAACTCCGCGGCCAGCCGCTCGTAGACGCGCGGGTCCGCGTGTTCGATGCCGCCGAGGGTCTCGTCGGAGAGCACCACCCCGAACCCGAAGGTGTCGTCGGGGGCGTTGCGTTCGTAGACGGTGATGTCGTGGGTGGCGTCCAGCCCTCGGACCAGGGCCGCGAAGTACAGTCCCGCGGGTCCCGCCCCGATACACGCGATGCGCATCGTGCCGCCTTCCTGTTCGTTGACCTCCTGCCGGGCCGGCGAGGGCACCGCGCGCGTCCGTGGCGGTGGCGCTCCGGGGCCGGATCCGCGAGGTGACGCTTCTTCCGTTCCCCGGAGCACGTCACCGCCCGCCCGGGATCACCCGGCCCCCTCCCGGAGACGGAAACGCTGGAGCTTGCCGGTGGGGGTGCGCGGCAACGCGTTCACGAAGACCACCGAGCGCGGCGTCTTGTAGGGGGAGATCCGGGAGCGCACATGTGCGCGTAAACGCTCGGCCAGGTCCGCGTCGGCGGCCGAGCCGGGTCTGGGCACCACGAAGGCGCGCACGGACAGACCCCGTTCGGGGTCCTCCACCCCCACCACGGCGGCCTCCTCGACGTCGGGCGAGGTGAGCAGGGCCTCCTCCACCTCGGCGGGGGCGATGTTGTACCCGGCGGAGACGATCATGTCGTCGCTGCGCGCCCGGAACCAGAAGTACCCGTCCTCGTCGCGCACGTAGGTGTCACCGGTGTGGTTCCAGCCGTGACGGACGTACTCGGCCTGGCGGGGGTCGTCCAGGTAGCGGCAGCCGACGGGGCCGCGGACCGCCAGGTGTCCCGGTTCACCGTCGGGCACGGGGTCGCCCCGATCGTCCAGGATCGCGGCGGTGAACCCGGGGACGGGCCTGCCGGTGGAACCGGGGCGCATGTGTTCGTCGGTGGAGGAGAGGAAAATGTGCAGCATCTCGGTGGCGCCGATCCCGTCGAGCAGCGGCAGACCGGTGGCCTCGTACCAGTCCCGCCAGGTGGCGGCGGGCAGGTGTTCCCCGGCGGACACGCAGCGGCGCAGGGTGGACAGGTCGTGGTCGCCTCGGCCCGCCGCCATCGCACGGTAGGCGGTCGGCGCGGTGAACAGGACCGTGACGCCGTGACGTGTGACGGCGTCCAGCAGCGCCTCGGGGCGAGGACGCTCCAGCAGGACGGTAGCGGCGCCGGCGCGCAGCGGAAAGATGAGCAGGCCACCGAGACCGAAGGTGAACGCGAACGGTGGACTGCCGGCGAAGAGGTCGTCCGGACGGGGTTCGAGCACCCGGGCGGAGTAGGTGTCGGCGATGGCGAGCACGTCGCGGTGGAAGTGCACGCACCCCTTGGGGTCGCCGGTGGTACCGGAGGTGTAGGCGATCAGGCACGCGTCGTCGGCGGCGGTGGGCACCGCGCTGAAGGGCGTGGTGCGGGCGTCCACGCGGGCCGTGAGGTCGTCGGGCCCCGCTCCCCCGTAGACGAGGGTCGCGGGGGCCGCCTCCCCCAGCGTCCCGGACGCCTCGTCGAGGTCGTCCAGGAAGCGGGCCTCGCACACCGCGTGGGCCACACGGGCGGACCGCACGATGGTGGCGAGCTCACCGGCGCGCAGCACCGGCAGGACGGTGACGACCACGCCGCCGGCCTTGATCACCGCCAGCCAGCAGGCGGCCAGCCAGGGGGAGTTGGGTCCGCGCAGCAGCACCCGTTCGCCCGGGCGCAGTCCCTGTTCCTCCACCAGGACGTGGGCGATGCCGTCCACCCGTTCGCGGAGGCGCCCGTAGGTGAGGGTCTCGACCTCCCCCACGACGCAGCGACGGTCGGCGCCGTGTCGGGTGATGGTGCCGTCCAGGAGTTCCTCGGCGCAGTTGATCCGCTCCGGTGAGGCCAGGGGTGCGATGAGCGGCCACTGTTCGGGGGGAGGCAGGTGGTCGCGGGTGAAGGTGTCCTCGTGTGCGCTCGGGGTGAGCGGCCGCGCGAGGGGGCGGTCGGGCGACGGGGTGTGCGACATGGCTGGACCTCCGGATGCGGGGTGCGACAGCGGACGACGGGCCGCGCGGCTACAGGTGCCGGGCGATGATCTGGCGCTGGACCTCCGAGGCGCCCTCGTAGATACGCGGGGCCCGGACCTCCCGGTAGAGGTGTTCGAGCAGGTGTCCCCGGCGTAGGGCCCGGGCGCCGTGCAGTTGGACGGCGGTGTCGACCACGTACTGGGCGGTCTCGGTGGCGAAGAGTTTGGCCATGGCGGCCTTGAGCGTGACGGCGGGTCCGCCGTCGTCGTACTCGGCCGCGGCCGCGTAGACGAGCAGGCGGGCGGCCTCGGTGCGGGTGGCCATCTCCGCCAGGGTGTGGGCGACGGTCTGGAGACCGTTGAGCGGACCGCCGAACGCCCGCCGGCGGCCGGTGTGCTCCTTGGCTGCTTCGAGGGCCGCTCCGGCCATGCCCACGGCGAACGCGCCGACACTGGGCCGGAACAGGTCCAGTGTGCGCATGGCCACGGCGAACCCGTGGTCGGGCACACCGACCAGGTCGTCGGGGCCGACCTCGACCCCGTCGAAGACCAGGTGCCCCAGGGCGTGCGGGGACAACATCTCCAGGGGATCTCCGGACAGGCCGGGGCGGTCGGCGGGCACGCAGAAGGCGGTGACACCCCGGGAGCGCGTGCCGGGGGTGGTCCGGGCGAAGACGGTGTAGAAATCGGCGTCGGGCGCGTTGGAGATCCACGTCTTCTCGCCGTGCAGACGCCACCCCCGCCCGAACGGTTCGGCGCGCAGCTCCAGGGCGGCGGCGTCGGACCCGGCGTCGGGTTCGGTGAGGGCGAAGGCGGCCACCGCCCGACCGGCGGCGGCCTCGGGGACCCACCGTGCGCGCTGGCGGTCGGTCCCGGACTGCAGGAGGGGGTAGGTGCCCAGTCCCTGGAGCGCCAGGGCGGTCTCGGCGTGGGTGTCGAGACGGGCCAGGTGCTCGCGGAGCAGGCACAGTCGGGTCGCGGGCGCCTCACACGCGAGTCCGCCGTCGGTGGTGCCGGGGAAGAGCGCGGGGAGCAGCCCCGTGTCACCGAGGCCGCGGAGCAGTCCCCGGTCGACGCGTCCCGGTTCGACGGGAGCGGCGGTGTCGAGTGCGGTGGCCCGGTCGGTGACCCAGCGGGCGAACTCGTGGTCGTTGGCGTTCGGCGGGAGCCCCATGGGCGACCTCGACTCTCTCGGATACGTGATCCGCCTCACTCCGACGATGCACCCATAACGTGACGGTCGTCAAGAGAGTGTTATGAAGTATCGGCGACACCCCCTGTTCGTGGACACGAAAGCCGAGCTCCACAGGGGGTTCGGGTCCACGGCCGCTATCGTGTGCCCATGATTCCCCACAGCGAACGGGCAGCCCCGGAACCGCACGCCGACGCCGATCGCGTCCTGCGCCGCCCCCGGGCCCTGATCGTGTCGTTCTTCGGCACCTACGCCCGCGACGTGGGCGGGTGGATCGGTGTGGCCGACCTGATCGCCCTGATGGCCGGACTCGACGTCGACGGCCCCTCCGTGCGCTCGGCCGTCTCGCGGCTCAAGCGACGCGGACTCCTGGTGTCCGAACGTCTGGGCGGCGCCGCCGGATACCGGCTCTCCGACGAGGGACGCCGCATCCTCGGCGAGGGCGACCAGCGCATCTTCGGTCACCGCGTGGCCCGCGCCGAGGACGGGTGGGTCCTGGTCGTGTTCTCCGTCCCCGAGAGCGAACGCCGCCGCCGACACGCGCTGCGCGCCCAACTCACCCGGCTGGGGTTCGGAACGACCGCCGCCGGGGTCTGGATCGCCCCCGCCCACCTCACCGACCAGGCCCGCGCCACCCTGCGCGAACTGGACCTGGAACGGCACGCGGAACTGTTCCACGCCACCCACCTGGACTTTCGCGACCCCGCCGCGTCCGTGGCGCGTTGGTGGGACCTGCCCGCGCTCCAGGCCATGTACCGGGGCTTCCTCGACGAGCACGAGCCGGTGCTGACCGCCTGGCGTCGCCGGGGCACCCGGCCGGGCGGGGACCCGCGACAGCGGGCGGACGCCTTCGCCGATCACCTGCGGGCCGTGGACTCCTGGCGGCGGCTGCCCTTCCTCGACCCCGGGCTTCCGCCGGAACTGCTGCCCGACCGTTGGGCGGGCAGCCGGGCGGCGCGGGTCTTCTTCGATCTGCACGCCCTGCTGCGCGCACCCGCGCTGGAGCACGTGCGGGCGACCCTCGCCCCGGGTGCGATCACCCCACCGGAGCGGGGATGACGGCCTCGCCGACGAGTTCCACCAGGGCACCCGGTTCGAACAGCTCGACCACGCCGAACAGGGCCATGGCCGGGTAGTGACGGCCCATGTGGGCGCGGTAGGCGCGCCCGAGCTCACGGCCGAAGGCCCGGTACCCGGCGACATCGGTGGTGTAGACGCACAGACGCACCAGGTGTTCGGGGGCACCCCCGCAGGCGCCCAGGGCGACGACGACGTTGGTCAGGGCCCGCTCGAACTGGTCGACCAGGGGCCCGGCGACCAGTCCGCCGTCGGGCCCGGACGCGATCTGCCCGGCCAGGTGCACGAGGCGCCCGGGTGCGGGCACCACCGCGTGCGAGAACCCCGGGTGGGGACCGAGTTCGGGCGGGTTGACCAGGGTGTGCGGTGTGGGCGACGGGTATGCGGGTTCCACTCAGCGTCCCTTCCACTCGGGGGCACGACGACCGGTGAAGGCGGCGTGGAACTCGGCGTAGTCCTCACCGCGCATGAGCAGCGCCTGGGTCATGGCCTCCAGTTCGATGGCGCCCGACAGGCTCATGTCGAGCTCCCGGGACAGCAGGGCCTTGGTCTGGGCGTGGGCGAAGGCGGGCCCCTGGGCCAGACGTCCGGCGAGCCGCTCCACCGCGGCGTCGAGCCCGTCGTCCTCGACCAGTTCGCTGACCAGGCCGATCCGTTCCGCCTCGGCGGAGTCGAGGGTGTCACCGAGCATGAGGACGCGGGTGGCGTTGCCCAGACCCACCATGCGGGGCAGCAGGTAGGCGGCGCCCATGTCGGCGCCGGCCAGCCCCACCTTGGTGAACAGGAAGGCGAAGCGGGCCGAGCGGGCCACCACCCGGAAGTCCGCGGCCAACGCCAGGACGGCGCCCGCCCCCGCGGCCATGCCGTGGATCCCGGCGATCACGGGGATCGGGCACTCGCGCATCGCCCGAACGACCTCACCCGTCATACGGGTGAAGGCGAGGAGTTCGTCGGGGGCCATCTCCAGGGTGCGGCCGATGATCGCGTCGACGTCGCCGCCGGAACAGAACGCCCGGCCGCCGCCGCGCAGGACGAGCGCTCGGGTGTCGTCCCGGTGCGGCAGTTCCAGGAGGAGGTCGCGCAGGTCGGCGTAGGTCTCGAAGGTGAGGGCGTTGAGTCGGTCCGGGCGGTCGAGGGTCACGGTGGTGACCCCGTCGGCCCACTGCAGGTCGAAGTGGTCCCACCGGTCGGTGAACGGCGCGGAACCGCGGAAGGCGCTCATCGTTGGGTGTCTCCTCCATCGAGGGTGAGGGACTGGCCGTTGACCGCCCCGGCCAGGGGGCTCGCCAGGTAGGCGACGGCGGCGGCCACCTCCTCCGGTTCGATGAGCCGCCCCAGGGGCGTGGACTCGGCGAGGGCGCGTTCGGCCTGGCGCGGGTCGCGCCCGGTGCGCTCGGCGACGCGGGCCACCGAGCGTTCGGTCATCGGGGTACGGACGAAGGCCGGACACACGGCGTTGCTGGTGACGCCGGTCCCGGCGACCTCGTCGGCCACGGATCGGGCCAGCCCCAGAACGGCGTGTTTGGCGGCGGCGTAGGCGACGGTGTAGCGGGTGCCGACGTGCGCCGCGGTGGAGGCCACGAAGACCACGCGACCGTGGTCGCGTTCGCGCATGCCGGGCAGTACGGCGCGGGTGAGCAGGAACGCGGAGGTGGCGTTGGCGTCCAGGTGGTGGTGCCACAGGTCGACGTCGGTGTCGCGCAGACGGGCGCTGCGCGCCGCCCCGGCGTTGTTGACCAGGATCGAGACGGGGCCGAGCGCGCCGGCCAGGTCGGCCACGGCGGAGTCGTCGGTGAGGTCACAGACGCGGGTGGTGACACGGTGGCCCCGTGTCCGGGCGTCGTCGGTGAGCGCGGCCAGACGGTCCGCGGCGCGGCCGAGCGCGACCACCTCGTACCCGGCCTCGGCGAGGGCGAACACGACGGCCCGTCCGATGCCACCGGAGCCACCGGAGACCACGGCCCGCCGTTCGGAGTCAGCCATGGCGCGAAGATATCACCCGAACATGACCACCGTCACGAGTACGACATAAATTGGGTCATGAGGGAGGAGCGGACCCGTCGGGCGCACGGTCGGGGTCACGACGACGGCAGCGCCGACGGCCGGTGGCCGTCGACGCTGCCGTGAAGGTGTCCTTCGTCCGGGCGCCGACCGGGTTCCGCAGGGAACGGGACCCGGTCGACCAGGGTCCCCGTGGGCGTCGCGACGCCCGGACCCCTGCGTTCCCGTCATGGCCGACACCCGGACACGGGCCGGGGCCCGGTGAAGGACCGAGGTGGGGTGAGTGCGCCTAGAAGGCGGGACCGGCCTCGAGAGCCGTCTCGACGGTCTCGGCGCGGGCCTCCTCGACCTGCTCCTCCAGGTCGGCCTCGTGGG
This sequence comes from Nocardiopsis sp. MG754419, assembly GCF_018207095.1. Taxonomy (GTDB): domain Bacteria; phylum Actinomycetota; class Actinomycetes; order Streptosporangiales; family Streptosporangiaceae; genus Nocardiopsis. The sequence goes on along the minus strand of NZ_QOCZ01000002.1, from coordinate 61,154 downwards.
CCTCGAACTCGGCGGTCACCTCGGCGGCCAGCGCGCGCATGGCGACCTCCTCGGTGATGACGCCGCCGCGGACCCGGTTGGCGTCACCGATCTGGGCGGTCGGGCTGTTGCCGTTGGCGACCAGGTCGCCACCGACGATGTTGTTGTCGATGTAGGCGCCACCGGAGATGCCGGTGACCGACAGGTCGCCGTCGATGTAGTTGACGGAGGAGCAGTAGCCCTCGGTCTCGCCGGCGCCGACCGCGACCGGGCCGGAGCTCGCGCTGTAGGTGGCGTCGCCGAGCACCTCGCTGTCGCAGAGGATGCCACCGGAGGCGGCGCCGTTGACGGTGAGGGCGCCGCGGACGACGCTGTCGTAGATGTCGGCGTAGACGACGCCGTCGGCGCTGACGTCCCCGCTGATGCGGCCGCCGTTGACGTAGATCTCACCGATGGTGGCGTCCACGGAGGTGGCGGAGGAGCCGACCACGTAGACGAAACCGTCGTTGGCGGAGCCCTCGGCGGCCTGGGCCTTCAGGGTGGCGACCGAGGTGCCGTCCTCAAGGTAGGTGCCATAGGAGCCGGAGTTGACGACGTCACCGTCGACCGTGGTGTCGGCCGCGTCGAAGTAGGCGTCGCTGTCGACCGACACCTCGCCGGTGATGGATCCGCTGATGATGTGGAGGTTCGCACCCTCCTCCACAGTGACGTCGCCCTGGATCACGGTGCCGTCCAGGAAGCAGCTTTTACCCGCCTCGACCTTGAGGTTCGTGGGCAGAGTGATCGCGCCACCGTGGCCGGAGCAGAGGGTGACCAGGTCGGCCTGGGCCGGGGCGGACATGAGGGTGACGCCGCCGATCGCCAGAGCCGCGGTGGCGGTGGACGCGGCGATCTTACTCCCGAGCTTCATGCGGGGGATTTCCTTTCGTCGTGACCGGTGGGGGTCCGACGCTCCTGAATCGGGTGCGGGAAGAGCGTCGTGGACACCACAGTGAAAGTACCGAGCGACGCCCGCTTTGGGAATACTTGTCCGGGGAAGTTTCGCTTCTGTCCAGGTTTCGACGAGGAGAACGAGGGTGGTGAACCGAGTGACCACCGCGCCGTGCGTTTCCCCTGGGCACCGGAGGCCGGTACACCACGGAATCGCCCACGGAGAAGGGCCGCCCGGTCACCCGAACGGCCCTTCCGTCTCGTTTCACGACCTCCGTCGCACGGTCACTTCAGGTGACCGTCTCCGGTGACCACGTACTTGGTCGACGTCATTTCAGTGAGCCCCATCGGCCCCCTGGCGTGCAGTTTCTGGGTGGAAATGCCGATTTCCGCACCGAACCCGAACTCGCCACCGTCCGTGAAACGGGTGGAGGCGTTGATCATCACCGCGGCCGAGTCCACCCGGGCGACGAAGTACCGGGACGTGGCGAGCGAGTCGGTGACGATGGCCTCGGTGTGCCGGGTGGAGTAGGTCCGGATGTGCTCCAGTGCCGCGTCGACGTCGGGCACCACGCGCACGGAGAGGTCCATGGACAGGTATTCGGTGGCCCAGTCCTCCTCGGTGGCCTCGACCACCGTGGCACCGGTCGCGTGGGAGGCGGCGACCGCCATGACCCGAGGGTCGCCGTGCACGGTCACGCCGGCCTCGGCCATGGAGGCCAGCACCCGCGGCAGGTAGGCCTCCGCGATCGCCTCGTGTACCAGGAGCGTCTCGGCGGAGTTGCACACCGAACAGCGCTGGGCCTTGGCGTTGGTGGCGATGGCCACCGCCTTGTCCAGGTCGGCGCCGGCGTCGACGTAGACGTGGCACAGGCCCTCACCGGTCTCGATGACCGGGACGGTCGAGTCGCGCACCACGGCCTGGATGAGGGAACCGCCGCCACGGGGGATCAGCACGTCGACCAGACCGCGGGCCCGCATCAGCGCTGTGGAGGACTCCCGGGTGCGCCCGGGCACCATCTGGATCGCGTCGACCGGTACCTCGGTGCCCTCCAGCGCCTCGCGCAGGACCTTCACGATGGCGGTGTTGGAGTGGTATGCGGAGGAGGAACCCCGCAGCAGGGCGGCGTTACCGCTCTTGAGGCACAGGGCGGCGGCGTCCACGGTGACGTTGGGCCTGCCCTCGTAGATGATCCCGATGACGCCCAGTGGCACGCGGATCTGTCGTAGGTCCAGACCGTTGGGGAGCACCCCGCCGCGCACCGACTCCCCCACCGGGTCGGGGAGCTCGACGATCTCGCGCACGGCGTCGGCGACGGCCTCGATCCGCTGCGGGGTGAGGGTGAGCCGGTCGATCATGGCCGGGCTCGTGCCCTCGGCGCGGGCGCGCGCGACGTCCTCGGCGTTGGCCGCGGTGATCTCGTCGGCCCGCTTGACCAGGGCGTCGGCGATCGCGCCCAGGGCCGCGTCCTTCACCGACCTGCTGAGCGTGGCGAGGTCGACCGCTGCGGCCCCGGCCCGCTCGGCCACGGCGTGGACCTGGCGCTCGATGTCACTGTTGACTGTCATCTTCGGGCTTCCTTGTGTGGGAGGCCGCCCCGGCCGGTGACGTCCGCATCGTCGAGAGGCGCCACTGCCGGGGGGAACGTTCCCAGCGTATAGCGCGCGGTCGACCACCGCGGGAGTCGTCCACAGACCGGAGGGCCCGGTTCCGCGCGCCGGGGGCCGAAGCGTCAGCTCCAGCCGTAGCGGTCGCGCAGCACCGCGGCGACCTTCCAGAAGACGCGTTCGTCCATCACGGCGGCCTCCCGACGGATGGCGGCCTCGTCGAACTCGAAGAGGCGGTCCACGCGCAGGAAGGAGTCGCGACCCTCGCGGTCCCAGGGGCCGGAGCCGATCGGCAACCAGTCCTGGCGCTCGTGCTCCTCGGGGCGCTGGGAGGAGAGCATCAGGCCGTGCAGGCGGCGGCCCTTGCGGCCGACCACGAGCAGGGGACGGTCCTTGCCCTGGGTGGCGTCCTCCTCGAAGGGCACCCAGGTCCACACGATCTCGCCGGCGTCGGCGAGCCCGTCCTTCTCCGGGGCGTACACGAGCGTGGTGGCGTTGCGCCCGGTGGGGACCTCGCGGACGGCGCCCTCGTGCGGGTGGGAGTCGCTGTTCTGTGTCGTCTGTTGGCTCACGCCCGCATCCTAGAGGCACCCGGGCGCCGACGGTACGCCGCGGTGATCCTTCCTCGCACGTCGGGCCGGGGAGAGAGGACAGGGTGGCCGCCCGTGTGCGGCCCGCGCCTCGGGCACACGCTCGGCGTCGCGGGACGACGCCGTAGTGTCGACGCCATGAACGTCGCACCCTCCACCCACGCGTCCGACCCCCTCGATCGGCTCCGTCCCCGCGCCGACTGCACCCTGAAAGCGCGGTCCCACCGGACCGGCCCCGCGGGGCGGCGGACCGGAGGCGGCCCCTGCGGGTCCTCCCTCGCCCGCTCGCGGCACGGAGTGCGCGGATGAGCGCCCCCGGCGGCACCGGCCGCCGGGTCCTGGTCACCGGCGCCGCCTCCGGGCTGGGCGCGGCGCTCGTCGCCGCCCTCGCCGCGCGCGGGGACCGGGTGCTCGCCGGCGACCTGGCCGAGACGGCCCCCGAAGGGCTCCCCGCGGGCGTCGCCTACCTGCGGCTGGACGTGACCTCCGACGAGGACTGGGAGGGCGCCCTCACCCACGTCGAACACACGTGGGGCGGGCTGGACCTGCTCGTCAACAACGCCGGTGTGGCCGCGGGCGGACGCATCGACATGCTCACCATGGACGACTGGCGGTGGATCACCGAGATCAACCTGTTCGGTGTGGTCCGGGGATGTCGCACCTTCACGCCGATGTGGAAACGGCAGGGCTCGGGGCACATCGTCAACATCGCCTCGATGGCCGGGCTCGTGCATCCGCCGACCATGAGCTCCTACAACGCGGTCAAGGCCGCGATCGTGGCGCTCAGCGAGACCCTCCACCACGAACTCGCCCCCTACGGTGTGACCACCTCGGTCGCGTGCCCGTCGTTCTTCCGCACCGGGCTGGCCTCTTCCCTGAGGAGCGGCGACCCGGACGTCGAGGTCGCGGCCCACCAGCTGATCGAGGGCTCCACGGTGACCGCGGACGTCATCGCCGCCCGCGTCCTCAAGGGGGTCGACCGGCGCCGTCACCTCATCCTCACCGAACCGGCGGGACGGACCGCCCTGCTCGCCAAACGGCTCCTGCGTCCTCTGTACGACCGCACGATGCGCCGGGTGGCCGAGGGCGTCCGGCGACGCGTCGACCCCGACCGCACCCGACCCAGGGAGCACCGCGCATGAGCAAGGGGACCATCATCATCACGGGTGCGTCGGCGGGGCTCGGAGCCGAGATGGCGCGCCGGTTCGCGGCTCTCGGCTACGACCTGGGACTGGGCGCGCGACGCGGCGAGCGGTTGGCGGCGCTGCGCGAGGAGATCACCGCCGCGCACCCCGATCGACGGGTGGTGCTCAGGGTCCTGGACGTCACCGACGGCGAGGCCGTCTCCACCGCCTTCACGGAGATCGCCGCCGAGCTCGGAACCGTGGACCGGGTGATCGTCAACGCGGGTCTGGGCCGGGGCGCCGCGATCGGCACGGGTCGCCCTGACGTCAACCGCCGGACCGCCCTGACCAACTTCGTGGGAGCGTTGGCGCAGACGGAGGCGGCCATGGAGATCTTCCGCGCACAGGGTCACGGACACCTGGTGATGATCTCGTCGATGTCGGCGCTGCGCGGCATGCGCAGGGCCATGACCGTCTACGCCGCCACCAAGGCGGGGGTGTCCGCCCTCGCCGAGGGGTTGCGCTCGGAGAACGTGCCGGGCGTGGACGTGTCCGTGATCCACCCGGGCTACATCCGCACGGAGATGAACGAGCACGTGGCGCACCGGACCCGGTTCATGGTGGACCTCGACGTGGGGGTCCGGTCGATGGTGACGGCCATCGAGAAACGCAGGGTCAAGGCCTACGTACCGGCCTGGCCCTGGGTGCCGATCGGGTTCCTGCTCGAACGCCTGCCCTTGTCGGTGGTCCGACGGCTGACGTGAGCGGTTCCCGCGGTGCGCTCGGTGCCCTCACAACTCCTCGACGGTCCGCATGATGCGCGCCCGGGCGTCGCCGCCCTCGGGGACCGGGACCAGCGGGTGGATGTGGAAGGCGCCCTCCTCCTCGAAGAGGTGCGCCTCTCCCCCGGCCTCGGTCACCTGGTCGTGCAGGCGACGGGTGTCGGGGAGCAGGAGGTCACGGGTACCGATGTACAGGTCCATCGGCGGCAGTCCCGCCATCCGTCCGTAGACGGGGCTCAGCCGGGGTTCGGTCAGGTCGTCGCCGCCCGCCCAGGAGTGCGCGGCCTCCAGCAGACCCACCGGACTGAGCCAGGGGTCCTCCTCCTCGACCTCGGCGATGTCGGGGTTGGACATCGTCAGGTCCGCCCACGGTGAGATGAGCGCCAGGCGAGCCGGCTCGGGCAGCCCCACCTCCGGCAGGGTCTGGGCCAGGGCCAGGGCGAGCCCGCCACCGGCGGAGTCCCCGGCCAGCAGCGTGCGCTCGGGTGCCACGTCCTCCAGCAGGTCCTCGTACATCCGGTGCAGGAGACCGAACGCCTCCCGGTAGGTGTGTTCGGGGGCCAGGCCGTAGATGGGGACCTCCACCCGGCACCCCGCGTCGGCCATACGGGAGATGAGGACCCAGTGCCAGGCGGAGATCTCGCTGACGTAGGTGCCGCCGTGCACGTACAACACGGCCTTGCTCGGCTGCTCGACCTCCCGTGGAAGCACGGTGTAGCCGGAGAAGCCGCCGATCTCCCGGTGGGTGATCCAGTGGCGTTGGGTGAGCCACAGGGGCGGGTCCGGGTCGTCCTTCGGTTCGTGCATCCACTCCTGGGAGTCCTCCACCGACTCCAGGGTCCGCTTGCGCACCACGCGCAACGCCAACGACAGCAGGTGTGTCATCAGACTCGACATGGGGGCGGCACCCTCCTCAGGAAGCTCTGTGCTGCACCCTTTCACGGATGGGCGGGGACGTGTCGAGGAGGGCCGGCGTGGCGCGCGGTTCTCGGATGCCCGCAGGGGTGACGGCGCAGGTGGCGACCCTGCCGAGCGGCGGTGATCTTCGCACGCGGGGTTCCCCGGGACGCCGCTCCCCCCACCCCCCGGTTCCCGGCGGGCCGGCCTCCTAGAGCACCACGAGGTCGTCGCGGTGGACCAGCTCGCGTTCGTAGGAGGGGCCCAGTTCCCGGGCCAGCCAGCGGGTGGAACGGCCCATGAGGTCGGGGACCTCGGCGGCGTCGTAGTTCACCAGACCGCGGGCGACCACCGTCCCCGACTCGTCCCGCAGGTCCACCGGATCACCGGCGCTGAACTCACCGTGCACCTTCACCACCCCCGCGGGCAGCAGGGACGCCTTCTCGCGGACCACGGCCCTGACCGCACCGGGGTCCAGCACCAGACTCCCCCGACCGGCGGTGGCGTGCGCCAACCACAGCTGGCGCGCGGAGGGACGGCGACCGTCGGCGGGGGCGAAGAACGTGCCCACCCGATCCCCCGCCAGCGCCGCACGGGCGTTGGCCGCCGAGGTGAGCACGGTGTGCACCCCGGCCTCGGTGGCGATGCGCGCGGAGTCCACCTTGGTGACCATGCCGCCGGTGCCGACGCCGCGCTTGCCGCTGCTGCCGATGTCGATGCCGTCGAGGTCGGCCCGGCCGCGCACCAGGTGCACGATCGAGGTGCCCTCGTCGGCGGGGTTGCCGTCGTACAGGGCGTCGACGTCGGAGAGCAGCACGAGGGCGTCGGCGCGCATCAGGTGGGCCACCAGGGCGGCGAGACGGTCGTTGTCACCGAACCGGATCTCGTGGGTGGCCACGGTGTCGTTCTCGTTGACGATCGGCACGGCCCCGATGTCGAGGAGGCGCCGCAGGGTGCGCTGCGCGTTACGGTGCTGCACCCGCCGCATCATGTCCTCGACGGTGAGCAGGACCTGCGCGGCCGTCAGCCCGTGCCCGACCAGCTCGGCGGTGTAGGAGGCCACCAACAGACCCTGACCGACGCTGGCGGCAGCCTGCTGCGAGGCCAGGTCGCGCGGGCGTCGGGTCATGCCCAACGGGGTCATCCCGGCCGCCACGGCACCGGAGGAGACGAGGATCACCTCCTGGCCGAGGGCCCGGCGGGCCGCCAACACCTCGACCAGGTCCCGGATGCGACCGGCGTCGATGAGCCCGTCGGACGTGGTCAGTGAGGAGGACCCCACCTTGATCACGACTCTGCGGGCCTGGGCCACGGCACGGCGACCGGCCGCCTCCAGGGGGTCGACGTCGTGCTGTCGGGTGTCTGCGCTGTGGACCACGGTGGGCTTTCCATCCGTGGCACGGCGCCCCTCGGGGACGCCGTGCCCTGACCTGTACGGGTTCGGCTGGTGTGGAGCGGTCGGTCCCCGCGCGGGTCAGCCCAGCCGGGCGTCGGTTCCGCGCGGGCCCGACGGGACGGCCTCGGCGTCGAGGGAGTTGTCCCAGTCGAAGACCACCGAGTCCTCCTCGGTGCCGATGTGCACCTCGGCGCCCTGGGTGGCGCCCGCCTTGGCCAGAGCCTCCTCGATGCCGAGCCGGTTGAGACGTTCGGCCAGGTAGCCGACGGCCTCGTCGTTGGAGAAGTCGGTCTGGCGCACCCAGCGGGCGGTCTTGTCCCCGCGCACCTGGAAGGCGTTGCCGCCCAGCGGCACCACCTCGAAGGGGATGTCGCCGATGAGCTTGGGTCGGAGCACGATCCGGGTGGGCTCGGCCACCGGGGCGCTGCTGCGCGCGGCGGCGACCTGCTCGCCGAGCGCGTAGGAGAGTTCGCGCAGGCCCTCGCGGGAGGCCGCGGAGACCTCCATGACCTTGTAGCCGCGCTCCTCCAGAACGGGCCGGACCAGGTCGGCGAGGTCGCGGGCGTCGGGGACGTCCACCTTGTTCAGGGCGACCACGCGCGGCCGGTCGGACAGGTCCACGCCGGTCTGCTCGCCGTAGGCGGCCAGTTCGGCCTCCAGGGCCTCCAGGTCGCTCACCGGGTCGCGGTTCGGCTCGTAGGTGGCGCAGTCCAGGACGTGCAGCAGGGTGGAGCAGCGCTCGATGTGGCGCAGGAACTCCAGACCCAGGCCCTTGCCGTCACTGGCGCCGGGGATGAGACCCGGCACGTCGGCGACGACGTACTGGGTGGCACCGGCCTCCACCACACCCAGGTTCGGGATGAGGGTGGTGAACGGGTAGTCGGCGATCTTGGGCCGGGCGGCGGACATGGAGGCGATCAGCGAGGACTTGCCGGCGCTGGGGAAGCCCACCAGGCCCACGTCCGCGATCGTCTTCATCTCCAGGCGCACGTCGACCGCTTCGCCCTCCTCGCCCTTGAGGGCGAAGCCGGGGGCCTTGCGCTTCTTGGAGGCCAGTGCCGCGTTGCCGAGACCGCCGCTGCCGCCCTGGGACAGCACCAGGCGGGTGCCGTGGCCCACCAGGTCGGCGATGACCTCACCGTCCATTCTGGTGACCACGGTGCCGTCGGGAACGGTCAGGACGAGGTCCTCGCCGTTGGCCCCGGCCCGGTGGCCGCCCTGGCCCGGCGTCCCGTTGCGGGCGGCGCGGTGCGGCCTGCGCTGGTACTCCAGCAGCGTCGCGGACTGGGCGTCGACCTCCAGGACGACGTCGCCGCCCCGGCCTCCGTTGCCGCCGTCCGGACCGCCCAGGGGCTTGAACTTCTCACGGTGCACGGAGGCGCAGCCATGCCCGCCGTTCCCGGCCTTGACGTGCAAGACCGCCTCGTCGACGAAGTCAGGCATTGCTCTCCCCGTTGCTCGTGGGCCTCCGCCTCCTGGCGGGGCTGGAAAGTCGCGTGTCACCCCCGCGATGGGCACGGGCCCGCGAAAGGACTCGTCTAGTGACAACGCGAAGGGCGGGCCAGTGTTCCCTGGCCCGCCCCGAAAACCGTCGTCGCGACGCAGCCTACTCGGCGGCGACCGGAACGATGTTGACGGCCTTGCGGCCGCGGAAGCTGCCGAACTTGACCTCACCCTCGACGAGCGCGAACAGCGTGTCGTCGCCACCACGGCCGACGTTGGCGCCGGGGTGGAACTTGGTGCCGCGCTGACGGATCAGGATCTCACCGGCCGAAACGGACTGGCCACCGAAACGCTTGACGCCGAGGCGCTTGGCGTTCGAGTCACGACCGTTACGGCTGGACGAAGCGCCCTTCTTATGTGCCATTTCTCCAGGCCTCCTACTTCGCCGAGATGCCGGTGACGCGCACCTGGGTGTGCTTCTGGCGGTGCCCCTGGCGCTTCTTGTAACCGGTCTTGTTCTTGTACTTCAGGATGTTGATCTTGGGGCCCTTGGTCTCGCCGAGGACCTCGGCGGTGACCGTGTAGCCACTCAGCTTGTCGACCTCGCTGATGACGTTGTCACCGTCGACGACAAGGATGGGCTGCCACGTGACGGTGGCACCGGTCTCGTCGGAGACCCTGTCGATGTTCAGGACGTCATCGACAGACACCTTCTCCTGTCGGCCGCCCGCTCGCACGATCGCGTACACCGGGTAACTCTCTTCCTGCTCGCTCAACGAATAATGCGCTCACTCATGACCGTGATGCCACGATCCACGAATCGCCTGTAGCGGGGCGCGGGGATCTGAGGGAAACAAACCCACCTTGGTGGAGAGCACTTCGGTCTCGGGGCGCGCGAACATTTGGGGCGCGCCGACGCACCGTCCATCAGATTACCACCGACCCGACACAGGCCCGCACAGTAGGCCTGGTCCGGACCCGTGCGTTACCGGATCCGGACCAGGATGTCGTCCCGCCGGGAACTCAGCCCGCGTCGACCGAGGAACCACCGGTCGGTGAGGCCACCGCCGTCTTGGTCCGCCGTGTGCGGCGACGCTTGGGCCGTTCGGTGGCGCCGTCGGCGTCACCTTCGGCGGGGGTCGGGGTGGCGGTGGCCGAGTCCGACTCGTCACCTTCCGCCGTCGCCCGCTCACCCTCACCGTTGTCGGCCTTGGCGGCCTTGCGGGTGGTGGTGCGCCGGCGGGTCCTCTTAGCCGGGGCCTCGGACGCCTCAGGGGCCTCGACGCCCCCGGGTGCCTCCGGGGTCGACTCCTGCGCCGCGGGGGCGGCCTCGACGCCCTCGGGAGCCTCCGGAGCGGTCTCGGCGGCCTTCTTGGCCCGCGAGGCCCGCTTGCGGGTCTTCTTGGCGGGCGCGGCCTCGGCCGACTCGCCCGAAGTCGCACCGGCGTCCTCGGCCGGGACGGCCTCGGTGCCCTCCGTCGCCTCGACCTTGTCGGCCTTGTCCGCGCTCTTGCGGCTCCGGCTGCGCTTGGCGGGCTTGTCGGTCTGCTCCACGGTCTCCTCCGCGGCCTTCTCGACCGTTTCGGAGGTCTCCGGGGAACGGTCCGTCCGCTCGCCCTGCTCGTCCCTGCCGGAGGGCTGTTCGGCCTTCTCCACGGCCTTCTCGGCCGCGGGTTCGGCGTCGCCCTTGCCCTTCTTCTTCTTGCGACCGCCGCCGTTGCCGCCGCCGCCCTTGTTCTCCACCGGATCGGCGGAGAGCAGCAGGCCACGACCGTTGCAGTGGTCACAGGAGTGCGAGAAGGCCTCCAGGAGCCCCTGGCCGACCCGCTTACGGGTCATCTGGACCAGGCCCAGCGAGGTGACCTCGGCCACCTGGTGCTTGGTGCGGTCCCGGGACAGGCACTCCAACATCCGGCGCAGCACCAGGTCGCGGTTGGACTCCAACACCATGTCGATGTAGTCGATGACGATGATGCCGCCGATGTCGCGCAGGCGCAGCTGGCGGACGATCTCCTCGGCCGCCTCCAGGTTGTTCTTGGTGACCGTCTCCTCGAGGTTTCCGCCCTGGCCGGTGAACTTTCCGGTGTTGACGTCGACCACGGTCATGGCCTCGGTGCGATCGATGATGAGCGAGCCACCGCTGGGCAGCCACACCTTGCGCTCGAGCGCCTTGTTGATCTGCTCGTCGATCCGGTAGGCGGAGAAGACGTCCCGGTCCTCGTTCCAGTGCGACAGCCGCTCGGCGAGGTTGGGCGCCACGTAGTCGACGTACTCGTGGACGGTGGTCCATGCCTCGTCACCGGACACGACCAGGCTGGAGAAGTCCTCGTTGAACACGTCCCGGACGACCCGCACCGTCAGGTCCGGCTCACTGTTGAGCAGGGACGGGGCGTTCGCCGACTTCGACTTGCGCTTGATGGACTCCCACTGCTTGGCCAGACGCGTGATGTCGCGCTCCAGCTCCTCCTCGCTGGCACCCTCGGCGGCCGTGCGGACGATCACGCCGGCGCCGGAGGGCATCACCTTCTTGAGGATCTGCTTGAGGCGGGCACGCTCCTTGTCGGGGAGCTTGCGGCTGATGCCGGTCATGGAACCGCCGGGGACGTACACCAGGTAACGGCCGGGCAGGCTGATCTGGCTGGTGAGGCGGGCGCCCTTGTGACCGATCGGGTCCTTGGTGACCTGCACCAGGACGGACTGACCGGACTTGAGCACCGACTCGATGCGCTTGGGCTGCCCCTCCAGACCGAAGGAGTCCCAGTTGACCTCGCCCGCGTACAGCACGGCGTTGCGGCCCTTGCCGATGTCGACGAAGGCGGCCTCCATCGACGGCAGGACGTTCTGCACCCGGCCCAGGTACACGTTGCCCACGTAGGAGCGGTGGGTGGCCCGGTCCACGTAGTGCTCGACGAGGATGTCGTCCTCGAGGACGGCGATCTGGGTACGGTCACCGGTCCGACGGATCACCAGGTCGCGCTTGACCGCCTCACGGCGGGCCAGGAACTCCGACTCGGTGACGATCGGGGCGCGGCGACGTCCCTGCTCGCGCCCCTCGCGGCGGCGCTGCTTCTTGGCCTCCAGACGCGTGGAGCCACGGACCGCCTGGACCTCGTCCTCGATGGGACGCTCTTGGCGGGGCTCGCGCACCTTGACCACGGTGTTGGGCGGGTCGTCGGTGACGGCCTCACCCGAGGTGCCGGAGCCGCTCCCGGAACGCCGCCGACGGCGACGGCGGCGACGGCTGCTGCGCTCGCCCTCGTCGCCGAACTCACCGTCGTCGGACTCCTCGGCGGAGTCCTCGTCACGGTCCTGGGATCCGCCCTCGGAGCGCTTGGCGTCCTTGGCCCGTTCCCTGGTCGGGGTCTCCGCGGCCTCGGTGGTGTCGGTGTCCTCGCCGTCGGTGTCCTCCGCACCGCGGGAACGACCGCGACCACGACCACCGCGACGGCGACGCCGACGGCCGGGGCGCTCGTCGCCACCGGTCTCCTCCGCGGGGGCCTCCGCCTCCTCGGTGGAGTCCTCGGTGTCGTCGGCCTCCGGCTCGACGACCTCGTCCCGGTCCTTCTTCCGCGTCTTGGCGGGGGCGCTCTGCTGGGCGACCGGAGGCTGGAAGAGCATGCCGCCGGGCGGCGTGAAGACGGCGCCCGTCGGCTCGGCCGCGGTCTCCTCCGTCTCCTCGTCCTCCTCGACGACGGCGGGGACCGAGGCCTCGACGGCCTTGGTCGCACGCGTACGGCTCCGGGAGCGCGTGCGCCCGCGGGCGGAGCCCTCCTTGGTACCGGCCTCCTCGGTGCCCGCGTCCCTTCCGGACGAGGTGTCCTCGGCCCGCGCGACGCTCTTGTCGTCCTCGGTGACGGGGGCCTCGGCCGGCGACTCCTTCACCGCGGCGCGCGTGCGCCGAGCGCGAGTGGTGGCGGCCGGGACGTCGTCGGGACGACCGGCGGCGCGTACCGTCCGCTTGCGCACCGTGGTGCGCACGGAGGTCGTGACCGTGCCGCCCTCACCGGAACCGGCCAGGGTGGTGGTCGGCTTGGACGGCGGTGTGAAGACGTCGTCGGGTTCGGGGGGTGGTCCCGCGGCGCGGCGAGCGCCCTTGGCCGGCGCGGATGAGGTCACCCGAACGCCGCCGTCCCCCGCTGGGGGCGTCGCCGCCGTGTTCTCGGTTGTTTCAGTTGTACCCGCGGTGCCTTCGGCACCGTTCTTGGGCTCGTTGTCGAGCATCCGGGCGGTCTCCCGTCAAAGCCCTCGGGCGCTCCGCCGGCCGCGTACGGTCGACGGCGCGGCTCACGAGAGCTGTCGTCGCTGTGTCAGCGCCGGTGGCACCGGAGTGCCACCGGGGCAAAGTCCTGTGGTTGCGCCCATGTTCCCCGCCTTGAGACCGCTCATCGGGGCGGTCCCGTCATGGGCGATGACGGCTGTGGTGCGCGGGTGCGTCGATCGTTCGTCTCATCGTTCGCGGACCCGGGGCTCTCAGTGGTGGGAGCTTCGATTCGGTCCGCGTCGAACGGGTCGGCGATCGCACCTGTCACCTCGTCCAGTGGCCCCTGCGCCAGCCGGGTCATCATGGGTGATGACGGCGGCGCGAGGTCGGCCACGTGACGAAGGCCGGTCAGCACGTCGTCCGGTCGAACGGCAGGTGTCGTGTGCCGTACGACCATTCGAAGTATGGCATATGTCGCGTGTCGCTCCCCGGGGACGCGCCCGTGGGGTGCACGACACACATCGATATCGATACCGAGTACAGCCGGGCGGGTGTCGAAGCGGCGTCGGCCCTTCTTCGTCACCCGTTCCACCTCGACACTGTCGGCGGCCAGGTAGTCGGCCACCGCCCTGGCGACGTCATCGGGGTCGACGCCGTCCATCTCCACGCGCCATTCGGAGGCCTGAAGCCGGTCGGCCAGACCCGGAGTGCGGGCCTCGACGACGTCGAGCACGTCGATCCCGTCGGGCATGGCCGCGTCGATCGCGTCCCTGACCTGTTCGGGTCGGCGTTCCTCGGCCATGGTCAGCTCGAAGTACTCCGCCTCGCTCGCGACCCCCGTGGGAGCCGCTCCCGTGTAGGAGATCTTGGGATGCGGTGAGAAGCCGGCGGAGAACGCCACGGGTACGGAGGCCCTGCGTAGAGCTCTCTCCAGTGCCCGGGCGATGTCACGGTGGCTTGCGAAACGCATGCGTCCGCGCTTGGCGTAGCGGACACGGAGCCGTGGGCCGGGTTTGGCGGTGGAGGGTGAGGTGGTGCCCTCGTGTGCGGGGGGCAGCTCAGCTCCTTTCCTCATGCCCCCTGTGAACGGGCCGTCGATGGCGGCCCGAAGGGGCTGTTCCTCGTCCTGCTCAGCGTACGGTGCGCCGCGGTGCACATGCGCCAACAGGACTTCGCATACCGGTTCTTGCCCCACTGACCTGGGATCGAAAAGTCCCGGATGGCCCCGAAGCGGATCTCGGACCGGCATTCACCCCCTGAACACGGGTGCCCGGAAAAAAAATCCAAAGAAAATCCGCGATCGGTGGCAACCCCCGACGACCCCCGCGAGTCTTACTTCACGTACGGCCCGGCGCGAGCGGGGCGCCGGGCCGTACACCTTCCTCTCCCGGAAACTCCGGCCCACGGAACGCACAGCGGACACAGCGACGCGAGCACACCGTAGGGCGAAGACACCCGGAGCGCGCATTTTACTCTTCTGCCCCAGGCCACACCAGTGTCCTGGGGCCTTTCGTATGCACGACCGACCCGCCTCCCGAGCCCTTCGGGGACCGCCGGTCCGGAACGACGACACGGGTGCGCGGCGGTCCCCCACCACGCACCCGTGCGCACTCTCTTCTCGGGCGGTCCCGGTCAGACGACGGACAGGGGCAGCATCGGCCGCCCTTCGGCCGGGTCGTTGATCTGGATCTCGGTGCCCATGCTGGGGCACACGCCGCAGTCGTAGCAGGGGTTCCAGCGGCAGTCGTCGATCTCCAGCGACTCCTCGCCGTGCAGGGAGTCCTGCCAGTCCTGCCAGAGCCAGGAACGGTCCAGCCCGGCGTCGAGGTGGTCCCAGGGCAGGACCTCGTCCTCATCGCGATCACGGGTGGTGTACCAGTCCAGGTCGACCCCGGTCTCGGCCAGGCCGACCTCGGTCGCCTTCGCCCACCGGTCGTAGGAGAAGTGCTCGCTCCACCCGTCGAAGCGTCCGCCGTCCTCCCAGACCTGCTCCACGATCCGGCCCACGCGCCGGTCACCGCGGGACAGGAGTCCCTCGATGATCGACGGGCGTCCCTCGTGGTAGCGCAGGCCGATCGACTTGCCGTACTTGCGGTCGCCGCGCAGCCGGTCCCGGAGCTTGCGCAGTCGGGCGTCCACGTCCTTGTGGGAGGTCTGTCCGGCCCACTGGAAGGGCGTCTGGGGCTTGGGCACGAAGCCGCCGATGGAGACCGTGCAGCGGATGTCCTTGCGCCCGGTCACCTCACGGCCGGTCCGGATGACCTCGGTGGCCAGGTCCGCGATGGCCAGGACGTCCTCGTCCTCCTCGGTCGGCAGCCCGCACATGAAGTACAGCTTCACCTGTCGCCACCCCGCCGCGTAGGCGGCGGTGACGGTACGGATGAGGTCCTCCTCGGTCACCATCTTGTTGATGACCCGGCGCATCCGCTCGCTGCCGCCCTCGGGTGCGAAGGTCAGCCCGGAGCGGCGACCGTTGCGGGTGAGTTCGTTGGCCAGGTCGATGTTGAAGGCGTCGACCCGGGTGGAGGGCAGCGACAGACCCGTGTTGGTGCCCTCGTAGTCGTCGGCGAGGTTCTTGGCGATGTCACCGATCTCGCTGTGGTCCGCACTGGACAGGGAGAGCAGACCGACCTCCTGGAAGCCGGAGTTCTTCACCCCCTCCTTGACCATCTTCTGGACGGTCTCCTGGTTGCGCTCGCGCACCGGGCGCGTGATCATCCCGGCCTGGCAGAAGCGACACCCTCGGGTGCAGCCGCGGAAGATCTCCACGCTGTAGCGTTCGTGGACCGACTCGGCCGTGGGCACGATGGGCTTCTTCGGGTAGGGCCAGCGGTCCAGGTCCATCACGGTGTGCTTCTGGACCGTGCTCGGAACACCCGCCCGGTTGGGCGTGTAGGCGGCGATGCGACCATCGTCGTGATAGGTGACGTCGAAGAAGCGCGGCACGTACACGCCGCCGGTGGAGGCCAGACGCAGCAGCAGACCGTCGCGCCCGCCCGGTTCGCCCTCCTCCTTGAACTCCCGGATGATCTCGGTGACGGCCAGGGCGATCTCCTCGCCGTCGCCGAGCACCACCGCGTCCAGGAAGTCGGCGATGGGTTCCGGGTTGAAGGCCGAGTGCCCCCCGGCCAGCACGATCGGGTCCGCCTCGGTGCGGTCGGCGGAGCGGCGCGGGATGCCGGCCAGGTCCAGCGCCGTGAGCATGTTCGTGTAGCCCATCTCGCTGGCGAAGCTCAGCCCGAGCACGTCGAAGGCGCGGACCGGGCGGTGCGCGTCGATCGTGAAGTGCGGGATGCCGTGCTCCCGCATCAACGACTCCAGGTCCGGCCACACGGCGTACGTGCGCTCGGCCAGGACCCCCTCGCGCTCGTTGAGGATCTCGTACAGGATCTGGACGCCCTGGTTGGGCACGCCCACTTCGTAGGCGTCCGGATACATGAGCGCCCAACGGACCTGGGAGTCGTCCCACTCCTTGACGACGGAGTTGAGCTCGCCGCCCACGTACTGGATCGGCTTGCTCACCCGGCTCAGCAGGGGCTCTAGACGCGGGAAGAGGTTTTCGACGGACATGGTGTGGGCCTTCGATCGGCGGACAACGTGTCAGGCCGGCTCCTGGCCGGGTACCCGCGGTACCGGTGTTGCTCACGCGCGGTTCCGCACCAGGCTACCGGCGTCACGGGCCCACCACCCGTTTTCCACAGGGACGACGGCGTCGGGGACCCTGCGGAACCCCCGCCGGGGCGGGGCGGGTCGGCGATGAGATCCGGAGCCGCTCCCGGGCCGTGCCGGCGTACGGCGCGGGCGCGGCGTGCGGCGGACCGGGCGGACGGACCACGCGACCACGGACCCGCCCGGGCGTTCGGATCGACCGACGGGCACCACGGAGCGCGAGGGAACGTGCGGTGGGCGTGAGGTCACGCGACCGTGGGTCGCGGCGGGGCGCCTACCGGCCCCTGTCGGGCCGCCGGCGGGCCGCGAGGGGTCGGCGCAGGGCGCCGGTGGCACGGGGCGCCTGCCGGTCCGGGACGGGCGCCCGGGACCGGCACGCGTCAGAACTCGAAACCCCGGTCGCGGGAGTTGACCCCGAGCACCAGCCCCAGGGCGAGCATGTTGGCCATGATCGCGGTACCGCCGTAGGACACGAACGGCAGGGGCAGCCCGGTGACCGGCAGGACCCCCAGGCACATGCCGATGTTGATCAGGCCCTGGAAGCCGAACCAGGCGGCCACCCCCACGCACAGCAACCGCGGATAGGGCAGGTCGCAGCCCAGGGCGACGCGCAGGACGCGCCAGATGACCACGCCCATCAGGACGATGATCATCGCGGCCCCGACGAACCCGAGCTCCTCTCCCGCCACCGTGAAGATGAAGTCGGTGTGCTGTTCGGGCACGAACCGGCCGTGGGTCTGTTCGCCCTGGAACAGACCCGTGCCGTCGAAGCCGCCCGAACCCACGGCGATGAGCGCCTGGGCGGAGTTGTACCCGGCGCCCTGCGGATCGGCGGCGGGGTCCATCAGGGTGGCGATGCGGTCGACCTGGTAGGGCTCCAGCAGGTCGAACCACCAGACCGCGATGGCCCCGACGGCACCGGCGGCGAGCATGCCGCCCACCCACACCACGGGCGCCCCGGACAGCGTGAGCATGCCGAGGAAGATCGAGCACAGCACCAGCGTGGTGCCCAGGTCGGGTTGGAGCATGACCAGGGCGAGCGGGATCGCCACGACCAGCAGACAGAACAGCACGTCGCGGGTCATCGGTCGGGTCTCGCCGTCGCGGGGTTCGCCCAGCAGGGTGGCCAGGACCAGGATCAGTCCGACCTTGGCGAGCTCACTCGGCTGGAACTGGAACCCGGCGATGACGATCCAGCCCCGCGAACCGTTGATGACCGCGCCCAACGGGGTCAGCACCAACACCAGGGCGATGATCGTGACCGCGTAGACGATGGGCGCGTAGGCGCGGACCGTCCGGTAGTCGACGGCGGCCACGGCCAGGCACACCACCCACGCCACCCCCAGGTGCGCCAGGTGGCGCAGGAGCGCGTCGATGGAGTCGCTCGGATCGCCGCCGTCGCCGGGCAGCGTCGCCGACCACACCAGGAGCGAACCGATGGCGCCCAGGGCCACCACGGAGGCGATCAGGAGCCAGTCCAGGCGCCGCGCGTTCCCCGCCGCGGTCGCGGCGGTACGCCCGAGGTTGCCGGACCGGGGCGATCCCATGTGCGTGTCCATCACCGCTCCAGGGGGTCGATGGAACCGTCCGTGCGCACGGTCGGCAGGTCGGAGTAGGGCTCGCCGCCCGGGAGCAGTTCCTTGCCGTCCCCGAGGCCGTAGATGGCCTCGTAGATCTTGCGGGCGATCGGCGCCGCCGTCTCACCACCGGTACCGCCCTGGGAGACCAGGACGACCACCGCGTACTGCGGGTCGTCCGCCGGGGCGTAGGAGGCGAACCAGGACGACACCTGGCGCTGCTCGGCGTCGGCGCTACCGGTCTTGCCCGCCACGGCCACCTGGTCCTGCGGGAAGTCGCCGAAGGCCCCGCCACCGGTACCGGAGGTGGTGACCTCGGTCAGTGCCTCCTGCAGGTAGCGGATGGTCTCGTCGCTGACGGGCACCTCGCCCTTGATGGTCGGCTCGATGGGCTCCACCTCGGAGCCGTCGGCGGCGACCATCGCCTTGGCCACGCGAGGCTCGTACAACGTCCCGCCGTTGGCGATGGCGGCGTAGGCGGAGGCCAGCTGGAGCGGACTGACCAGGACGTC
This sequence comes from Nocardiopsis sp. MG754419, assembly GCF_018207095.1. Taxonomy (GTDB): domain Bacteria; phylum Actinomycetota; class Actinomycetes; order Streptosporangiales; family Streptosporangiaceae; genus Nocardiopsis. The sequence continues at coordinate 42,446 of NZ_QOCZ01000002.1, read as the reverse complement.
GCCCTGGCCGATCGCGAAGTTGATGGCCTCGTTGGCGCGCCACTCGAAACCCTCGACACAGTGCTCGTGGGCGAGCTGCTTGAGGTAGGCGGCGTGCGCCGGGTTGGTCTCGGCGATGTCCGGGTAGCCGTTCTCGGCGCGGTCGCAGTTGACCTCCCGGGTCTCCTCCCAGAAGGTGCGCTTCCACTCGCGGTCGGGGATACGGCCACCGGTCTCGTAGGGCAGGTCCACCCCGGTGGGCGAACCGAACCCGTAGCCCCGGGCCATCTCCGCCATGTCCTCGGCTGGGTCGCCGTCCGGGTGCAGTCCGCCGTCCTTGAGCCACATCTGGTAGCCGAAGTTGTAGAAGACGGTGTTGCAGGAGGCGATGATGGCCTGTTTCAGGGTGATGCTGCCCTGACCGGCGCCGGCGTAGTTCTCGTAGCTCTGCCCGGCGAGAGTGACCGAACCGGGGCAGGCGTAGGTGCTGCGCAACGCGTAGCCGTTCTCGACCGCGGCCGACATCGACGACACCTTGAAGGTCGAGCCGGGCGGGTAGGTGCCCTGGACGGCGCGGGAGAGCAGCGGTTCCCCGGCCTCCTCGCTGAGCATCTCGTCGAAGGTCTTCTGGTCGATGCCGCCCTGCCAGATACCCGGGTCGTAGGTGGGCAGGCTGGCCATGGCGACCACACCGCCGTTGGTGACGTCCAGGACGACGGCGGCGCCGGAGTCGGCCCGGTACTTGGGCCGGGCCGCGGCCATGCCCTCGGCGAGCGCCTTCTCGGCGGCCTTCTGCACCCCGATGTCCATGTGGGTCACGAGGTGGCGACCGGCCACGGGCAGCTCGTCGGAGATCACGTCCATGACCTCGCCGTGGTTGTTGACGCCCAGGGTGCGCAGGCCCGCCGTGCCCCGCAGTTCGGAGTCATAGACCGCCTCCAGGCCGTCACGGCCCACCTGGTCGATGCCGGTGAAGCGGGTGCGCAGCTCCTCGCGCGCGTCCAGCTCCTCCTGGGTCACGGGCTGGAGATAGCCGAGCATCTGGCCCGCGTGCTCGCCCTGCGGGTACTCGCGCACGGCCTGGGCCTGCGCGGTGATCCCGGGGAAGTCGTCGGCGCTCTCCATGATCTGGAGGGCCACGGGCCCCTCGACCCCCTCGGCGAGGGTGACGGGCTGGTACGGCGAACCGGGCCAGCAGGGGCGTTCCACCTCGGGACCGCACAGGCGCATGCGCTGGCGCAGTTCCTCCAGGGGGACGTCGAGGACCTCCCCCAGGTCCGACAGGACCTTCTCGCCGCCGTCCTCCATCGCCTGGATCTCGTGGTAGTCCGCCGAGACGACGAGTTCGGTGCGGTTGTTGACCAGGGGTCGCCCCGCGGAGTCCAGGATCTGGCCCCGGGTGGCGGGCACGACCAGTTGCTGGTGGTGGTTGGCCACGGCCAGTTCGCGGTAGTGCTCGGCCATGGGCACCTGGAGGTACCACAGGCGGCCGACGAGGGCCGCGAACAGGACCAGCACCAGGAACTGGGCCAGGAGCAGACCGGCCCGACCGAGACGGCGGCCGGGAACTGTGGGGTCGACGGGCGGCTTGCGCACGACGTCACCACCCTCCCACGGAGGTCGGCCCCTGGATGGTGGCGAAGTCGTCCTCGGTGAGCAGGGACCGCACCCCCAGGACGGGCAGGGTGACGAGCGGCGCGACCAGCGTGGTCAGCAGCGTGCCGATCCCCACGTTGGCGGCCACCGCGGCCAGGGTGACGTGGCCGTCCCCCATGACCAGTCCGATGAACGCGTAGCCGAGCCCGACCCCCACGGAGACGCCCGCCACCACCCCGAGGGCGGCCCAGCGCGACACCCGGGCCCCACTGCCGCCCAGGCCGGTGTTGGCGCGCAACAGCGCCACCAGGTACGCGGCCACGCACAACACCAGGGCGTAGCGGCCCATGGGGTGTTCGGCGGGCGGCATGACGTCCATGGCCAGGCCCGCCGCGAAACCGCAGCCTGCGGCCGCGGCGGGACTCGTGGTCAGGGCGACCGCCACGACGGCGGCCAGGACCAGGTCGGGCCCGGGACCCCAGTCGAAGGGAAGCCGGTTGACGATGGTGGCCTGGGCGAGCACCGCCGCGGCCACCATGAGCAGGGTTGCGACGGCCCTCACTGGTCCCCCTCGGGGTCGGGCTTGGGCGGCAGGACGGAGTCGCGCGGGTCCGTGCCCGGACCCTCGACGACCACGCCCACCACGTCCAGGGCGGCGAAGTCCACCGCCGGGGTGATCCGGGCGATCCGACTGAGCGCGCCGGGAGCGACCTGCACCTCGTCGACGGTGCCGATGGGCACGCCGGGTACGAAGGGCGCACCCTCGTGGGAGCCGAGCGTGACCACCCGGTCCCCCTGGTCGATGGGCGCCTCCATGTCGAACAGTTCCAGGGTCATGTCGGCCTCGGGCCCGCCGGGGACGCTGCCGCCGGTGATCGCGCCGATCTTGCGGGTCTGCTCCAGGCGGGCGCCCACCGAGGAGTTGACGTCGGTGGCGAGCTTGACGGTGGCGGTGCGCGGCCCCGCCTCGATGACCCGGCCCACGAGGCCCTCGCCGTTGACCACGGTCATGTTCGGTTCGATCCCGGAGGCGGTGCCGGCGTCCAGGGTGGCGGTGTGCGCGTAGCCCCGCGCGGTGGTGCGGGTGACGGCCTGGGCCGGGACGACCTCGTAGCCGCCCAGACCGGACAGGTGCAGCAGCGCGTCGAGCTCGTCGGCGCGCTGGTCGTCGATGCGCGCGGCCTGGAGTTCGGACTCCAGTTCGGCGTTGGTCTCCTCCAGCTCGGCGATGCGGTCGGCGGCCTCGGGTCCCTGGCTCAACCCGTCGTAGACCCGGGTGAAGGGGCCTGAGGCCGCGCCGACGGCGGCGGCGGTGGGCGCGAAGACCAGTTCGCCGCCGGCGCGGGCGGCCGAGGTGACCGGGTCGGAACCGGGACGGGCGTCGACGACCAGCAGGACCAGGGCGGCCGCGACCAGGACGGCGAGCAGCAAGCGGGACCGCGAGGAGTCGCGCAGCATGTCAACGCCGCCGTTCCGGAACGAGGACCTGGTGGAGGCGTTCGTAGTTCTCCACGCAGGTGCCGGAGCCGATGGCGACCGAGTCGAGCGCGTTCTCGGCGACGTGGATCGGCATGCCCGTCTCGTGGAGCAGGCGCTCGTCCAGGCCGCGCAGCAGCGCGCCGCCGCCGGTGACCGCGACACCGCGGTCCATGATGTCGCCGGACAGTTCGGGCGGGCACTTGTCGAGGCTGGTGCGGACGGCGTCGATGATGGCGGTGACCGGCTCCTCGATCGCCTGACGCACGTCGGACTCGGACATGACGATGGTCTTGGGCAGTCCGCTGATGAGGTCGCGGCCGCGCACCTCGGCGTGCATCTCCTCCGTCCCGGTGGGGTAGGCGGAGCCGATCGCCATCTTGAGCTCTTCGGCGGTGCGCTCCCCGATCATCAGGGAGTACTCCTTCTTGACGAAGGTCGTGATCGCGTGGTCGAGTTCGTCGCCGCCCACCCGGATGGACTGGGAGGTGACGATGCCGCCCATGGAGATGACGGCGACCTCGGTGGTGCCACCCCCGATGTCGACGACCATGTTGCCGGTGGGCTCGTGGACGGGCAGCCCGGCGCCGATCGCGGCGGCCATGGGCTCCTCGATGATGTAGACGCGGCGGGCCCCGGCCTGGTAGCCGGCCTCCTTGACGGCGCGGTGCTCGACGGAGGTGATGCCGCTGGGCACGGCCACGATGATGCGAGGCTTGGCGAAGTGGCGGCGGCGGTGGATCTTCTGGATGAAGTAGCGCAACATCCGCTCGGTGACCTCGAAGTCGGCGATGACGCCGTCCTTGAGGGGCCTGATGGCGGTGATGTTGGTGGGCGTGCGCCCGATCATCTGCTTGGCCTCGATACCGACAGCCACGATCTTGCCGGTCGAGGTGTTGAGCGCGACCACCGAAGGCTCGTTCAGGACGATACCGCGGCCGCGCACGTACACGAGTGTGTTGGCGGTACCCAGGTCGACGGCCATGTCCCGGCCCAGAAATGCAAGGTTGTTCGGCATGTAACGTCCTCAGAGGCGCCGTTCGGGCGTGGTCGTGCCCGACGACCATAGGTAGTCGTTCCGGCACGTTAGGTATGCAGTCCCCCGTATCGTAACGGTCAGCACTTAGTCCGTTACGCAAACACACCGAATCGTTGCCTCGTCACCCTCCGAGCACCCAGGAGAACGGCACCGTTCACCTGGGAAAACGACGAACGCGCCCCCGAAGGGACGCGTCACGCCATCGCTCGTCGCACCCCGGCCGACCGGGGCCGGAACCTACAGGTCCGGGAAGAAGAGCTTGATCTCGCGCTCGGCCGAGTAGGTGGAGTCCGAACCGTGCACGATGTTCTTCTGCACCTCCAGGGCGAAGTCACCGCGGATGGTGCCCGGGGCCGCGGTCACCGGGTCGGTGGCGCCGGCCAGCGAGCGGAAGGCCTCGATGGCACGCTCGCCCTCGACCACCATGGCGACCAGCGGGCCACCGGTGATGAAGTCCACCAGCGACTCGAAGAACGGACGCGCGGCGTGCTCCTCGTAGTGGGTCTTGGCGGTGCCGGTGTCGAGCGTGCGCAGCTCCATCGCGACCAGCTTCAGGCCCTTGCGCTCGATGCGCGAGATGACCTCGCCGACGATGTTGCGGCGGACACCGTCCGGCTTGATGAGAACGAGAGTGCGCTCCACGTGCGTTTCAACTCCTCACTGGACCCCCGCGCGGCACGGACCGGACCGAAGGGCCCTCGGCGTGACGGCGCGCGGCGGGGTGTACGGGTGTGCGTCCGGGGCGGGGAGGGCGAGGGGCGGTCCGCCGACCGCGGAACCGGTACCCACCCGGACGTGCGTCACACTATCGCGTTTGCGGTCCCGACGCGGTGGTCACGTCGTCACCGTCGGCACCGCCCCCGTCCTCGGCTTCGCCCTCGTGAGCGGCGTGGGCCGCCTTCACCTCGTCGACCCGGCGGCCGAGGATCACGGCGGTCACCCACAGGGACACGAACACGATCGCGACCAGGAGCGCGCCGCTGACCGTGAACGAGGTGAACAGGAAGGCGGCCTGCAGGACCCAGGCGGCGTAGTACGCCCAGGTGTGCTTCTGTAGACCGGAGAGCAGCAGCGCGGCCACGGCCATGCCGCCCCACACCAGACCGGCCACGGTCGGGTCCATCCCCTCCAACTGGATGGCGATGGGGATGGCCAGCCCGATCACGATGGCCTCGAACACGAGCACTACGGCGCAGACTGTGCGCACGGCGTTTCCCTTCGTCGGAGGTTGCCCGCCGCCCGCTACTCGCCGCCGCCGCGCAGCAGGTGCACGGCATCGCCTGAGGTGACCACCGAACCGGTGACCAGCACGCCGACCCCACCGAACTCGCCGCCGTCCTCCGCCAGGCCCACGGCCCGGTCGATGGCGTCGTCGAGTCGGGGAGCCACGTGCACCCGGTCCTCGCCGAAGACCTCCACGGCGAGTGCGGCCAACCTCTCGGGTTCGAGGGAACGCGGTGATGAGTTGCGGGTGACGACGATCTCGTCGAGCAGTGGTTCCAGGGGATCCAGGATCCCCTCGACGTCCTTGTCGGCCATGACGGCCACCACACCGATGAGCCGGGAGAAGGTGAAGGCCTCCTCGACGGCGGCGGCGGTGGCGATCATTCCGGCCGGGTTGTGCGCGGCGTCGGCGATGACGGTCGGGCTGCTGCGCACGACTTCCATACGCCCGGGTGCCTCCAGCCCCGCCAGAGCCTCACCGACGAGCACGGGATCGAGCCCGGCCGCGTCCTCCGCGGCGGAGAAGGCCTCGGCGGCGGCGATGGCGACGGCGGCGTTGCCGGCCTGGTACTCGCCGAACAGCGGGAGGAAGAGGTTGTCGTAGGTACCGGTGAGACCCTTGACGGCGATCTGCTGACCGCCGACGGCCACCTCACGGGAGGTCACCCCGAACTCCAGCCCCTCACGGGCGACGGTCGCGCCGACCTCGGCGGAGTGCCTGAGGAGGACCTCCGCGGCCGGCAGCGGCTGCTGCGCCAGCACCACGACGGAGCCGGGCTTGATGATGCCGGACTTCTCCTCGGCGATGCCGTCGAGGGTGTCGGGCAGGTACTCGGTGTGGTCGATGCCGATGGGCGTCACCACGGCGACGTCCCCGTCGACGACGTTGGTGGCGTCCCAGGTGCCGCCCAGGCCGACCTCCACCACGGCGACGTCCACGGGGGCGTCGGCGAACACGGCGTAGGCCATGACGGTGAGGATCTCGAAGAACGACAACGGGGCGTCGTTCATCGCGTCGGCCATCTCGATGTAGGGCCGGATGTCGTCGTAGGCCTCGACGAACCGTTCCTGGGAGATGGGCTCACCGTCGACGACGATGCGTTCGCGCACGGTCCGCAGGTGCGGGCTGGTGTAACGGCCCACGCGCAGGCCACGTCCGCGCACCAGCGCGTCGATCATCCGCGCCGTGGACGTCTTGCCGTTGGTCCCGGTGATGTGGACGACCCGGAAGGTGCGCTGCGGGTCGCCCAACAGGTCCAGGAGGGTACGGACCCGGTCCAGACGCGGATCGATGTCGGTCTCTGGGGCGCGGGAGAGGATCTGCGCCGTGACCTCGGCGTAGCGCTCATGGGCGCCGTCGCCGCTCACGGGATCTCGATGATCGGGGTGTACACCCGCGCCAGTGTACGCGCCCTCACCTGGTCTCGGACTCGGGGTCGGCCGTGCGAAGCCCGATGTCACCGAGACCATACTTGGACCATGCCGAGCCTTGACCCCTTCTTCTCCGAGTGGGCCGCACGGACGCCGGGACGGACCCGGAGCCTGGACCGTGCCGCCTCCCTGCTGACGACCCTGGGCCTGTCCGACGCGCACACGCCCGTGCTGGGGGTGGTGGGTTCCAAGGGCAAGGGGAGCACGGCGACCGTGGCCGCGGCGACGCTGTCCGCGGCGGGTCTGCGCACGGTCCTGGTGACGGGACCGAGCTTCCGGGGGTACCGCGAACGCGTGCGGGTCGACGGGACCTCGATCACCGACGCCGCGTTGGACGCCCTCGGAGCGGAGATCGACGCCGCCCGAGCACACCTGCCCGAGAGTGACGGCTACCTGGCTCCGAGCGGGCTGTTCCTGGTCGCCGGGCTGCTCAAGGCGCGCGAGATCGACGCGGACGTGTGCGTCCTGGAGGCGGGCATGGGGGGCCACCGGGACGAACTGCGCCTGGTGGACCCCGAGGTCGTGGCGCTCGGCATGGTCTTCGCCGAGCACGTGGGGGTCCTCGGCGACACCGTGGCCGAGATCGCCCGGGAGAAGACCCGCGTGGCGGGTGAACGCACCCGCGCCCTGGTCAGCCTGCCGCAGAGCCCGGAGGTCGCCCCCGTCGTGGAGCGGACCCTGTCCGAGGTCACCTCCGGCCGGGTGACCCCCGAGGTGGTGGACCCGGACGCGCCCGACACCGCGCCGCCCGTCGCTCTACGGCCACCGGGGCTGTCCGCCGCCTCGGGCGTGCTGGGCGTGGCAGCCGCCACCCGCATGCTCGAACTCCACGGTCACGGGCCCGCGCCGGTCGACCGCCTGCACCGGGTCCTGGGCACCCTGCACCTGCCGGCCCGGTTGTCCGAACACCCCGTACCGGGCGGCTCCACCGCTCGCGTGCTGGTGGACTCGGCCATCGATCGTGTGGGGGTGGCGACCGCCCTGGAACAGGCACGCGCCCGCTGGGGCGGGGTGGACCACGTGTTGCTGTGCCTGCCCGACCACAAGGACGTCTCCGGTGCCGTGGCCGCGCTGGAGGGACAGGCCGTGTCGGCGGTCCGTCTGCCCGAGGCGCACCTGCGCTTCGAGCACGACCTGCCCGCGCACTGGGAGCGGGTGGACGCCGAGAGTCTCACGCCCGACGCGGTCGCCGCCCTGGGCGACCGCGTGCTGGCCCTGGGCACGGTGTACTTCACCGGTCGTATGACGGAGATCCTGGACGTGCCCACCGACCGGCTGTTCGACCCCCGCTGATCCGCGGTTCCGGTCGCACACATACTCGGCGCATCCTCGAAAACGCCCACGGATCGGTGGAGAACAGGGCACTCTCGTTCCCGGCCGCCCCTCGCCGGTCGAGGCCCCGTTCGGGGTGCGCTCGACCGCGCCCGTATCCCAGGAAGCCCGATGCCGACACGAGAACACGAGATTCCCCTGCGCCTGGTGCAGAACCAGCCCGCCCTGGCCCCGGTCCTGCTGGAGTCCCTGGGCCTCGAGGTACCCACTCACACCGAGGCGCTCAACACCAGTTCGGTGTTGACCAACTGCGACCCCAAGGAGTTCAACGGCGACGGCGCCGTGGTGCTGCGCGACGGCACTGAGAACGTCATGGCGGTGGTGGTCGAACGCCAACACGGTCATGACCAGGCCAAACGGCGAAGTTGGCCCGCCTATCTGGTCACCCTGCACGTTCGCCTGAAGTGCCCGACCATGCTGCTGGTCCTGTGTCCGACCGACACCGTGGCGGCATGGTGCGCGCGTCCGATCCGCACCGGACACCCGGGCTTCGATCTGGAACCTCTCACCATCGGGCCGGGTCGGATGCCCAGGATCACCGGGGAGGACCAGGCCCGCGCACTGCCCGAACTGGCCGTGCTGTCCGCCAGGGCACACGGCGACGACGACCCCGAGACGCTGAGGACCGTGGTGGAGGCACTGAACTCCACGGCCCCCGAGAACCGAACGTTCTATTATGACTACCTGCTCGCCGGTCTCAACGAGGCCGCTCGGAAGGAGATGGAGACCTTGATGGCCGTGGAAACCTACGAGTGGCAGAGCGACTTCGCCCGCAAGTACGTCGGGATCGGGCGCGAGGAGGGCCGGACGCTCGAGGCCGCCAAGAACGTCATCTCCGTCTTGGAGGCCCGCGGGTTCGACCTGTCGGCCACGACCCGCGAGCGCATCACCTCCTGCGCCGACCTGGCGACCCTCGAGCGGTGGATCCCCGGGGCTGTGCGGGTGGAGCGCCCCGAGGACCTCTTCGACTGACGGCTCAGAGCCAGCCCATGTCCTGGGCGACACGGACGGCGCCGATGTGATTCTCGGCGCGGGTCTTGGCGATGGCCGCGGACACGTGGTTACGGACGGTGCCCTCGGCGATGTCGAGGGCGCGCGCGACCTCCGTGAAACCGACCCCCCGGGACAGGGCGCGCAGGACCTCGGTCTCGCGCCGGGTCAACGGGCTCACCCCCGCGGTCATCGCCGCCGTGGCCAGCTCCGGGTCGATGCTCTGCCCGCCCGCGTGCACGACGCGCACGGCCTGGGCCAGCTCGGTCACGGGCGCGTCCTTGTGCAGGAACCCCCGCACCCCCGCCCGGACGGCGCGGCGCAGGTAGCCGGGGCGTCCGAACCCGGTGAGCACCACGACGGCGCAGTCGGGGGCGGTCTCCGCCAGGAGTTCCGCGACGCTCAGCCCGTCGGTGCCGGGCATCTCGACGTCGAGCACCGCCACGTCGGGTCGGTGCCGTGCGACCAGGTCGGCCACCGCGTCGCCCCGGCCGGTCTGGCCCACCACCTCCAGATCGGGTTCCAGGTCCAACAGGGCGGCGATGGCCCCGCGCACCAGGTGCGCGTCCTCCGCCAGGAGGATCCGGATCACCGTGCCACCTCCGCTCGGGGAACGACCACGCTCAGACGGAAGCGCCCGCCGTCCTCAGCGCCGGCCTCCAGTGTGCCGCCCTCCGCCGCGACCCGTTGGGTCAGGCCGAGCAGACCACTACCGCTCCCCCGGTGTGCGGGGGCTCCGTCGTTGACGACCTGGAGGGTGAACGCACCGTCGGCGTCCAGGGTGATCTCACAGTGGCGGGCCTCGCTGTGGCGGACGACGTTGGTCACCGCCTCGCGGACGACCCAGGCCGCTGTGGTGCGCAGGGGCGCGGGGATGTCCCGGGGATCACCGGTGACGGTGAGGTGGACCCCGGCGGCGGCGAGCACCTCACGGGCGCCCTCCAGTTCCTCGGCGGGGTCGACGTCGCGGTAGCCGCTCACGGTGGAGCGCACCTCGCGCAACGCGCGGCGGGCCTCGTCCTGGACGATCCGCATCTCGTGGGCGGCCCGCTCCGGGGTGGCCTCGGCCAGTCGCGCGGCGAGTTCGCTGCGGACCGCGATCCCGGACAGACGATGTCCGAGCAGGTCGTGGATGTCGCGTGCGATGCGCAGGCGCTCCTCACTGGCCGCGAGCCGTTCGCGGACGTGGCGGCCGGCCACCACCTCCCGCGACAGTTCCCACATCCGCAGGTTCATCCGGTGCCCGGTGAGCATCACCCCGGCGAGGACGAGCATGACCGGGAACCAGAGCGGGGAGGGCGTCGGTGCACCGGCGAGCGCGGCGTGCGCCCAGGGCAGCGCCAACAGCACCACGCCGGTGGGCGCGCTCCACCGACGGGGCACGGCCGGGGTCGTCATCCCCCACCAGACCGTCGGCACCACCAGCGCCGCCGCCCCCGGCAACAGGATCCACACCGCGGCGACCGACGCCACGAAGGAGGACGCGTACAGGGGCAGGGGCCGTTCCCCGAGGGCCAGCGCGTGGCGCAGCGTCAGCCAGAGCGCGAGCGCGCCCGCCGCCGTGGCCGGCAGGAGTGCGGTGACCAGTCCCGCCGGGCCCGGGGTGCCGCTCAGGTACCACTGGAGCAGCACCATGAGCGGCAGTCCCGAGGCCATGCCGGCGAGCGTGCGCACCACCACCCATCGGGTGCGGCGCAGACGCTCGTCGTCGGTGGAGGCGTTCACCGCGTGCCTCGCGGGTCCCACCGCACGAAACGCACGAGGAAGGCGGAGAGCACCAGCCAGGCGAGGATCACCAGCAGCCCCGGCACGGCGGCGGCCCACAGTTCCGCACCGGCGAGCACCCGGGTGCCGTCGCCCGCGCCGGTGAAGTCGCGACCGAAGTAGGCGCTGGTGACGATGTCGACACCGGGGGCGCCCGGGAGGAAGCGGGCCAGATCGGCCAGGCGGTCCGGAAGCGAGGCCAGGGGGAACGCCATCCCGCTCAGCAGGTAGAAGAGCATCAGAGGAACCATACAGATCATCTGGGCGCTCTCGGCGTTGCGGCACAGCCGGGTGAAGGCGATCGAGAACAGGGAGACCGCCACCGTCACCAGGACGATCGGCAGCACCACCAGGAGCGGATCGGCCGGTGCCAGGTCGTACCGGCGCAGCAGGACCACCCCGATGACCAGCGAGATGACCGCCGTGACCACCAGCACCGAGACGATCAACGCCCCGAACACCACCGTGGCCGGGGTGCCGGACACCCTCAGGCGTTTGAGGACGAACTGTTCGCGCCGGGAGGTGACCACGTTGGTCAGGTGCATGATGGACAGGAACAGCGGGGGCAGCATCAGCGAGCCCGCGGTGAAGTAGGCGCCCGCGTCGACCCCGGGGGCGATCTCCGTCCCCGCCTGCAACAGCCCCATCATGGCCAGGGCCAGAGGGAACAGGGCGAAGTAGACGGCGGTGCGGTAGCGCCAGAACAGGGTGAGCTCGGCTCGCGAGTACACCTGGATCTGGCGGGCCGGACCGACCCGGACCGGTGCGTCCGTGGTGCTCATCGGCTCACTCCCGTCGGGGTGGGGATCTCGTGTCCGTCCGCGACGCGGAGGAAGACGTCCTCCAGTGAGGCACGGTGCAGGGCCAGGTCGAGCAGGTCCAGGCGGTGCCGGTCCGCCCAGGTGCCCAGGGCCGCCATCGCCCGGTGCGCCCGACGTGCGTGGTCGGCTCCGTCGACCGTGTAGGTCACGCGCTCCCCCTCGACGACGGCCTCGGCGCCGGGCAGGACCGGTGGATCCTCCGGCGGGCTCCCCTCCAGCCGGAAGGAGATCCGGTCGCCGTGCCCGGCCAGGACCTGGTCCAGGGTCCCGGCCACCTCGATCCGACCGTGGTGCATCACCGCGATCCGGTCGGCGAGGCGCTCGGCCTCCTCCAGGTAGTGGGTGGTCAACAGGATGGCGGTGCCCTCACGGATCAGTTCGGCGATGAGGGCCCAGACGGTGCGGCGCGCCTCGGGGTCCATGCCGGTGGTGGGCTCGTCCAGCAGCAGCACCTCGGGACGGGTGACGACGGCCAGGGCCAGGTCCAGACGGCGCTTTTGGCCCCCGGACAAGTGGCCGACCCGGGCGCCGGCCCGACCGGTGAGGTCGACGGCCGACAGGACCTCGTCCAGGTCGCGGCGGCGTCCGGATGTACGCCGGACCAGCTCGATGGTCTCGATGACGGTGAGGTCGGCGAAGGTGCCGCTCTCCTGCAGGACGGCGTTCACCCGCCCCTGGAGCGCGCGGCGGCGCCGGCGGGGGTCCAGCCCCAGGACGCGGACGGTGCCGGCGGTGGGGTTCCGGAATCCCTCCAGCGCCTCGATGGTCGTGGTCTTGCCTGCCCCGTTGGTGCCGAGGAGGGCGAAGAGCTCTCCGGGGACGATGTCGAAGGAGACTCCGCGCACGGCGCGGACGTCCCCGTAGGAGCACGCGAGGTCGCGCACCCGGACGGCGGACGCGGTCGGGGGGTCGGGGGCCGATGTTCTCGTCGTCGTGAGCATGTCCCCAGCCTGGTCCGATCAGGTGCCGAGGACCATGCGCACTAGTCACCGGCCCGATGTGACCGGGGCGGAGGACCACCCATGACGGATCTCATGGGTGCGGGGTGGGGACGGTTCCCCCACCCCGCTCGGTCCCCGCCGGATCAGCGGCCGGGACGGTAGACCGGTTGGGTCTGCGGGTTGAACTCGTCGTAGGTGACGCGCTCGGCCGCGCGCAGACGCGGGTCGGTCAGCTTGATCACGTCGAGGCCCCGCTCGATGTCGGAGGAGTAGACGTAACCGTTGTAGTAGTACGCCGACCAGGTGTGTTCTTCGGGTCGTTGAAGTCGATCACCGACACACCGCCCTGGTACCAGGACTGCACGAAGAAGTCCTGACCCGGAACCGGGATGAGCGAGCCGTTGTGCGAGACACAGACCTGGTCGCCCTGGTGGCGGTCGATCTTGAAGTAGCTCTGGAATTCGAGGGTGGTGTCGTCCCCCTCACCGGACAGCGCGTAGATGGCGTTGGCGCCGCGCTCGGGTCCGATCTCCTCGGTGCAGGTGGGGGCGCCACCGCCGCCGAGCTCATCGGTGAACAGGACGTTCCGGCCCTCGTTGGTGAAGGTCGCCGAGTGCCAGAAGTCGAAGTTCGGGTCCTGGACGACCTCGGTCACGACCGGTTCCAGCGGGTCGGAGATGTCGAGCATCACGCCGTCGCCCATGCAGGCCGCGGCGGCGATGTCCTCGCTGGGGAAGGCGGTGATGTCGTGGCAGCCGCTGGTCGAGCGGTGTCCCCCGTCGGGGAACAGCACGGGCTCGGCCGCCAGGGCCGCCGAGGCGGGGTCGTCGAGCGGGATCTCGACGATGGAGATCTTGTCGTGCGGGGGCTGACAGTTCGGGAAGTTCACGTGGGGCGAGTACGAGGACGCGTACACGTACTCGTGGGCGCCGTCCTTGCCGGGGACGAGCGTGAGGGTGTGGGCGCCGCAGTCGGTGGGCACGGCGGCGACGTACTCGGGGGCCGCCTTGTCGGAGATGTCGAAGACCCGGATGCCCTCGAACCCGTTCGGGTCCGTGGTGGGCACCGACGGGGCACCGCACTCGTCGCTCGCACGCGGGTAGTCCACGGCGAAGTAGAGCAGGTCGCCGCTGACCGCGACGTCGCCCTGACCACCCGGGCAGACGACCTCGGAGACGATCCGCGGGTCCTCGGGCGTGGAGATGTCGTAGACGACGAACCCGTCGTAGTTGCCGCCGATGGCGTAGTCGCCGCTGAACGCCAGGTCCGAGTTGACGTTGCTCACGGCCTCGGGCTTGGCGACGTTGGCCACGAGTTCGACGTGGTCACTGCTGATGTCGTCGGAGGGAGGGGTGTCCGCGTGGGCGGCCGCCGGGCCGAGCAGCCCGGTCAGCAGCGCCGTGGCCGCGGCCGCGGCGAACGCCGCCACACGACGCGTGGGAGTGCGCATGGTCCTCTTTTCGGTTGTGGAGGGGAGCGATCGAGGCCCGGTCCGTCGCGACGGGCCGGGCCGGGGGTGCACCGCGGGGCGCCGCGCGCGATGCACGCGCGGCGCCCCGTCCGGTGAGCGGGTGCTACCTGCCGGGGCGGTAGACCGGTTGGGTCTGCGGGTTGAACTCGTCGTAGGTGACGCGTTCGGCCGGGCGCAGACGCGGGTCGTTCAGTTCCAGGACGTCCAGGCCCCGGCGCATGTCCGAGGAGTAGACGTGGCCGTTGTAGTAGTAGGCCGACCAGGAGCTGCCGTTCTCGATGTCGGGGTCGATGCGGTCATCGGGGTCCCAGAAGCCGATCTCCTTGGGGTTCTTCGGGTCGTTGAAGTCGATGATCGCGACGCCGCCCTGGTACCAGGACTGCACGAAGTAGTTCTTGCCGGGCACCGGGATCAGGGAGCCGTTGTGCGCCACGCACACCTGGTCGCCCTGGTGGCGCTCCAGCTTGTAGTAGGAGGCGAACTCCAGGGTGCTGTCGGCGCCCTCGCCCTCCAGCGTGTAGATGGCGTTGGCGCCGCGCTCGGGTCCGATCTCCTCGGTGCAGGTGGCCGCGCCACCGCCACCGAGCTCATCGGTGAAGATCACCGTTCCGGCGTCGTTGGTGAAGGTCGCCGAGTGCCAGAACGCGAAGTTCTCGTCCTGCACGATTTCGGTCACGACCGGCTCGACCGGGTCGGAGATGTCCATGAGGATGCCGTCGCCCATGCACGCCCCGGCGGCGATGCCCTTCTCCGGGTAGGCGGTGATGTCGTGGCAGCCCTCGGTGGGTCGCAGGAGACCGTCCTGGTCGTGGTTGCCGCCGTCGGGGAACAGCACGGGTTCGTTGACCACCGCGGCCGAGGCCGGGTCGTCGAGCGGCACCTCGATGATGGAGATCTTGTCGTGCGGAGGCTGACAGTTCGGGAACTCCGCCGCCGGGGCGTAGGAGGACACGTACACGTACTCGCGCTCGTCGTCGCCCGGCACCAGGGTGAGGGTGTGCGAGCCGCAGTCGGTGCGCACGGCCGCGACGTACTCGGGCTGGGTCTTGTCCGAGATGTCGAAGACCCGGACGCCCTCGAACCCGTTCGGGTCGGTCACCGGGACCGCGGGGGCCCCGCACTCCTCGTTCGCCGCCGGGTAGTCCACGGCGAAGTACAACAGGTCGCCGCTGACCGACACGTCACCCTGCCCGCCCGGGCACAGGACCTCGGAGACGATCCGCGGGTCGGCGGGGTCGGCGACGTCGTAGATGACGAACCCGTCGTAGTTGCCGCCGATCACGTAGTCACCGCTGAACGCCAGGTCCGAGTTGGTGTTGCTGACCGCCTCGGGCTTGGGCACGTTGGCGATGTGCTCGACGTTGTCGCTGGTCACGCTGTCGGACGGCGGGATGTCGGCATGAGCGGTCGCCGGGCCGAGGAGTCCGGTCAGCAGGGTGGCCGCCGCGGTGAGTGCGACGGCCGCCGAGCGCCGGATTCCTCCGCGCCCGGAGGAAGCTGCGGGCATGCTTTCTCCTGTGGATCGCGGGGAGGGCGGGGGTGGTCTGCGGTGGGGCCGCGGCGAACGCCGCGGCCCCTGGTCCTCCCGTTTGCCCTGACTCCCCAGGAGGAGCCACCGGGAGGGATTCGTGGGGTCGGTCAGCGGCCGGGACGGTAGCTCGGCTGCGACTGGGGGTTGAACTCGTCGTAGGTGACGCGCTCGGCGGCGCGCACACGCGGGTCCTCGATCTTCAGGACGTCGAGTCCACGGGTGATGTCGTTCTTCGGGTCGTTGAAGTCGATCACCGACACACCGCCCTGGTACCAGGACTGCACGAAGAAGTCCTGACCCGGAACCGGGATGAGCGAGCCGTTGTGGGCGACGCAGTTCTCGGTGGCGGTCTGCACGCGCGGGATCTTGTAGTAGCTCTCGAAGCCCAGTTCGGGGTCGTCGTCGGTGCCGCCGATGGTGTAGATGGCGTTGGCGCCGCGCTCGACACCGTAGGCCTCGGTACAGATGGCGCCGCCGCCACCGCCGAGCTCGTCGGTGAAGATCACCGTGCCGGCGTCGTTGGTGAAGGTCGCCGAGTGCCAGAAGGCGAAGTTCGGGTCCCGGACGACGTCGGTCACCACGGGGTGGGCCGGGTCGGAGATGTCCATGAGGATGCCGTCGCCCATGCAGGCACCGGCGGCCAGGTCGATCTCCGGGTAGGCGGTGATGTCGTGGCACCCGCTGGTGTTGGTGTTACCGCCGTCGGGGAACAGCACCGGCTCGGTGACCAGGGCGGCCTCCGAGGGGTCGTCGAGCGGGATCTCGACGATGGAGATCTTGTCGTGCGGAGGCTGACAGTTCGGGAAGTTCGCGTTGGGCGAGTACGAGGACACGTACACGTAGTCGTGCGCGCCGTCCTTGCCGGGCACCAGGGTGTGGGTGTGCGAACCGCAGTCGGTGGCCACGGCGGCGACGTACTCGGGGGCCGCCTTGTCGGAGATGTCGAAGACCCGGATGCCCTCGAACCCGTTCGGGTCCGTGGTGGGCACCGACGGGGCGCCGCACTCGTCGCTCGCACGCGGGTAGTCGACCGAGAAGTACACCAGGTCACCGCTGACCGACACGTCGCCCTGACCACCCGGGCACAGGACCTCGGAGACGACCTCGGGGGACTCCGGCTCGGAGATGTCGTAGATGACGAAGCCGTTGTAGTTGCCACCGATGGCGTAGTCCCCGGTGAACGCCAGGTCCGAGTTGAAGTCGTCCATGGCCTCGGACTTGGGGAGGTTGGCCACGTGGGAGACGTTGGAGCTGGTCTCCGCGTCGCTTTCGAAGGCGGTGACGTCGGCGGACGCGGCCGCGGGGCCCAGGAGTCCCGCGGTCAGGAGGGCTGCCGCACCGAGGGAGACCCCGGTGAGGGCTCGGCGGTGAAGCGGGCGCCTTGCGGGGGGGTGGGTGGGGGATGACGCCATGTGTACTCCTGGTTCTGAATGGAGCGAAACAGGAAGAACGTACACAGCTCAACATCATTATGTATAGAGGGAAACAAAAGAAACATGTTCGTTCACACGCCGCCGACCTGACCCGATTCGGCTACACACCGTGCCTGGAACGGCGGGACGACACCCGCGGTTGGGACTGCGGGTTGAACTCGTCGAGGACCACGTTCTCGGCCCCGTCGAATCGGGGATCGGTGAGCGCGAGGACGTCCAGACCGCGTTCGATGTCGGACGAGTAGACGTGGCCGTTGTAGTAGTAGGCCGACCACGAGCCCGCGGTGCGCAGTACCTCCGGGTCCGCAGGCCCACGGTCGAAGTACCCGACCTCGACGGGCCGCTCGGGGTCGTCGAGGTCGATGACCGACACACCGCCCTGGTACCAGGACTGCACGAAGAGATCCGCGCCGGCGACGGGGATCAGCGATCCATTGTGCGCCACACAGTTCTCAGTTTCGGACTGATGACGCGGCAATTTGTAGTAGCTCCGGAACACGAGTTCCGGGTCGTCCCCCGCGTCGTCGATCGCGTAGATCGCGTTCGCGCCCCGTTCGGGACCGACGTCCTCATTGCACGTGGCACCACTTCCACCGCCGAGTTCGTCGGTGAAGATCACCTGGGAGGCGTCGTCGGTGAAGGTCGCCGAGTGCCAGAACGCGAAGTTCGGATCCTGGACCCGCGTGGTGACCCGCGGGCTCACGGGGTCGGTGATGTCGAGCAGCAGACCGTCGCCCAGGCAGGCCGCGGCGGCCAGCCCTCGGGACGGGTAGGCGGTGATGTCGTGGCAGCCGGTGGTGCTGTCGTGGCCCCCGTCGGGGAACAGGACGGGCTCGGCGACCACGGAGGCCGCGGCAGGGTCCTCCAGCGGGACCTCGACGATCGTGATCTTGTCGTGCGGCGGCCGACAGTGGGGGAAGTTCGCGTCGGGCGAGTACGAGGACACGTACACGTACTCGCGCCCCTCGGCCTCCCCCGGGACGAGCGTGTGGGTGTGCGAGCCGCAGTCCGTGCGCACGGACGTCACGTACTCGGGCCGGGTCTTGTCCGCGATGTCGAAGATCCGCAGACCCTCGAACCCGTCCGGGTCGGTGGCGGGGGTCGCGGGGGCGCCGCACTCCTCACCGGCACGGGGGTAGTCGACGGAGAAGTAGAGCAGGTCGCCGCTGACGGTGACGTCCCCCTGGCCGCCGGGACACACCACCGTGGCCACCACGACCGGATCGGCGGGGTCGGAGATGTCGTGGACGGTGAATCCCCCGTAGTTGCCGACGATCACGTGGTCTCCGGTGAAGGCCAGGTCGGTGTTGTAGGACTCCCCCAGCGCCGCGGGTTTGGGGACGTTGGCCAGGTGCTCGACTCCCCCACCGGTACTCACGTCGTCGGGGGCGTCGGCGGCACCGGCGGCGGGAGCGGCGGAGACCGCCGCCACGATCAGCGCCAGGACGGCGACGCCGCCGCGACGGGTGTGCCGCCGAACCGTTCCCGAGGCCATGCGCCCACCTTCCGACCGTCACACGGAGAAGTCATTCGACTACTTCGGGTTCTATCCCGCCCGGTCGCCACCGACCAGACGAAACGCCGAGACCGGGCATCACGTCCCGAAACACCACGGACCCACCACCCCGGCCTCCGCCGCACGGGGAGCGTGACACGACCCCTCCGACTTGGGCCCGCACTGGACAAAGCACCCATGGAGTGAGTAGAAAACCCGCAGGATGTCGCGTTCGATCGACATCGGCGGTCCACCCGGCCCGTCCACCCCCGTCCCCTGGAGGAGACCTCGTGCGTCGCCTGGCACTCGCCGCCGGAACCGCCCTCGTCCTGCTCGCCGCCCCGGCCTGTGGCGCGGACGACGACGGACAGGAGTCCGCCAACGTCATCGCCCCCGGAGCCCCCGGAGAGTCCTCCACCCCGGCCACCGCCGAACAGATCGCCGCCCTCGCCGAGGAGCAGGGCCACAACGAGGCCGACGTCACCTACCTGGTGAAGATGATCGAACACCACTCCCAGGCACTGGAGATGACCGACCTGGTCGAGGAGCGCTACGAGCGCGACGGCATCGAACGCATCGCCGACCGCATCTCCGCCGCGCAGGGGCCGGAGATCTCCGCCATGGAGAGCTGGTTGGAGGAGCACGTCTTCGCGCCGGCCCGCGAGAACCCCGCCCACCAGAACTTCTGCGG
Organism: Nocardiopsis sp. MG754419; assembly: GCF_018207095.1. GTDB lineage: Bacteria > Actinomycetota > Actinomycetes > Streptosporangiales > Streptosporangiaceae > Nocardiopsis. The sequence goes on along the minus strand of NZ_QOCZ01000002.1, from coordinate 23,232 downwards.
GCTGGAGGGCGAGGGCGGCCACCACTCCGAGGACGAGGACGTCCCCCGCTGCGACCTGGAGGTCGACCACGACGACATGCAGGGGATGGTCTCCGACGAGGACATGGAGCGGCTCGCCGACGCCGAGGGCGACGCGTTCGACCACCTCTTCGTGGAGCTGATGAGCGCCCACCACGAGGGCGCCGTCGCCATGGCCGTGGAGGTCCTCTCCGAGGGCCGGGACCAGACGGTCATGAAGATGGCCAACGACCTCATCGCCGAGCAGAACACCGAGATCGCCCGCATGGAGTCGGTCCTCGAGGACGGGTAGAGCGTCTCCCGCCTCCGGGCCGCGCGGGGACCCCGGGCCTCGGCAGGGGCCCTGAGGGCCGTGGACACGGCGGGGCGCCCCCACTTCGAGCGGAGGCGCCCCGTTGCCCGTGTGTGCGGCTCAGGCCCGCACGGAGGTGATCAGGCCGACTTCTCCTGACGGTCCTCGTCCAGCTGGGCGCGCGGCACGATCGTCGGGTTCACGTGCTGCTCGACCGCTTCCCGGGTGATGATCACCTGGCCCACGTCCTCGCGGCTGGGCACCTCGTACATCACCGAGAGCAGGACCTCCTCGATGATGGCCCGCAGGCCACGGGCCCCGGTGCCGCGAATGATGCCCTGTTCGGCGATGGCCTCCAACGCGTCCTGGGTGAACTCCAGCTCCACGTTGTCCAGCTCGAACAGCCGCTGGTACTGCTTGACCAGGGCGTTGCGCGGCTCGGTGAGGATCTGGATCAGCGCGGCCTTGTCCAGGTTGTGCACGCTGGTGATCACCGGCAGCCGGCCGATGAACTCGGGGATCATCCCGAACTTGAGCAGGTCCTCCGGCATGACGTCGCCGAACAGCGCGGTCCCCGACGTCTCGCCCTTGGGCCGCAGCACGGCGTTGAAGCCCATGCCCTGCTGCCCGGTACGGGACTCGATGATCTGCTCCAGCCCCGCGAAGGCGCCACCACAGATGAACAGCACGTTGGTGGTGTCGATCTGGATGAACTCCTGGTGCGGGTGCTTGCGACCGCCCTGCGGCGGCACACTCGCGGTGGTGCCCTCCAGGATCTTCAGCAGTGCCTGCTGCACGCCCTCGCCGGACACGTCCCGGGTGATCGACGGGTTCTCGCTCTTGCGGGCGACCTTGTCGACCTCGTCGATGTAGATGATCCCGGTCTCGGCCTTCTTGACGTCGTAGTCCGCGGCCTGGATCAGCTTGAGCAGGATGTTCTCGACGTCCTCGCCGACGTACCCCGCCTCGGTCAACGCCGTGGCGTCGGCGATGGCGAAGGGGACGTTCAGGATCTTGGCGAGGGTCTGCGCCAGCAGGGTCTTGCCCGAGCCGGTCGGTCCCAGCAGGAGGATGTTGGACTTGGCGATCTCGACGTCCTCGTCACCGGGACGGTCGCTCTCCGAACGCACCCTCTTGTAGTGGTTGTACACCGCCACCGACAGGGCCTTCTTCGCCTGCTCCTGACCGATCACGTAGGAGTCCAGGAAGTCGAAGATCTCCCGCGGTTTGGGGAGGGAATCCCACGTGAGCTCGGTGGCGTCGGCGAGTTCCTCTTCGATGATCTCGTTGCACAGATCGATGCACTCATCGCAGATGTACACGCCAGGGCCCGCGATGAGCTTCTTCACCTGCTTTTGGCTCTTACCGCAGAATGAGCACTTCAGCAGGTCCCCGCCGTCGCCGATGCGTGCCACCCAGCCACTCCTCAAAACTAAGGCCGCCCCGCTCCCGACGCGCCTCGCGCGAACGGCACGGAAGGGAACTTCCGTGGAACTCCGTCCACGACCGACCGGTCACGAACGGGGCGATCTGTGTGTCGCTCTCCGCCAGACTAAGCGAAAAACCGGACCGGCTTCACCACCGGGCTGTCCCTGGCGGGTCCCAAACCGGTCCGGTGCGCCCTTTCAGAGGCCGAAGATCCCCCGAACCGGACACCCGAGCGAGAGCGCGGGGTCCGGTTCGGTACGGGGATCGCTTCGGCGGGTGCCCTACTTCAGGGAGGCCTTGCGGTAGGGCAGCACGAAGTCGATGAGACCGTACTCGACGGCCTCCTCCGCGGTGAGGATCTTGTCGCGCTCGATGTCCTTGGACACCTGCTCGGCGGAACGACCCGTGTGCTTGGCCAGGGTCGTCTCCAGCTGCTGCCGGATCCGGGTGATCTCGTTGGCCTGGATCTCGATGTCGCTGGCCTGGCCGTGCATGCCCTCGGTGGCGGGCTGGTGGATCATCATGCGGGCGTTGGGCAGCGCGCCGCGCTTGCCCTTCGTGCCGCCCGCGAGCAGGATCGCGGCGGCCGAGGCGGCCTGTCCGATGCACACCGTCTGGATGTCGGGGCGCACGAACTGCATGGTGTCGTAGATCGCCATGAGGGAGGTGAAGGAACCACCCGGCGAGTTGATGTACATCTGGATGTCCCGCTCGGAGTCGAGCTGCTCAAGCGTGATGAGCTGGGCCATCAGGTCGTTGGCGGACGTGTCGTCGATCTGGACGCCGACGAAGATGATCCGCTCCTCGAAGAGCTTGTTGTACGGATTCATCTCCTTGACGCCGTACGACGTGCGCTCCACGTAGGACGGCAGCACGTAGCGACTCTGAGGAGCCATCGAGGCCGCGCCGCCGATGAGACTGGGGTTGAACTCGGTCATTTCACGCCTTCCACGCACAACGTCGATCCATGGACCAGGTCAGGTCAGCTCTGGCTACGGTCACTGGTCACGTCGAGGGTGCCTTCCAGCACCTCGTCGATGAAGCCGTACTCCAGCGACTCCTGAGCCGTGAACCAACGGTCCCGGTCGGCGTCCTTCTCGATCTGCTCGACCGTCTGCCCGGTGTGCTCGGAGATCTTCTCGATGAACATCTTCTTCACATAGAGCAGCTGGTCCGCCAGGATCCGGATGTCGGAGGCGGTGCCCCCGATGCCACCGGACGGCTGGTGCATCATGACGCGGGTGTGCGGCAGTGCGTAGCGCTTGCCCGCCGCACCGGCGCACAGAAGCATCTGGCCCATGGAAGCGGCCATACCGATACCCACGGTACGCACGTCGTTGGGGATGTACTGCATGACGTCGTAGATCGCCATGCCCGCCGTGACGGAACCACCCGGCGAGTTGATGTACATGGTGATGTCCCGCTGCCGGTCCTCCGCGGACAGCAACAGAAGCTCACCGACGAGTCGGTTGGCGATGTCGTCGTCGACCTGTTGGCCGAGGAATACGATTCGCTGGCGCAGCAGGCGCTGAGGCGTCTGCTCGATAAAAGGGGAAAGCTGCGGGTCCGACGTACGAGCGTCGAATCGCGGGGACTCATCAAAGGTCTGAGGCACTCTCGTCACCTGCTCCGGAATCGAAACGGTCGCGATACAGCGACACTAACGCCGACGGACGCCGGGCTCGTCCGGATCGCGTCCCTGTTCGCTTTGAGCGCAGGTGCGCCGGGGTCGTGGCGCACCTTTTCTTCTGCCGGCGAACGCACGCGACGGGCCCCGGACCGACCCGGAGAGGGCCGGCCCGGGGCCCGCGCGAACGCTGAGGCGCCGGGACTACTTGGTGTCGTCCTTGGCGGTGTCCTCGTCGGCGGTCTCGGCCACGTCGGCGTCACCGGCCTCCTCGGCCACGGCGGCGGCGGCCTTGGCGGCCTCCTCCACGGCGTCCGCGTCGGTCTTCGGCGTCTCGATGGCGTTGCCGTCCTCGTCGGTCACCTTGGCGTCGGCCAGGACCAGGTCCATGGCCTTACCGCGGACGACCTCGGTGAAGGCGACCCGGATCTGGTTCGACTCGACCAGGTGCTGGGCCAGCTGGTCCGGGCTGACGCCCATGCGCTGGGCCTGCTCGAACACGTACTGGCTGAGCTCGCCCTGGTCGGCGCTCAGGTCCTCCTGGAGGGCCAGCTGGTCGAGGATGAAGCCCGCCTTGACCGCCGAGTTGGCGCCGGTCTTGAGCTCCTCCTCGAACTCCTCCTCGGTCTTCTCCTGCGACTCGAGGTAGGCCTCCTTGGTCAGACCGCTCTGACCGAGCTGCTGCTCCAGGCTCTGACGACGACGGGTGATCTCCTCGTCGACGACCGCGTCGGGCAGCGGGACCTCGACGGACTCGATGAGCTTCTCCAGCGCCTTGTCACGGGCGGCGGACAGCTGCTGCATACGACGCATGTCGGCCATGCGCGTACGCACGTCCTCACGCAGCTCGTCGATGGTGTCGAACTCCGAGGCCAGCTGGGCGAACTCGTCGTCCAGCTCCGGCAGCTCCTTCACCTTCACCGAGTGCACGGTGACGGTGACGTCGGCCTCACGGCCCTCGTGCTCGCCACCCACCAGGGTGGTCTTGAAGGTGGCCTCGCCACCGGACTCCATGCCGCGCAGGGTCTCGTCGAGGCCCTCCAGCATGGTGTTGGTGCCGACCTCGTAGGAGTAGCCGCTCACGGCCACGTCCTCGAGCTTCTCACCATCGATGGCGGCGGACAGGTCGATGGACAGGTGGTCGCCGTCCTCGACGGGGCGGTCGGCGCCCACGAGCGTGGAGAAACGCTCGCGCAGGGTGCCGATCTGCTCATCGATCTGCTCGTCGGTGACGGCCGCGTTGTCGACGGTCACCTCGATGCCCTTGTAGTCCTTCACCTCGAACTTGGGTCGGATGTCGACCTCGGCGGTGAAGGCGAGCTCGTCGTTGTCCTCCAGCTTGGTGACCTCCACGTCGGGCTGACCGAGCGCGAAGATCTCCTCCTTCTGGATGGCTTCGTTGTAGAGCTCCGGAACGGCGTGGTTGACCGCTTCGCTGATCACCGCACCTCGGCCGACGTAGCGGTCGATCAGCCGCGCCGGTGCCTTGCCCGGGCGGAAGCCCTTGATCCGAACCTGCTTCGCGAGCGACTTGTAGGTCTCGTCGAAAGCGTGCTCGAGCTCCTCGAAGGGCACCTCGATGGTCAGCTTGACCCGGGTCGGGCTGAGCTCCTCGACATCGGTCTTCACGGGGCGGTACTCCTAGGTTTGCCGGCTGGTGTCCACGTCGGCCCGCAGGCGCACCACACGAACGGCGAATGCACGCGCGCACCCCGGTCGGTCATGACCACGTTCTACTGGGGTGCCCTGCGACGGGCTGGGACTTACGGTTTCCTGCTGATCGCACCAAGTCTAGGGCAGATACGCAGGGGGCCACGGCCCCCGGCCTGGAGGCCGGACGACCGAGGAGGGTTTCGTCGGGGTGGCGGGATTCGAACCCGCGGCCTCATGCTCCCAAAGCATGCGCGCTAACCAAGCTGCGCTACACCCCGTGACCCGGCGAGGACACACGAACCCGACATCGGGTGTGCGACCACCGCCCCGGAGACTGTACTCTTGTCTCCGTCGGCTCCACGAGTCTAGAGGAAACTCAAAGTCCCTGGCGCCACGCGGGCGTAGTTCAATGGTAGAACCCCAGCCTTCCAAGCTGGTTGTGCGAGTTCGATTCTCGTCGCCCGCTCCTCTCGAAGCGAGTCGTGTGCCTGAAGGCACCGGCTCGCTTCGCCGTTACACCCAGGGGACGACCCCCGAACCCCCGCTCCACTCGAAGCGAACCGTGCACCTCAAGCCACCGGCTCACTTCACCGGCACCCCCAGGGGACGACCCCCGAACCCCCGCTCCTCTCGAAGCGAACCGTGCACCTCAAGCCACCGGCTCACTTCACCGGCACCCCCAGGGGACGACCTCGCACCACCGGAAAACGGAGTACGCACCGAGCGGCCACGGCCCGCGCTCCGTCCTCCGTGCGACGGCTCCCCCGGCCCGCGCCCTCATTCGACGCGTTCGGCCACACTCACCCGGAAGTGGAACGAGGACGTGGCCCCCTGGACGTTGACGAGATGCACGTCCTCCGACAGCCGGTAGATCCGTCGCCCCTCCTGCGACCACGGATGCCTGGGCTCGTACTCCCTCGCCAGTCGCAGTCCCTCCTCCCGGGCCCGCTCCGGTTCCTCGTAGGTCCCTTGGACCCGGCCCACACCCCAGCGGATGTTCTGCCCGGACCCCACCGACTCCTCGACGACGAGCACCCAACCCATGTTCCGACCACCTTTCTCCACGCCCGTACAGCATGTGTGACGCATCACATCGGTCGACGGTTCGGGTGGGGCGGCTCACAACGAGGTGTCACGAATCGGACGGTTCCACCTGAACGTTGTTCGGTCACGCGTCCCCGAGACGGAATACCCCTGCCCGCGGGGTACGTTGACCTTTCGGGCGGACCCGTCGGCACGATCGAGTGCGGGCGCCCCTCACTCGCACGGAGGGAACGGGGACCACATGCGGGAATCGGATACCGGTGAGGCGCACCAGGCGCCGGCGCCGCTCAGTGTCCGTTGGTTCGAACGGCCGGAGGTCCTCGACCGTCCGGTCGTGGTCACCGGCGTCTTCGACGTCCTGCACGTGGGACACATCCGCTTCCTGCGATCCATCGCCGAGCGCGGCCTGCCCCTGGTGGTCGGCCTCGAGTCCGACGGGCGCGTACACGCCTGGAAGGGCCCTGGACGGCCGGTGAACCCCGACGCGGAGCGGGCCGAGACCATCGCCGCCCTGTCCTGCGTGGCGGGTTCCTTCATCATCGACGGCCCCCCGGCGGTCGCCGACTGGTCGGCCTACGCGGAGCTCCTGCGTCCGCTGGCCCCCGCGGCCCTGGCCTTCACCGCGGGCGACCGCTTCACCCAGGCCAAGATCCGCGGCGCGGAGGCGCTCGGTGCCCAGGCGTGGGAGCTGCCCTTCACACCGGGGCGCTCCACCACGGCGGCGCTCGGCCGCCTCGCACACTCCCTCTGACCCTCGGCCCTCGCACGGGTCCCTCACCCGTGCCCGCCTCACCTGGGAAGCGGCGCGTTCCTATCGGTGTTGACCCATGCGTGGCGAACCGATGTACGAAACGAGGCTGCCGATGATGTCAGGGAGGCCCTCCTACAGGGCACTCGTCAACGACGGGAGCGCCCGGGGCCAACGGCTGCCCCCGGGGATCATCCGACGCATCCTGTCCTACGCGCGGCCGCACTGGCGGTCCATTCTGCTGTTCCTGCTGGTGACCTCGATCGGCGCCGGTGTCGTGGTGGCCAACCCCCTGCTGCTGCGGGCCATCATCGACCAGGGCATCATCCCCGGAGACACCTCGGTGGTGGTGTGGCTGGCCGTCGCCGCGGGCGGCCTGGCGGTGCTGGAGGGTGTCATCACCATGGCCGGGCGGTGGTTGTCCTCCCGGATCGGTGAGGGTGTCATCTACCTCCTGCGCACCCAGGTGTTCGGCCACGTGCAGCGGATGTCGATCTCCTTCTTCACCCGTACCCAGACCGGCTCGCTCATCAGCCGGCTGAACACGGACGTGATCGGCGCGCAGCGGGCCATCACCTCGGTTCTGCAGTCGGTGGTGTCCAACCTCATCAGCGTGGTGGCCGTGCTCATCACCATGCTGGCCCTGTCGTGGGAGGTGACGCTGCTCGCGTTGGTGCTGGTGCCGCTGTTCATCGTCCCGGCGAAGCTGCTCGGCCGGAAGCTCGCGAACATCTCTCGCGAGGCCATGGACAACAACGCGTCGATGAGCTCGCTCATGACCGAGCGGTTCAACGTCGGCGGCGCCATGCTGGTGAAGCTGTACGGCCGGCCGGACGAGGAGAACCGCGCGTTCTCCGGCAAGGCCGCCCGCGTCCGTGACCTGGGGGTCCGCCAGTCGGTGTACGGCGGTCTGCTGTTCACGATGCTCGCGACCATCACGGCGCTGGCCATCGCGATGGTCTACGGCGTCGGTGGTGTGCTGGCGGTGGACGGTGCCTTCGAGGTCGGCACCCTGGTCGCGCTCACCACCCTGCTGGCCCGGCTGTACGGGCCGGTCACCACCCTGTCCAACGTCCACGTGGAGATCATGACCGCGCTGGTCTCCTTCGACCGTGTCTTCGAGGTGTTGGACCTGGAGCCGCAGATCGAGGAGAGCCCGAACGCCCGTCCCCTGCCCGAGGGCCCGCTGAGCGTGGAGTTCGACCAGGTGTCGTTCCGCTACCCGGGTGCCTCGGAGTCGTCGGTGGCGTCCCTGGAACTCACCCCCCAGGCGGAGGACGGCGAGGACACCCAGGTGCTGAGCGGGGTGTCCTTCCGCGCCGAGCCGGGGCGGATGGTCGCTCTGGTGGGACCCTCCGGTGCGGGCAAGACCACACTCACGCACCTGGTGTCACGCCTGTACGACCCGACCGAGGGCGGGGTGCGGGTCGGCGGCCTGGACCTGCGCGAGGCGACCGGAGACTCCCTGCGCTCCTCGGTGGGCGTGGTGACCCAGGACGCGCAGCTGTTCCACGACACCGTGGGCGCCAACCTGCGCTACGCACGCCCCGAGGCGACCGACGCCGAACTGTTCGAGGCACTTCGGATGGCGCGTCTGGGGTCGCTGCTGGAGCGACTCCCCCAGGGCCTGGAGACCATGGTGGGCGACCGGGGTTACCGGCTCTCGGGTGGTGAGAAGCAGCGACTGGCCATCGCGCGACTGCTTCTGAAGGCACCGTCGGTGGTGATCCTCGACGAGGCCACCGCGCACCTGGACTCGGAGTCCGAGGCCGCGGTCCAAGAGGCCTTGGCGGTGGCGTTGGAGGGCCGCACCTCGCTGGTCATCGCCCACCGGTTGGCGACCGTCCGGGAGGCCGACCAGATCCTGGTGCTGGAGGACGGTCGGATCCTGGAGCGCGGTTCGCACGACGAACTCCTGACCGCGGGCGGGCTGTACACGGCGCTGTACCGAACGCAGTTCGCCTCGCAGAGCGGCTGACACCGGGCCGGTCCGGGACCTCGCCCGGGCCGGCCTAGTTCTCCTCGCCGCGCCTCTCGGACTTCTTGCCCTTCTTGGACTTCTCGTCCTTCTTGGACTTCTTGCCCTTCTTCGCCTTCTCGGCCTTCTTCGTCTTCTCGGACGTGCCCGCCTTCTCCGGCTTCGCGGGCTTCGGCTTCTCGGGTCTGCCGTCCGCGTCGGCCCCTCCGGCCTTCTTCTCGGCCTTCTTCTCGGCCTTCTTCGCCTTCTTCCCGGCCTTCTTGCGTTCCTTCTTCGCGGCCTTGGAACGTTCGGACTTCTTGCGCTTCTTCGGCTTCTTGGCGTCCTTGGAGGTGACGTGCTCCTCCAGGACGGCCGGCAGCGGTGCCACGCCGGGACCGCCCTCGAAGATCCAGTCGTCGACGGCGTCCAGGAGCTTGTCCTCGGTGATCGCGCCGAGCCAGACGGGGCGGCCACCGGCGGCGCGTCCTTCGGCGGAGGGTTGGACCACGACGACGTTGGCCTGGAAACAGATGCCCAGGCACTTACTGGTCCGGACCGGGACACGGCGCGCGGCGTGATCGTCGATGGCGCTCAGCCTCGCCAGCTGCGCCTTGTGGTCGACGCCCGGCACCTTCTTCTTGGTGCCGCAGCAACACCCGCGGCAGACCGTGAGCTTGCAGGGGGCGCTCTCGACCGCGCTCATCGTCCACCACCTCACCCTGTGGTCGGGTACACCACCCCGTGGTCAGGTACGCCTTACCTGATCAGGGTAATCTTCCCTCGCGCCGCCCCGGCCGGCGGGGACCTCCTCCGGACCCATCACCATCACCGGACGCCAGGTCTCGGGAAGGCCGACCGCCTCTGGGTCGGCCCGGTTCCAACCGCTCCCCCAGACGAACGGCAGCCCGGCCGCGATCAGAGGCCGTGGCACGTCCATGAGCTGCATCCGGACCTGGGGTTCGGTGCAGGCGCCCGAGTTCCCACAGCGCGCGATCGGCCGACCGACCTCGACCCGGTCGCCCGGGGCCACGAGGATCGATCCCCGGCGCAGGTGACCCAGGAGCACGTACGCACCGCCCACGTCGATGATCACGTGGTTGCCGAGCAGACCCGAGGGGCCCCTGACCTCGCGCAGGGTGTTCTCCAGGACCGAGCCCAGGAGCCAGGGCCAGGAGTTGCGACTGCGGTGGTCCCGACGCCGGTCGTGGACCCGCACGACGCGCCCGTCGGCCGGGGCGTACACGGGGGCGTCGAAGGCGGGGAAGTCCTCGGGCGGGCGGCTCAGGGGCCGCCAGGCGATGTCGGGGCGCGTCCCGTCCTCGGCGACCAGGCCCAGAGCGTGTGTCTGTCCGTAGGCGTGGGTGCCCTGGCTGGGCACGTGGTCCACGGGGCTGGTCAGGGCCATCCACCGGCCGCGGACCGGGGGCGCGAGGACCCGCGGGGCGCAGCGCGGCGTGCCCAGACGCAGGTGGACGGCGAGCGCGAGGACCAGCAGCGCCCCTCCCACCCACCAGGACAGGCCGAGGTAGCCGGCGAGGAGGGCCGCCATGGCGACCCACATGAGGGGCATGCGCACGCGGGCGAGGAGGAGGGCGAACGGACGCGGAGCGGATGAGGGCATCCACCATTGTGGACCCGCTCCATCCGCTCCGCGATCTCCGACCGACCACGCCGTCAGGACTTCTTGTTCTCCTGAGCGCGCTTGCGCAGGTAGTCGGTGGCGGCTCCGGCCCCCTTGTCGATCTTGTCGTCGTGGGCACCTCCGGTGGCCTTCTTGGCGGCGTCGGCGGCCTTGCCGACGACCCCTTCGACCTTGTCCGCGTTGTCGCCGACGGCCTTCTTCAACCGGTCGAACGCTTCTCCGCTACCGGACATGGATTCCCCCCTAGGTCCGTTGCCTTCTGACGCGATACCCGGTCGACCGGGGGTTCATGCCGCGCGGACCCCACAGGAAACGCCCACTGAAAGACGAATCGCCCGAACCGCATCCGCCCTGCTCGACGGCGCACGAGAGAAGGGGGCGAGAGCCCCTCAGATCCCCAGGACCATACGGGCGATGGAGAAGTAGATGAGCAGGCCCGTGGCGTCGACGAGCGTCGCGACCATCGGGGAGGAGACGACCGCCGGGTCGACACCGACCTTCCTGGCCAGCAGCGGCATGGAGGAGCCGATGATCGCCGCCCAGGTACAGATGGCGATGACCGACAGCGCGACCGCCACGGCGACCTGGAAGCCCACGAGCAGGGAACCGATGACCAGAGCGACCCCGGCGAGCATGAAACCCAGGAGCAGGCCGACCCTGCTCTCCTTCCAGATCACCGACGGCAGGTCGCGCACCCGCACCTCGCCGACGGCCAGGGCGCGCACGATCGCCGTCGCCGACTGGGCGCCGACGTTACCGCCGGTGCCGATGAGCATCGGCACGAACATCGCCAGCGCCGTGACCTCCTCCAGGGTGGCCTCGTACACCTGCATGACGTTGACGGTGAGCGTGGCCGCGACGATGAGGAGGAGCAACCACACGGACCGGGCCCCCACCAGGCGGAGCACCCCGACGGACACGTAGTGGTCGTCGATGGGACTGGCACCGGACTGGCGGGCCATGTCCTCGGTGTCGGCCGCCTCGATGACCTCGAGGGCGTCGTCGAAGGTGAGCAGACCGACGAACCGGTCCTCGGAGTCCACCACGGGCAGGGAGACCAGATTGGCCTCCTGCATGAGTCGGGCGGCGTCCTCGGCGGGCTCGCTGGCGCGCGCCCGGGGCGAGAACACGTCCACCAGGTCCTTGAGGAGCCGGTCGTCGTCGCTGACCACCAGATCGCTCAGGGTGATGGTGCCGACCAGTCGGCGACCGTCGCTGACCACCGGCAACGTGTAGATGGTCTCCGCGTCGGCCCCCTTGGCCCGGACCACCTCCAGGGCGCGACCGACGGTGAGGTCCCGGTGCAGGATCACCGTCTCGGGGGTCATGTACCGACCGACCGAGTCCTCCGGGTATCCCAGGAGGGCGGCGGTCATGCGCCGTTCGGCGGGGCTCAGTCCGGCCAGGGCGCGGGTCGCGATCTTGGCGGGCGCCTCACCGATGAGTCGGGCACGGTCGTCGGGGTCCATCTCCTCGAGGAGGTCGTGGAAATCGGTTCCGCGCAGGCCCAGGAGGATGTTCTGTTGCTGGCCGGAGTCGAGTTCCTCGAACACCTCCAGTTCCCGGTCCTTGTCCAGGAGCCGGAAGGGGATGATCGCCTCACTGCCGGACATGCGGGCGAATTCGTCCGCGATCTCGTGGGGCCTGTGTTCGGCCAACCAGAGCCTGATCCCGGTCAGGTCGTTGTTCTCGACCAGATCGATGAGTTCTTCAGCGCGCTCGCCGTCCATGCGAAGCACCCCCTTGCGTCGCCGGGGCCCGGTGCACGCGTCTGCCGGGCCGGTGGATTCCGGGAAGGCCCGGCCCCGCATCGCCGGCGTGGTGGGCCGTGCGGCGTCGGCGCCCGGGGGCGGAGAGGGCGGACACGGCGATCCGGGGACGTGTACGAAGAACCTCGTACCGGGGTCGGGGAACATGTCGACCCTACCGCCGGTGGCGGCCCCTTGGGCTCACCCGGAGCGCGTCGGCGCGGAGATCGGTCAGGTGCGCCAGAGCACGACGAGGGCGCAGTCGTCGTTCTTGTCCTTGCTGAGGGAGTCCACGATCTCGCCGGCCCCGGTGGCGAACCCCTGGGTGACCAAGGTGTCGGCGGCGCCGAGCAGACGGTCTATGCCGGCGTCCAGGTCCTCGCCCGGGGTCTCGATGAGCCCGTCGGTGCAGAGCATGATGGCGTCGCCAGGGCGGAGCTTTCCCTCGACGAAGGTGTAGGTCAGCTCGGGGATGACGCCGAGGACCACGCCCTTGGCGTCGGTGGTGCTCCACACTCCGCTGCCGCCGTCGAAGTGCAGGGCGGGCGGGTGTCCGGCGGAGGCGACCTGGAAGGCGCCGGTGTCGGTGTCCACGCTCAGGTGGACGGCGGTCACGAACCCCTCGCCGCCGCTGTTGCGCATGAGGTAGTCGTTGCAGTGGGCGAGGAAGTCGCGCGCGGGTACGGCGCCGATGAGTCCGCTGAAGGCACCCGACAGCATCAGGGCGCGGGTACCGGCGTCCACCCCCTTGCCGGACACGTCCACCACGGCGATGTCGAGCCGGTTCTCCCGGAGGATGGACACCACGAAGTCGCCGCCGAAGGAGGACCCGCCGGCCTGGCGCAGCACGGCGGTGCGCCCCCACCCCTGCGGGAGTTCGGGCATTCTGCCCTGGTGGCGTAGGCGGTCGCGCAGGTCCAACAGCATCATCTCGCCGCTGAGCCCCTGCACGCCGAGGCGTTCGCGCACACCGGACAGCAGGTAGGAGAGCACACCGGTGACCCCGATGGTGACCAGCAGCCCCGGGCCCACCTGGCCGAAGTCGAGCATGGACGCCACGAACAGCAGGACCGCGGCGACGACGCCGAGCAGGAACGCCAGACTCTTGCGCTTGAGCAGCAGACCACCGGCGAGCACGGTGAGGATGGTGGAACTGGGCGGGAACCAGCCGGTGGGGCCCCACACGGCCCCCACGCCGATCCCCACGGCCAGGACGACCAGGGTGATGAGGACGAGCCGGTAGCGGAACAGCACCTTGCGCCGGAGCACCGCGACGAGCCGCTGCGTGGTGGATCGCAGCAGACGGGTGGCCTTGGCGGTCGGTGTGGAGTTCATTGGTCCTCTGGCTCGGCGCGCCCGCATCACCCGCGGGGGTCACTCCTGGTCGTCGTACGGCGCACCGCCGCGGCCGGGGACGCGTCGGGGCGGGTGTCGCGTCGGCGGGCCGGATGGTGTGGAGGAACACCCGACAGAGTGGTGGGAGCCCGAGAGGCGCCACCGCTGCACCGCGGATGGCTGTGGCCCGCCGCTGTGCACGAACTGTAGCGCTTGGGGTGCCGGACTGGCACGTGTCTCCGGCGTCGTTCTACCCCATAATCCGGGGTTTGGGCTGGGCCTAAACCCCGGGGATCGGATCATCCACAGGCCCGCGACGCGCCTGGTCACGCGTCAGGATGCCACATCCGCACACGGAACCGCCAGGGACCCCCGCCGGGGCGTCGCGGCGCGGCGACGTGACCGCGGGACCCGTCCCCTGACACGCCGAAGGCCCTCGTGCGCGGTGCGCCCGAGGGCCGTGGGCGGGGTCCGCCGCCCCTCCGTTCGGGAAGGGCACGGCCGCGCAGTGTTACGGAAGCGGGGGGAGCTCGCCGGTCCGCTCGTAGTCACCGAGCATGGCGATGCGGCGGGTGTGCCGCTCCTCGTCGCTGTAGGGGGTCGACAGGAAGAGTTCGACGAAGCGGGTGGCCTCCTCCTGGGAGTGCATCCGCCCACCGATGCCGAGCACGTTGGCGTCGTTGTGCTCGCGCGCCAGGGTGGCGGTCTGCTCGCTCCAGGCCAGGGCGGCCCGGATGCCCTCGACCTTGTTGGCGGCGATCTGCTCGCCGTTGCCGGAGCCACCGATGACGATGCCCAGGGAGCCCGGGTCCTTCGCCACGCCCTCGGCGGCGCGCAGGACGAACGGCGGGTAGTCGTCCACCGCGTCGTAGACGGCCGGTCCGGCGTCCACGACCTCGTGTCCGCGCTCCGTCAGCCAGGAGACGAGGTGTTCTTTGAGCTCGAAGCCCGCATGATCTGATCCAAGGTAAACACGCACGTCACCAGTGTGACACCTCCCCGGCGCACAAAGCGCCGCGCCCCACCCGGGTCGTTCCGGGAGGGACGCGGCGAAGCATGCGGGCGCGGTGCGCCTCGTCGGCGGGCCGGATCAGGCCCCGGCCGCGGCGGCGGCCACACCCAGACCGAGGACGGCGAAGCCCGCCATCGACAGGATGGCGATCAGGTTGTACACGAAGATCGACTTGAGGTCCTTGCTCAGAGGACCTGCCTTGGAGACCGCGGGCTTGTTGCTCAACTCACACCTCGTTTGATGTCGACCGGGGATGACCAGTCGGAATTTTTCCACACCGCACAACGCGCGCGTCACCGGGGCGGATTCCCCGGACCCGTGATAGAGCGGGGTGACGCCGGGCACAGGCGCACCGGGGCCGCCCCGGTGGCCACGGTCCCACCGGTACCGGTGCTACATCTGCACGGCCTTGACCTCGCAGAACTCCTCCAGGCCCGGCAGTCCCCACTCGCGACCGTTGCCGGAGCGCTTGTAGCCGCCGAAGGGCGCGCGCGGGTTGAGGTCGCCGCCGTTGAGCTCGACCTGACCGGCGCGCAGCCGACGGGCCACCGCCAGTCCTTCGTCGGTGTCACCCGACCACACGGCCGCGCTGAGGCCGTAGACGGTGTCGTTGGCGATGGCGACGGCCTCCTCCACCGTGTCGTAGGGGATGAGCGCCAGCACCGGGCCGAAGATCTCCTCCTGAGCGATGCGCATGTCGTTGCGCACGTCCGCGAAGATCGTCGGCTGGACGTAGAAGCCCCGGTCACGGCCTTCCACCGGGGCGGAGCCGCCGGTGACCAGGCGTGCGCCCTCCTCCACGCCGAGATCGACGTAGGAGCGGACCTTCTCGCGTTGGGCCTCGGACACCAGCGGACCCATGCGGGTGCCCTCGTCGGTCGGGTCGCCGGGCGCGTGCTTGGCGGCGGCGGCCGCGGCCAACCCCACGGCCTCCTCGTAGGAGTCGCGGTGCACGAGCATGCGGGTGAGCGCGTTGCAACTCTGCCCGGTGTTGCGCATGACGTCGGCGACCCCGCGTTTGACCGCCAGGGGCAGGTCCGCGTCGGGGAGGATGACGTTGGGCGATTTGCCGCCCAACTCCAGGGCGACCCGCTTCACCGTCTCGGCCGCCACCTGGGACACCCGGGTGCCGGCGCGGGTGGAACCGGTGAAGGACACCATGTCGACCTTCGGGTGCGCGGCGATCGCCTCGCCCACCACCGGGCCGACGCCGCTGACCAGGTTGAACACACCGGCGGGCAGGTCGGCCTCGTCGAACACCTCGGCCAGGGCGTAGGCGCTGAGCGGTGCGATCTCGCTGGGCTTGAGAACGACGGTGTTCCCGGCGAGCAGCGCCGGGACGACCTTGAGCACTATCTGGTGCAGCGGGTAGTTCCACGGGGTGATGGCGCCGACCACACCGACGGGTTCGTGCACCACCAGCGAGTTGCCGACCTCCTCGCCCGTGAAGTAGCGCTCGCCGTACTCCTCGACCAGGTCGATGTAGGTGCGGAACATCCGGGCGGGCAGCCCCGCCTGCACCTTGGTGGCGAACTTGACGGGTGCGCCCATGTCGGCCGTCAGGATCGCGGCGATGTCGTCGAGGCGGGCGTCGAACAGCTCCAGTGCCTTGGCCATGTGGGTGACGCGCTGCCCCGCAGTGAGAGCCGACCAGGCGGGGAAGGCGGCGACCGCGGCCTGGACCGCGACGTCGACGTCGGTGGTGGAACCGGCCGGAACGGCGTCGATGACCTGCTCGGTCGCCGGGTTGACCACGTCCAGGGCCTCATCGGAGGTGGAGTCGTGCCAGGCGCCGTCGATGTAGAGGGATCGCATGGCCCCACTGTCGCAGAATCCGATTCGGGTTGGCCAGAGTGCGCGGGCCGACCGGCCCCCGACCCGTGGTTCCACGGGTCCCCGAGCGGCACCGATGGCACCGGTCGCGAGCGGTGCGGGTCCCCCACGCCGTCGGCCCGGCCCCGCCGGTGCGGCGGAACCGGGCCGAGGGGTCAGTCCCAGTGCGGGGGTCGGTCGGCGATCAGCCGCGCGGTGGAGTCCTCGTCGGAGTCGCCCCACCCCTCGGAGCGCTCGTCACCCGTGATGTCGGGCAGGATCTCCAGGTCGTCGAAGAAGTCGACGCGGCGGTCGTCGTCGGGCCCGGGCATGGGGTCCTCCAGGTGGATCAGTCGAAGACGGGTTCGCGCGTGCGGGTGCGCTTGAGCTCGAAGAACCCATCGGTCCCGGCGACCAGGCGCACACCGTCCCACAGCTTCCCGGCGTCCTCGCCCCGCGGGATCGGGGACACGACCGGGCCGAAGAACGCGATGCCCTCGACCTGGATGACGGGGGTGCCGACGTCCGTACCGACCAGCTTCATGGCCTCGGCGTGCGAGGCGCGCAGGGCCTCATCGTAGTCGGTGGAGGCGAAGGCGTCGGCCAGGTCCACGGGCAGGTCGGCGTCGGTCAGGGCCGCGCGGACCGTGTCGACGGTGCGGGGTTCGGCCTTGTCGTGGAAACGGGTGCCCAGGGCCGTGTACAGGGCGCCCAACACCTCGGCTCCGAACCGCTGCTCGGCGGCGATGCACACGCGCACCGGCCCCCAGGTGCGGGCGATGGACTCCTTGTAGGCCGGGTCGAGGTCACGGCCCTCGTTGAGGACGCCCAGGCTCATCACGTGCCAGCGCACCCGCACCGGCCGCACCTTCTCCACCTCCAAGAGCCAGCGGGAGGTGATCCAGGCCCAAGGACACGCCGGGTCGAACCACATGTCGGCCCAGGCGATACCGTCGCCCGGGTGCTCGGGGGTCTGCGTCATCAGGTGCTCCTCGTCCGATGGGTCGAAAACTTCGCCGCGTAGGTCCCCAACCACGCGCATCGGTTGCGCATTCCACGCGCGCGCGTGGCAGGATCGAAGCCGATAGACGACCTTCGGCCCGACGTGGCCCGCCCCCGGATCATCCGCTGGTCGGCGGGCCCGCCGTGGTCGGCAACGAACTCCGGCCGGCGATGACGGCGGCCGCGAAGGGAGCTTTGCGTGGCAGGGAACCTCACACGGGACGAGGCCCGGGAGCGGGCGCGGATCCTCAGCGTCGACTCCTACGCCGTGGAGCTGGACCTGACCACCGGGGACGAGACCTTCCGGTCCACCACCGCGGTGCGTTTCTCCTCCTCCGAGCCGGGCACCCGGACCTTCATCGAGCTGGCCGCGCCCACGATGCGCAGCGCCACCCTGAACGGCGTGGAGCTCGACGTCGCCGCGTTGTTCGACGGCGAACGGCTCACCCTGCCCGACGTGGCCGCAGACAACGAGCTGACCGTGGTCGCCGACGCCGCCTACATGCGCACCGGCGAGGGCCTGCACCGATTCGTCGACCCGGTCGACGAGTCGGTCTACCTGTACACCCAGTTCGAGACGGCCGACGCGCACCGTATGTTCACGTGCTTCGACCAGCCCGACCTCAAGGCCACGTTCGAACTGACCGTGTACGCGCCCCCGTCCTGGGAGGTCGTGTCCAACAGCGCCCCTGACGTGGAGCGCGAGGCGGCCGGCGACACGCGGGTGCGCTGGCACTTCCCGGCCACCCCGGTCATGTCCACCTACATCACCGCGCTCATCGCCGGCCCCTACCACGTGGTCCGCGACGAGCACGACGGCATCCCGCTGGGCCTGTACTGCCGTACGTCCCTGGCCGAGCACCTGGACTCCGACGCTCTGTTCGAGGTCACCAAGCAGGGCTTCGACTTCTTCCACGGCCTGTTCGACCTGCGCTACCCGTTCGGCAAGTACGACCAGCTGTTCGTGCCCGAGTTCAACGCCGGGGCCATGGAGAACGCCGGCGCGGTCACCTTCCTGGAGGACTACGTCTTCCGGTCCCGCGTCACCGACGCCCGCTACGAGCGCCGGGCCGAGACCATCCTGCACGAGATGGCGCACATGTGGTTCGGTGACCTGGTCACCATGCGCTGGTGGGACGACCTGTGGCTGAACGAGTCGTTCGCCACCTACGCCAGCGTCTACTGCCAGGCCAACGCCACCAAGTGGACCGACGCCTGGACCACCTTCGCCAACGTCGAGAAGGCGTGGGCGCTGCGTCAGGACCAGCTGCCCTCGACGCACCCGATCGCCGCCGACATGGTCGACATCCAGGCGGTGGAGGTCAACTTCGACGGCATCACCTACGCCAAGGGCGCCTCGGTGCTCAAGCAGCTCGCGGCGTACGTGGGCGTGGACGCGTTCTTCGCGGGCGTGCGCGCCTACTTCAAGGAGAACGCCTTCGGCAATACCGAACTGAAGGACCTCCTCAAGCACCTGGAGGCCGCCTCCGGCCGGGACCTGTCCGACTGGTCGCGCGAGTGGTTGGAGACCACGGGCGTCAACACCATGCGCCCGGAGTTCGAGGTGGACGCCGACGGGAACTTCACCTCCTTCGCGATCCTGCAGGAGGCCGCCCCCGAGCACCCGACTCTGCGCTCGCACCGTCTGGCCGTGGGCCTGTACGACCGCACCGCCGAAGGCGTCGTGCGCCGCGACCGCGTGGAACTGGACGTCAGCGGCGCGCGCACCGAGGTGGCCGAACTCGTGGGCAGGGCCCGCCCCGACCTGGTGCTCATCAACGACGACGACCTGACCTTCACCAAGATCCGTCTCGACGAGCGCTCCCTGCGCACCGTCGTGGAGGGTGTGGGCGAGATCCGCGCGTCCCTGCCGCGCGCCCTGGCCTTCGGTTCCGCCTGGGACATGACGCGCGACGGCGAGATGGCCGCCCGCGACTACGTGGAACTGGTGATCTCGGGGATCAGCGGCGTCGACGACGTGATGGTCGCCCAGACCCTGCTGCGTCAGGCCGCCGGCGCCATCGTCAACTACGCCGACCCGGCCTGGCGCCCGATCGGCTTCGAGAAGCTGGGCTCCCGCCTGCGTGAGCTGCTGTCCACCGCCGAGCCCGGTAGCGACCTGCAGCTGGCCTACGTCAACGCCCTCGCGTCGGTGGCCGTCACCGAGGCCGATCTGTCCCTGCTGCGCGGGCTGCTGGACGGCGCGCTCACCGTGGACGGTCTGACCGTCGACACCGACCTGCGCTGGACCCTGCTGCACCGGCTGGTCGCCGCCGGTGAGGCGGGTGAGGCCGAGATCGCCGCCGAGCTGAAGGCCGACCCCACCGCCGCCGGGCAGCGCAACGCCGCCGGTGCCCGGGCCGCGGTCCCCACCACGGAGGCCAAGGAGGCCGCCTGGGCGCGCATCATCGGTGGTGACCTGGCCAACGCCGAGTTCCGCGCGGTGCTGTTGGGCTTCACCGACCCGCTGCAGTCCGAGCTGTACCGGCACTTCCTGGACCGGTACTTCGAGCAGCTGGCCCCGGCCTGGGACCAGTGGACCGGTGAGTTCGCGCAGACCTTCGCCGAGGCCGCCTACCCGAGCCACCTGGTCGAGCGGGCGACGCTGGAGCGCACGGACGCCTACATCGCCGAGCACGCCCCGGCGCCCGCGCTGCGCCGCCTGCTGATCGAGGGACGGGCCGGGGTGGAGCGCGCCCTGCGCGCCCGCGCCACGGACATCGCCGCCGGTCAGAAGGGCTGATGGCGAGCGCGGCACACAGCCCCGGCGACCGCCTCGGATCCTCCGTTGCCTCGTGACGGCGCGTTCCCACGGTCCTCGAAGCACGTGATGCCGAGTGCGCCGAGAGCGTAGCGGAACGCTCGGTCGGGTCGTCCCGGCCGAGCGTTCCGTCGTCGGGGCGACCCCGGATCGGTTCCGGATCGTCCGGCCCACGTGCCTGCGCCCCGGACCACGGGCGGTGTGCTGTACAGGCGCGGCTCCCCACGCCCGGGGCGGGTGGTGCGTTCGCGCCCCGGCGGACAGCGCTTATCTGCGCCCGAGGAGCCGTCGAACGTTCCCGACGCTCCGGGAGCACGCGGACGTGGGCCGAAGCGCGGCGCGGCCCCGGAACGAACTCTCCTAGAGTCCGCGTCCGAAGCCCCGCCCGGGGCCGGCCAGAGGGCCCAGGGACCGGCGGATCCGCCCGACCATGCGCGGGTCGGCCAGCAGTTCGTCCACCAGGACCGGTTCACCCTCGCTGCTGGTGAGCGGGATCCTCCAGTTGGGGTACTCGGTGCTGGTGCCCGGTTGGTTCTGCATGCGCCGCTCCCCCACCACGTCGGCGAGCGCCACCCCCAGCATGCGGGAGGGCGTGGCCTCCAGGTAGGCGTGCATGGCGGCCACGACCGCCGCCGGATCCGTCACCGGGTCCACGTCGACGTCGAGGAAGCCCAGTTCCACGAGCACATCGCGCCACAGACCCACACGATGTTCGGAGTCCGCCCGTTCCTCGTCGACGGGCCGGTCGAGCAGCCCCAGACGGTCGCGCAGCTCCACGTGTTCGGCGGACAGGAACGACGCCACCGGCGGCAGGTCGTGGGTGGCCACGGTGGCCAGGCAGTCGGTGCGCCACTGGTCGGGCGTGCGCGGTCGACCCTCCCGGTCGTTCTCGAACCACAGCACGGAGGTGCCGAGGACACCACGGTCGGACAGGTGCTCGCGCACCCACGGTTCCACGGTGCCCAGGTCCTCGCCGATGATGACGGCGTCCGCCCTGCGCGCAGCCAGGGCCAGGACGCCCACCATGCCCTCGTGGTCGTATCGGAGGTAGGTGCCCTGGTCGGCGGAGGCGCCTTCGGGGACGCACCACAGGCGGAACAGGCCCATGACGTGGTCCATCCGTAGTCCGCCCGCGTGACGCAGGCTGTGCGTCAGGATCTGGTGGAGCGGACCGTAGCCCTGGCGGGCCAGCACGGTGGGATGCCACGGCGGCTGTCCCCAGTCCTGCCCGCGCCGGTTGAACTCGTCCGGTGGCGCCCCCACGTGCAGGCCCTGCACCAGCGCGTCCCGGTACATCCACGCGTCGGCGCCGCCCGCCTGGACGCCGATGGCCAGGTCGTGGACGATCCCCACGTTCATCCCGCCGTTGCGGGCGCCCTCCTGGGCGTGGGCGAGCTGTTCGTCGAGGATCCACTGGAGCCAGCGGTGGAACTCCACCCGGGGCCAGCGCCGGAGCGCCTCCTGGCCCACCGCGAGCGCATCGACGTCGCGCAGGTGCGCGGGCCAGGTGCGGTGGTCGGGGCCGTACTCCTCGGCCAGGGCGGACCAGGTGGCGAACTCGACCAGCGGCTGTCCCTCGCTCTCCAGGTACCGGCGCAGGGCCATCTCACGGCCCGGGGCGCGCGCCACCTGGAAGAGCACCTCCAGGGCGGCCCTCTTGGCCTCCCAAACGGCATCACGGTCGAGCAGGTCGGCGGTGCGTCCGCGCTCGCGCAGGGGCCGGGCCAGGCGCTGGATGGTCTCGCGTTGGGCGGGATCGAGCCGTGCGTACTCGGGCACGTCCTCGATCCTGACGTAGAGCGGGCTCGCGTAGCGCCGGCTCACCGGCAGGTAGGGCGAGGGTTCGACCGGGGCCACGGGTTCGGTGGCGTGGACCGGGTTGATCAGGGTGAACTCGGCGCCCAGGTCGCGGGCGCTCCAGTCCGCGAGTTCGGCGAGGTCGCGCAGGTCTCCGGTGCCCCAGGAGGCGCGCGATCGCACGCTGTACACCTGCGTCATCAGGCCCCACAGACGGTGGTGCTCGCGCAGCGCCGTGGGTTCGATCCGGTCGGGGACCACGAGCAGCGGGGCGACGTGTTCGTCGCCGTTCTCGGTGACCCGCAGGGTGTGCACGCCCAGCGGCAGGCCGGGGTCGAAGGGCAGCAGGGCGCCATCGGCCGTCTCCACCGTGCTGTGGGAGCCGCGGGGCAGCGCCAGGTCCGGCGCCTTGCCCTCACGAACCACCACGGCCGGCGGCAGCGGACCCCGCCTCGGGCCGGGCTCGGGGTCGGACGGATCCACCCCCAGCGCCGCCAGGACATGGCGGATCGTGTCGAGGCCGACGGGCACCCGTCGTCCCCGCCAGTCCTCGTACGTGGTCGCGATCCCGTACTGCTCGGCCACCCGGGCCAGCTGAACGTCCCTCACAGACACCGATCATGCCCCACCCGGGCGCGCGTACACGGGAGGTGACCTCGGCGTGGGGTCGAATCGTCGCGCGGGTCTGTCCGATCGGCCCCCGCGCACCCCGGTCGCGGCGAGGACGTTTCGGCACGAAAAGCGGCCGTGGTCGTACGTTCTGGATATTCCGTCGCGGCCCGACCGCACCGAATGCATAATCGAGGGCGTGCTCGCGAACTACCGGCGGCTCTTCGCCGTGCCCCACGTCATGTCCCTGCTGGTGTGGTCGCTGACCGCGCGCTTCTACACGCCGGGGCTGATGATCGCGGTCACCTTCCTGGTGCAGGGGTGGACCGGTTCCTACACCTTCGCCGGCCTGGTCGCGGGCGCGTTCACCTTGGGGATGGCCCTGGTCGGACCCCTGCGCGGACGGATGGCGGACCGGGGCGGCAGCGACCGTCTGGTGCTGGTGTGCGGCGTGGTGTTCACCATCGGGTTGTCGGCCCTGGCCCTGCTGCCGGCGTCGCTGTGGTGGCTGTCCGTGCCGTTGGCCCTGGGCACCGGGCTGTTCGGCACCCCGGCCAACCAGATCGTGCGCGCCCTGTGGCCGCGGTTGACGCACGGGCCGGCACGGCAGGCCATCTACGCCGCCGAGGCCACCACCCAGGAACTGCTGTTCGTCTTCTCCCCGATCCTGACCGCCGGTGTCGTGGCCTTGGCCGGACCCAGGTACGCCCTGTTGATGTTGGGGGTGCTGGGGCTCCTGGGGGC
>NZ_QOCZ01000001.1 GCF_018207095.1 Nocardiopsis sp. MG754419 | reverse complement strand
CGGCGGACTCGGTACCCCCGGTACCGGGTCCGCCGCGTTCCACCCCTCGAACTCGGAAAGGCCGCCCCCGCGATGGCGAAACGACTCGATTACGAAGACGCGCTGCGCATCCTCGGCGCACACGACTCGGAGGTCCTGGATCTGGCGGAGCGGCTCACCGACGGGGGCCTGGGACTGGTCGGCGTCCCGGACCTGTTCGGGATGCGGGGCGCCCTCGTGAGCCGAGGACGCCGGGCGCTGGAGGGCATGCGCGGCAGGTTGAAGGGCGAGAGCCGGCGGTCCCGGACGGAGAAGATCGAGGCGGCGTACCGGATCCTCGTGATCACGTCGTTCTTCGAGGCCGCGGACGAGGCGTTCGACGAGGTCGGGATGCCCTTCGGTCTCGACGACCTGGAGATCACCTCCGAGGAGCAGTACGCGGTGTTGGGCCGCCGGTTGCTCGGAGCCACGGGGGCTCCCCCACTGCCCTCCCTCACCCGGCCCGCAGCGGACGGGCCCTCGGTGGAGTGGCCACTGCTGCAGACGGGCGCTCTCGGTGCGTTCGGCACCTTCGTCTGTGGTCTGGCCGTGGCCGAACGGCACGGTCTCACTGAGGACCACCCCCTGATCACGGGCATGCAGAGGGAGCTGTCGCGCCGCGTGCGCGCACGCTTCGAGGAGAACGTGCTCCGCCTGGGCGCGGACATCCCCGAGTTCGGCATGTGGATGCACCGAGCCGACCACGAGCGGACCCGTCGAGAGATCGGTACCGGCCTGGTCGACCTCCACGAGCAGCTCGCCCGGATCGGCTCCGGACGTCCGATGTCCCGTCGCCGTGAGGAGCTCGCCGCCGCGTACCAGGCGGTGTTGGAGCGACCGGTGCTGCGCTCGGACGACGCCCCGGCCGGGCTCGTCTTCCCCTCCCTGCGCGAGGCCTACATCGCGCCGCGAGGTCGGGTCACCACGACACGGACGGGCAGCACTCCGGCGCACGACGACTGGTGGCGGGACGTGCCCGTCGAGGACGACCTCCCGTCGATCACGGCGTCCCTCATCACCCACCCTCGCTCGACGGAACACCCGATCGTCGTCCTCGGTCATCCCGGCGCGGGCAAGTCCAAGTTCACCGAGATGATCGCCGCCCGGTTGCCCGCCGAGGACTTCCTGCCCATCCGCGTGGAACTGCGGTCCGTCAGCCCCAACGCGCCCCTGTACGTCCAGATCGAGGAGGGGTTGCAGGCCGACCTGCACACCTCCGTCTCTTGGCGGGACCTGGCCGACGACGCCGACGGCGCGCTACCGGTGATCATCCTGGACGGGTTCGACGAACTCCTCCAGGCCACGGGGGTGGACCGCTCCGACTACCTGGAACGCGTCCAGGAGTTCCAGCGACAACAGGAGGCCATGGGCCGACCCGTGGTCGTCATCGTCACCAGTCGCACTCTGGTGGCCGATCGGACCCGGTTCCCCACGCAGACGACGGTCCTGCGCCTGGAGCCCTTCGACGAGGCACGGATCGGGGCGATGCTGCGGGTGTGGAACGCGGCGAACGAGCACGCCCTCCACGAGCGGGGACTGTCCGGGCTGGAACCCGCCATGCTGCTCCGGTACGGCGACCTCGCGGAGCAACCGCTGTTGCTGCTCATGCTGCTCATCTACGACACCCACGACAACGCCCTGCTCCGGGCCTCGGACACGCTCTCCCACGGTGAGCTCTACGAGCGGCTGCTGACGATGTTCGCCCGGCGCGAGGTCGACAAGCACAGCCCCGGGCTCGGGGACCGGGATCTGGAGCGAGCGATCGAGGACGAGCTGCGGCGCTTGGAGGTGGCGGCGCTGGCGATGTTCACCCGCGGCCGGCAGAGCGTACACGCCGAGGAACTGGACGAGGACCTCGCCGTCCTCATGCCCGAGGCGGCCCTGGTTCCGGAGCACACCGACCTGCACGGGCGGATCGCCCCCGCCCATCAGGTGCTCGGTCGGTTCTTCTTCGTGCACGAGGCGCGATCGCGCACCACCGACGGCACCCGCAGCGCCTTCGAGTTCCTGCACGCCACCTTCGGCGAGTACCTGGTGGCCCGTATGGTGGTCGCCGCCCTCGACGAGTTGGTCGAGGACCGCGCCCGTGCGTCCCGGCGTCGGAGCCGGTCCTTCCACCTGGACGACGGCGAACTCTACGCCCTGGCCTCCTTCGCCGCCTTCGCGGGGCGGGACAGGGTGGTGTCCTTCCTGGAGGAGTTGCTCGCGCGGCGTGTGGAGGAGGATCCGGGTCTGGGCGAGGAGCTCCAGGAGCTCCTGCTGGAGCTGTTCCGGGAGGCCCCCTTCCCCGCGCCCCACCGTTCCTTCGTCGGATACGCGCCGGTGCGGCTGCCCGTCACCTCACGGGAGGCCCGGTACACCGCGAACCTGGTGACCCTGCTGATCCTGGTCGCCGAAGAGCCCATCCCGTTGACGGGTCTCCACCCGGACGCCGACGAGCCCTGGCACGCCTGGCGGCGCACGGTGTCGTTGTGGCGCTCCCTGCCCTCTTCCCAGTGGTTCGGGTTGGTCGACCTCTTGCGCATGCGCCACCTCGGCTACTGGAAGGGCGAGCGGCCCCACACCGTGCTGAGCCGCGAACGAGGGGAGCCCGTCAACGTCGGTGAGTGCGTGGGCTTCGAGCTCCGCGCGGACGTGTCGGCCGACCCCACGACCCTCGACCCCTACGAGGTGACCGTCCCCTACGCGACGGTGATCTCCCGTCTCCTGCGGACCACGGCGTTGCGCGCGAACGGAACCGCCTCCCGGCTGGCCCTGCTCCTGACCCCCTACCTGCGGTACGTCTCCGAGGACCTCGGTACCTGGTACGTGAGCGGTGACCAGAAGTCGTGGGTCGAGACCCACGAGGTGCTGCGGCTGCGCCTGGAGCCGATCGACCGGCTCCCGGCGGAGCAGGCCGAGGAACGGCTGCACAGTTACGGGCGGCTCGTGTTCCGCACCGAGGTGGACGGGGTGGTGCTCACCGTCCTGCGTCAGGCGCTGGAGGACCTGCGTTCCTGGCCCCGGCACCTCGGCTCGGACACGCACCGGGCGCTGCGCACGATGATCCAGAAGGCTCTGCGCGGCGTGCGCAGGGGCGTGGACACCCCGCCGGAGCTCTGGGAGTCGTTCCAACGACTCAGGAACGGACTTCTCCCGCTCCTCGGAGACGACGACCCCGACCACCCCTGGTCGGTGATCGACCACTCGGCGCCCCTGGCTCGGAGCGCACTCGCCGAGCCCCCGGACGGCTCCGCCGGTCACTGAGCGCCGGGGGCCGCGCCACGACCGTGGGCGGTCTTCGCCGGGTCCGGCCGGTGTACCTTCGGCCGGACGGCGTGCCAGCGCGGTGCGTGGACTCGGTGGCCGGTCACGGTCCGGCTCGGGGACCCTCCCGCCTCCCGCGTCGAAGGGGGGCCGGGCACGTCCACGGGCGGGGGCGCGGGCTCCGTGCAGAGCGACTATCCCGCCAGCACCCTGGCGACCAACGCCGGAACGACCCGGCCGATGGGGTCGTGCAGGACCGCGCCGGCGTAGTCGTCGTAGGGCGTGGGTTCGGCGTTGATGACGCCCAGGGTGGCACGGGACATCATGGCGACGTCGCACAGGCCCGCGACCGGGTGCACGGTCAGTGAGGTGCCGATGGCCAGGAACACGTCGCACTCCCGCGCCGCCCCGGCGGCGTCCTCGATCACCTCGGGGTCCAGGCGCTGGCCGAAGGAGATGGTGTCGGACTTCTGGATGCCCCCGCACTCCACGCAGCGGGGGTCGGACTCCTCGTCCAGGCGGGCGAGCACCGCCGCGCTGGGGGTGCGCAGACCGCACGCCGTGCACATCACGCGGAGCATCGTCCCGTGGACCTCGATGACCTGGTCGTCCGGTACCCCCGCGCGCTGGTGCAGACCGTCGATGTTCTGGGTGATGAGCGCGCGCAGCCGGCCCGAGGCGGCCAGATCGGCCAGGGCCCGGTGGGCGGCGTTGGGTTCGGCCTCCCAGACGCGGTGGGCGCGACGGGCGAGCCAGACCTGACGGCGGACGTCGATGTCGCCCATGTAGCTGTCGATGTCCGACATCGCCTGCGCGTTGGGGTCGGTGGTCCACAGCCCGTGGGGGCCGCGGTAGTCGGGGATCCCGGAGTCGGTGGACACCCCCGCTCCGGTGAGGACGGTGATACGTCGCGCGGAGGTGAGGAGTTCGGCCGCGTGCTCGAACCCCTCGGGGTCGGCGAAGCGCGCGGTGTCGTCGGTCAGCGAGGCCATACCCCATTGTTACAGCGCTCGCGGGACCCGTTTCGCACGGCCCGCCCGTGTACTCCGGACCAGGCGGGGGCGCGCATCGTACCCTCGGGAACGTGTGGGGCGGGCGGCCACATGGTACGTCCGATGTACACGAGAGGGGCAAAGAGTGCAAAAATGCACACAATCATGAAGCAGTCCTACATTCTCGTGGTCAACGGGACCAAGGTCCAGCGCCCGGTGTTCGTGCTGGGCGCACCGCACTCGGGCGTCCCGGTGCTCGCCCGTGCTCTGGCCCGTGCCCCCGGCTTCCATGTGGGGGCCGGTTCCTCCGGAGTGCTCAACGCGGTGTACGCCGTGGCCAGGCGCCCCTCGCTGGCACTGGAGAAGGTCTCGGGCACCGCGAGCCTGCTCCGTGAGGCCTACGCGGAGGCCTGGCAGCTCACCCCCCTCACCTGTCCGAGGTGCCCGGGTCCGGGGGCCCGTGTCCCGGCCAACGCCGCCGCGGAGCCGTGCGAGCACAGCGGGGACGCACACCGCTACGGCGACGCCAGCCCCGACCTGCTCTACTGCGCCAGCGCCCTGCACGCGGCCTTCCCCGACGCCCTGTTCGTGCAGATCATCAGGGACGGCCGCGACGTCATCGCCGACATGATGGAGGACGAGCGGTCGCTGGCCTGGCTCAAGCCCAGTTTCATGAAGCTCGAACACGAGTTCCCCAACCACTTCTTCGGGTTGGAGGAGGAACCGGACCTGGAGCGGTTCACCGAGGGTTCGACGGCGGCCAAGTGCGCGATGCGTTGGCGCGGTGCGGTGCGCATGTCGGCCCGGTTGCGCCAGGAGATCGGCCCCGAACAGCTGTTGACGTTGCGGTACGAGGACGTGCACGGCGGCGAGGTGGCCACCGCGGAACGGTTGCGCGAGTTCACCGGCGCGCGGGTCTCGGCCAGCGAGCTGCTCAGCGATGGTTCGTGGGGGGTGGGCTCGTGGAAGGAGCGCCTCTCCCGGCGCGACCACGGCGACGTGCACGAGGTGGCCCGCAACGAGCTCGCCCGTCTCGGTTATCTCTGAGGTCGGGCGCCGGGAAGCGCCGTTCGGGGCCTCGGTGATCGCCGGGGCCCTTCGGGGCCTCCCCTGACTCCAGAGAGCACGCACCGCCGGCGACCGCGCGCGGGAACACCCGCGGTGATGTGACGCGCGGGATCTAGGCGGGACCGGTCTGCGTCGAGCCTCCTCCCGGGGCGGATCCCCGGTCTCGACGGGCCGAGGAGGGGCCCTCGTCCGACCCGTGGACGCCGTGCAGGCGGAGCAGGGCACGGGCGGCCGTCCCCGCGGTGTGCGCGGCCTCGGTGATCCCGGTGACGTTGCGGGCGACCACCGCTCCTTCGTGCAGCATCGTGAGCGTGTCGGCCAGGGCCTCGGCGTCGGAGGCGCCGGCGCTTCGGACCAGGTCCCGGTAGAGGCCCCGCAACCAGTGCTTCTGTTCCTCGGCCACCGCACGACCGGGGTGTTCGGGGTCGGACAGTTCGGCGTAGGCGTTGACCATGGCGCAGCCGCGTTCGTTCTCCCGGTCCATCCACTCCGCCAGCGCGTCGAAGGTGGCGACGATCCCGGCCTCGGGCGAGGGGTGGGGTTCCAACCGGGACGTGAGGAAGTCGCGCCAGTGTTCGTCGCGAGCCCGCAGGTAGGCCACGACCAGCCGCTGCTTCGATCCGAAGCGGTCGTAGATTGTCTTCTTGGTCACCCCGGCCTCTTCGGCCACCAGTTCCATGCCGACGGTGTTGATGCCCCGGCTGTAGAAGAGTTCGGAGGCCACGTTCAGGACCCGGCGCGCGGCGGGCGTGAGCGGGCGTCGTTCGGTGGTGTGCACGGAGTCTCCTTCGTCGGGCCGCTGACTATATTGTGAGTATACCGACCGGTGTGTTTACCTCTGCGGCATGCACCTCACCGAGACCGGACCCCAGAGCCCGCCCCGTAGCCCGTCCCGCCCCCGTGACCTGGTCGCACCGCTCCTGGCGGTGGGACTCGTGGTGATGTGGAGTTCGGGCTTCGTCGGCGCCGAGCTCGGCACCCGGTACGCGCCCGGTACGACTGTGCTGGCCTGGCGGTTCCTGGTCGTGGCCGTGGCCCTCGTGGCGTGGTGTCTGTGGCGAGGGGCACGGATGCGCCGCCGGGACCTGGCCCTGCACGCCCTCGTGGGCGCGTTGGCCCAGGCCGGCTACCTCTACGGTGTGGTGGCCGCCGCCGAACACGGGGTGTCGGCCGGCACGAACGCGTTGATCGCCGCGTTGCAGCCGATGGTGGCCACGGCCCTGGCCGTGCCCCTGCTGGGCGAGACCGTAGGCCGACGTCAGGCCCTGGGACTGGTCGTCGGGCTGGGCGGCGTGGGTCTGGTGGTCGGCAGCGACCTGCTCGGCGCCGGCACCGCCCCGTGGTGGGCGTACCTGCTGCCGTTGGGCGGCATGTTCTCCCAGGTGGCGGCGACACTCCTGGAGCGCCGCACCCGACCCGGCGGGGACCTCGTCGAGGCGTTGGCCGTGCAGTGCTCGGTGAGCGCCGCGCTGTTCGTCGGCTTGGCCTCGATGACCGGCACCCTCGCCCCACCCGTGGAACCGGGGTTCTGGGTCGCGGTGGTGTGGGTGGTGCTGCTGTCCACGCTGGGCGGGTACGGGCTGTACTGGGTGAACCTGGCGCGCAGCGGCGTGGCCCGGGTCTCGGCGCTGCTCTACCTCACGCCGCCCACCACGATGCTGTGGACCTGGCTGATGTTCGGTGACCCGATCGGCGCGGGCGCCCTGGTCGGGCTCGCCGTGTGCCTGGCGGCCGTGTGGCTGGTCCGCACCGGCTGAGGGCCCTCAGGCGCGGGACCGATCGGGGGACCCACCCGGGCCCGTGCCCTCCGCCCGAGGCACCGCGAAGGCGTCGTCGACCTCCTGCACCAGGTTCCGGGCCGCCTGTTCCTCCCGCGCCTCGCTGTCGGTGTCGTCGGGCACCACGGCCAGGCCCTCCAGCTCCACCTGGGCGCCGGCGGCCAACAGTTCGGTGACGCCCACGACCGACATCGGCGGGTAGTGACGGCCCATGTGCCGACGGTAGACCGATCCCAACGTCTTGAGGTTCACCCGATAGACGTTGACGGAGGTGGTGTACACGCGCATGCTCACGACGTGGACCGGTTCGGCTCGGGCCGCGCGCAGCGCCTCCACCATGTTGGCCAGCGCCTGGTCGAACTGCTGCACCAGGGAGTCACCGGTGATGACGCCGTCCGTGCGCCGGGAGTTCTGTCCGCCCACGTACACGGTGCGCCCGGACGTGACGACGAGCGCGTGCGCGTACCCGATCGGGTCGGACAGGCTCAACGGGTTGACGATCTTGTGCGGTGTGCTTTCCATCTGTTGCCTTTCCAGTTCGACGGGCGCTCACGCGCGGTGCCCCTTGTGCTGGTCGTCCGGCGTGCGGTTACGATGAGCGCATGATCTCTTCTGTGCTGTCCGTCCTGGCCCTGATCGCCGTGCTCGGGATCTTCGTCTCGATCTTCGTCGGCGGTGCCGTCTACGTCGCGCGCACCCGCCGCCACGGCACCGAGGCCGTACTGGCCGGGGCCCGCAAGGTGCGCGAGCTGCGCTGACCCCGGAGCGGGCACCCGGCCTCCCCCACGCCCTCAGCCCTCGAAGGTGTCGGGATCGGGGCCGAACCGCCGCCCCTCGTCGAGGGCGGTGATGCGCCCCACCTCCTCCTCCGACAACGTGAAGTCGAACACCTCGAAGTTGGAGCGGATGCGCTCGGGCGTCACCGACTTCGGGATCACCACGTTGCCCAGGTGGACGTGCCACCGCAGCAGGATCTGCGCGGTGGTGCGTTCGTGCGTCCGAGCGATGTCCTCGACGAGCGGATGGTCCAGCAGGCGCCCCGACCCCAACGGGCTCCACGCCTCGGTGGCGATGCCGTTCTCGGCGTCGAAGGCGCGCAACTCTTCCTGGACGAGCAGTGGGTGCAGTTCGATCTGGTTGACCATGGGGGCGATGCCGCCCTCGTCCAGGACCCGCTCCAGGTGCGGGCGCTGGAAGTTGCACACGCCGATGGCGCGCGTGCGGCCCTCGGCGTAGAGGCGTTCCATCGCCTTCCAGGTGGACACGTACAGGTCGCGTCGGGGCAGCGGCCAGTGCATGAGGTAGAGGTCCACCACCTCCACGCCCAGGCGCTCGGCGCTGTCGTCGAAGGCGCGCAGGGTGGAGTCGTACCCCTGGTCGGGGTTGGCGAGCTTGGTGGTGACGAACACCTCGTCGCGTTCCAGTCCCGACCGGCGCAGGGCCTGCCCCACCCCCGTCTCGTTGCCGTAGGCGGCCGCGGTGTCGATGCTGCGGTACCCGACGTTCAACGCCTCCAGTACCGCGTCGGTCACGGCGTCGTCGGGTACCTGCCACACGCCGAACCCCAACTGCGGCATGCGAAGCCCGTTGTTCAGTGTGATGCCGGGAACCGTCATCGTCCTCTTCCCCCGTCGGACCCCTCGGATCCGTCGCTTCGTGCGTGGTCCTCGTCCCTCGCCTGCGCGGCCTGCCCGGCCACTTGTGCGCATACTGCCACGTCGTCCGGGGCGAGCATCTGAGGCTGCGCCGCTGTTGTGCGCGCTTTTACCCGACCGGGCACGCCGGGGCGGGCCCGTGGGAGCGATAGTCTGCGCGCCCCGGACCCGGGAGGGGGACGTATGGGACACGAGGCGCGGCTGCGGGTCAGCGCGGGTCTGGAGCGGGACCGTGCCGCGCTGGTGGAGCGGATCGTGACCGAGATCTACGCGGAGGTCCCCGCCTACCGTGCGCTGCACGCGTCGCAGCTGGCGGAGGTCCGGGCGATCGCGTCGTGGTTGGTCGCCCGTTCGATGGAACTGTGGGTGCGCGGGGCCGAGCGCCTGCCGGAGGAGGACGTGGAACGGCTGCGGGGCATCGGCCGGGCGCGCGCCGCCGACGGTCGTTCCCTCGACGCGGTGGTGCGCGCGCACCGGGTGGGCTCGGCCGCCGCCGTCCGGATCATTCGGGAACGGGCCGATGGTCGGCTCGACACCGACGACGTGTTCGCTCTGAGCGAACTCTGGCTGACCTCGCTCGACCAGATCTCGGAGAGTCTGTCCCGAGGACACATCGAGGCGGCCGATCGGCTCGACGCCGACCGGGAACGGGCCCGCCGCGCCCTGCTCGACGATCTGCTCGTCGGGCGGCAGTCCTCTCGCGCGACCGTCCGGGACCGGGCCCGCACCCTCGGCATCGTTCCGCCCGACCCGGCCGTGCTGGTGGTGGTCCGGCCCACCGACGAGGCGGCGGCGACGGTCGCGGCCGGTCGGGAACTGCTGGCCGGAGCGTCGGGCGCGGATCCACTGGTGACCACGCGTGCGGGACGTGTGGTGGTGCTGGCCTCGGCCGAGGACGCCGCGCACGCCACCCGGGCCTCGGTGGAACGGGGCTGGCCGGGGTGCGTGCTGGAGCCACGCGGGTCGAGCGACATGGCGTCGGCCTACCGGCTGGCGGACGGTGCCCTGGAGACCGCGCCACCGCACGCCCTGGGCGGGGACGGACTGCTGCGCGAGTCCGACGCCTGTGTGCTCGCCCTGCTCAACGGCGGCGGGATCGCCCCGGCCACGGTGCGCCGGACGGTGCTCGGGCCGCTGCTGCGCCCCGAGCACCGGCACCTGTTGGAGGCCCTCGGCGCCTACTTCCACACGGGCGCGGCCACCACCGCCGCGGAGTCGCTGCACGTGCACGCCCAGACGCTGCGCTACCGTCTGCGTCGGGTCCGCGAGCTGACCGGGCACGATCCGCACCGCCCCTGGCCGCGCTTCGTGTTGGAGACCGCCTGCGCCATCGCGCCCTGACCGGTCCGGGATGCGGGCCGGGACCGGTGGGTAGGAACGGTGCGGCACCAGGACCCCCGAGGAAGGCCACCGATGACCGCCACTCCCCCACCCCTGCACGGTCCCGCGTTCGAGGCCGATCCGCACCCCGCCTACCGGTGGCTGCGCGAACACGAGCCGGTGCACCGGGTGGACCTGCCCGGTGGGGCGTGGGCCTGGGTGGTGACCCGCCACGAGGACGCCCGAGCGGTGCTCGCCGACCCCGACATGCGCAAGGACCCGTTGCTCGGCGACGCGACCTGGTTTGCCGCCGGGTTGGGGCTGCCCTACGACCATCGGGACAGCCTGCGGCGCAGCATGGTGAACGTGGACGCCCCCGACCACACGCGGCTGCGGCGGGTGGCGGGCGGTGCGTTCACGCCCCGCCGTGTGCGGGAACTGGAGGCGAGCGCCGAGCGGGTCACCTCCGCCCTGATCGACGCGCTGGTGGCCTCGCCCGACCCGGACCTGGTCCGCGATCTCGCCTATCCACTGCCGATCGCGATCATCTGCGACATCCTCGGGGTGCCCGAGGCCGACCGTCCCGAGTTCCACCGCCGGGCGGCGGTGATCGACTCGGCGTCCTTCGAGGAGATCGAGGCGATCGCCGAGACCACCGACTGGTTCGACGCCTACCTGGGTTCGCTGGTGGACGCACGGCTGGCCGCACCCCACGACGACCTGCTCGGCGACCTGGTGCGGGCGCACCGGGACGGCGACCTGACCCGCGACGAGGTGACCTCCACCGCGTTCCTGCTGTTGGTGGCCGGACACGAGACCACCGTCGCGCTCATCGGGAACACGCTGCTGACCCTGCTGCGCCACCCCGAACAGCGGGAGCGGATCCGGGCCGACCGCTCTCTGCTCGGTCCGGCGATCGAGGAGTCGTTGCGTCTGGAGAGTCCACTGCAGAACGCCACCTGGCGCTTTCCCGCCCACCCCACCACCGTGGGCGGAGTGCGCCTGGAAGCGGGTGAGCCGGTCCTGGTGTCCCTGCTGGCCGCCGGACGCGACGCCGAACGCTACGAGCAGCCGGACGCCTTCGTGCCCGACCGGGGCGCCTCGCACCTGTCGTTCGGCCACGGGGCGCACTTCTGCATCGGCGCGCAGCTGGCCCGGATGGAGGCGCGGGTGGCCGTCGGCGCGGTCCTGGACCGACTGCCCGGGCTGCGGGCGGCGGTGCCCGAGTCCGCGCTCCGGTGGTGGCCGAGCATGATCATGCACGGGCTGTTCGCCCTGCCGGTCGCCTTCGACCGGGACACCGCCGGCTGAACCGTCCCGATCAGGGCAAAGTCTTGCCCCGGCATGGGGTGCGTTTTCTCTGCCGACAACGGTCGGTGTTCGAGACTGGCAGGCGGAGTACGTCGACACGCGCTCCGCCACCGACCTTGCGAGGGGGAATCCAGTCGTGACGTCCGCCGATCAGCGCACGAACGCACCCAGGCCGCGCAGCAGCCAGCCGTGGCTCCACCAAAGGGGTGAGGAGATCCAGCAGTTCGGGACCGTCCGTCAACTTCCGGTCGGTCTGTCGTACGACACCCGGATGTACTCGTGTCAGCGGCTCAACCAGGTGCTCTGCGACACCCGGATCCTGCACGACCTCTACAAGAAGCACCACTGGCTGATGCGCGGCCACACCTTCTACCAGCTGCACCTGCTCATGGACAAGCACGCCGACGAGCAACTGGCACTGATCGACACCCTGGCCGAGCGCATCCAGACCCTCGGCGGTGTGGCCGCCGGCGACCCGCGTCACGTCGCGGAGATCACCAACGTGCCCCGACCACCGAACGGGGTCGAGGAGGTTCCGGCGATGCTCTCCCGCCTGTTGGAGGCGCACGAGACCATCCTGGAGGACTGCCACGACGCGGCCGCCCGTGTGCAGGAGCAGGGCGACGACGGCAGCAACGACGTACTGGTGTCGGACGTGATCCGCACCAACGAGCTGGAGGCCTGGTTCGTGGCCGAGCACCTGGTGGACACCCCACTGGTGCACGGTTGACCGCACCGCTCCCCGCAGGGGGTCGGGCGCCGTGACGGGGCCCGGCCCCCTGCGTCGTGTTCGGGGCCGACGTCGCGCCCGCGGAGGTCCCGGTCCGGAAACGTTCGTGCGCGTACGGGAGTCGAACCGGACGACAGGGTAGGTACCGGGACGTTGACGCGTGTCCCCTCGGTCCACCCGGCGGGCCACGATGCCCGTACTCCCGTCCCCCCGGAGGTACCCGACGTGACCGCTTCCCTCGCCCTGCCCCGCATCCTGCGTGTGGGCGCGGGCGCCTCGGCCGAGCTGGCCGAGGTCCTGAACTCCCTCGATCTGTCCCGCCCCCTGCTGGTGACCGACCCGTTCGTCTCCTCACGCCCCTTCTTCCAGGAGATGGTGCGCCGTCTGGAGGAGGCCGGCCTCTCACCCGGGGTGTTCGCCGGGACCGTGCCCGATCCCACCACGGAGGTGGTCGAGGCGGGTGTGGAGGCGCTACGGGAGGGCGACTTCGACTCGGTGGTGGGGGTGGGCGGCGGCAGCCCCATCGACACGGCCAAGGCCGTCGCCCTGCTCGGTGCGCACGGCGGCCGGATACGCGACTACAAGGCGCCGGTGGTCACCGACACGCCGGCCCTGCCCGTGGTGGCGGTCCCGACCACCGCCGGCAGCGGGTCGGAGTCGACCCGGTACAGCATCATCACGGATGTGGAGACCGACGAGAAGATGCTGTGCGCGGGGCTGGCGATGCTGCCGCGGGCGGCGCTCGTGGACGTCGAGCTCACCCTGGACATGCCGGCCCGGCTCACCGCGGACAGTGGTGTGCACGCCCTGACCCACGCGATCGAGGCGTACGTGAGCGTGCGGGCCAACCCCATCTCGGACGGCCTGGCCCGGGAGGCGATGCGCGGCATCTTCGCCCACCTGCGCACGGCGTACGCCGATCCCGGCGACCGCGACGCCCGGGAGGCGGTGATGGTGGGCGCCACCCAGGCGGGGATGGCCTTCTCCAACTCCAGTGTCGCCCTCGTCCACGGGATGAGCCGGCCGATCGGCGCGCGATTCGAGGTGGCGCACGGTCTGTCCAACGCGATGCTGTTGCCGACCGTCACGGAGTTCTCGGTGGTCGCGGCTCCGGGGCGCTACGCGGACTGTGCCCGGGCGATGGGGATGGCCGCCCCGGGCAGCTCGGACGGCGAGGCGACCGGGGCGCTGGTGTGGGAGCTGCGACTGCTCAACGAGGACCTGGAGGTGCCCACGCCCCGCGCGCACGGAATCGACGCCGAGCGATGGTGGGAGTCGGCGCCCCTGATGGCGGCGCAGGCACTGGCGTCGGGGTCGCCCGCGCACAACCCGCGGGTGCCCGACCTCGACGAGATCGTGGAGCTCTACCACGCGGCCTACGGCTGAGTTCCGGGCGGGCACGTCCGAACACCTCTCCTGCCTCGGGGGGTTCTCCGAGGGATCGTCTCCATGCGGCGTGCTCCGGTGTCGCCGTCGCGCCCCCGTGCCCGGTGCCCGGTGGTCGGTGGCCGGTGTGGACGCGCGGGGGACGGTGACGTCCTCCCCCGCCGAGCACGGACCACCGGGACGACGGTGGGGGCCGTGCGCCGACGCGCACGACCCCCACCACGCCCGTTCCCGTTACTGGGTGATGCCCCACCGGCGACGCAGCGAACGATCCGCCCAGTTGAAGAACAGGTCGATCATGATGCCGATCGCCAGCACGATGATGATGTAGCTGAGCAGGCGTTCGGCGTCGTTGAGCTGACGTGCCTGACTCAGTGCCCATCCGATCGAGTTCTGCTGGTTGATGATGACCAGCAGCTCACCGGCCATCAGGGACCGCCAGGCGAACGCCCAGCCCTGCTTGAGGCCGGTGACGAACATCGGCAACGCCGCGGGGATGATGAGCAGGCGGTACCGCTGCACACCC
The DNA here is from genome assembly GCF_018207095.1 of Nocardiopsis sp. MG754419. Taxonomy (GTDB): domain Bacteria; phylum Actinomycetota; class Actinomycetes; order Streptosporangiales; family Streptosporangiaceae; genus Nocardiopsis. The sequence goes on along the minus strand of NZ_QOCZ01000001.1, from coordinate 91,950 downwards.
TGGAGTCCCATCACCTTGCCCGCGCGCAGCAGCGACGGCGGCACGTAGTCGATACCCGAGGTCAGACCGCCCGCGATCGAGGGCGCGGCGCCCAGGATGATGACGAACATGATCGCGGACTCGCTGATGCCGTAGAGCAGCATCGCGAACGGGAACCACACGATGGACGGCATGGTCTGCAGGCCGGTGATGAGCGAGCCGATCGCCACCCGCAGGGGCTTGAACTGCGACACCGCCAGGCCGATGACCACACCCACCGCGAGGGCCAGGGCGAAGCCGATGAAGGCCCTCCGCATGGTGACCCGCACGGCCTCCCAGAACTCGGGGGTGGTGATCTCGTTGAAGAGCGTGGGCAGTACACGGTCCGGCCCGGGGAAGACCCACTCCGAGCGCCAACCGCTCCACACCACGGCCTGCCAGGCCAGCAGCACCAACACGACCGCGGCGAGCTTGGGCCAGGTGCCCGCCCACACCGCGCGGGCGATCTCGCCCGGACTCCGCTCGGCGGTGCCGCGCTTGGGCTGGAGTTCGAGGGCGTCCAGTCCTTGGACGGCGTTGTCGCCGGTCCGGGTCTCAGGCATGGCGCGAGACCTCCTCGCGAAGTCGGTCGGTGATGGTGGCGGCCTGTTCGGCGATCTGCGCGGAGTCGATGCGGCGGGGGCGTTCGCCCTCCACCTCGAACTCCGAGATCACCCGCCCGGGACGGCTGGACAGCAGGACGACCGCGTCACCCAGACGCACCGCCTCACGAACGTTGTGGGTGACGAACATGATGGTCAGGGACTTCTCCCGCCAGATCCGCTCCAGCTCGTCGTGGAGGATGTCCCGGGTCATCGCGTCCAGCGCGCCGAAGGGTTCGTCCATGAGCAGGACGTCGGCGTCCTGCGCCAGGGCACGCGCCAGGGCCACGCGCTGGCGCATCCCGCCGGAGAGCTCGTGCGGGCGCTTGCGCTCGAAGCCGGTGAGGCGCACCAGGTCCAGGAGCTCGGCCACACGCTTCCTGCGCTCGGCCTTGGGCACCCTGTTGACCTTCATGGGGATCTCGATGTTGGCGCCGACGGTGAGCCAGGGGAAGAGCGCCGCCTCCTGGAACATCATGGCCACGCGGTGGTCGCCCACGCTGACGGTGCCGGTGGTGGGCTGTTCCAGCCCCGCGACCAGGGACAGCAGGGTGCTCTTGCCGCAGCCGGAGGCGCCCAGGATGGCCAGGAACTCCCCCTCCCGGACGTGGACGGACATCCCGTCGATGGCGGTGACGGCGCCACGGCCGCGCCCGAACACCTTGGAGATGTCATCGATCTCCACGGCGTTGGTGCCGGTGAGAGGCTCGGTGGTGGTGGTCATGACTGCCCTTCCCCTTGCAGGCCCTCGACCGGCTCGTGCCCGGCCTCGGCCAGGACGTCGTTGAGCGGGTCGAGGGCGAAGATTCCGTTGAGGTCGACGGGTTCCAGCAGGTCGATCGCCTCGGCCTGCTCGGACTGGGTGACCAGTGAGTGCGCGGCCGGGTCGACGGTGAAGGTGACGTTCTCGAAGGCCACCGCGGTGAGCTCGGGGTCGAGTGCACCGCCGGTGAGCGCCTCCAGATGTGCGCGGGAGGTCTCGGCGGCCTCGTCGGGGTCGGCGTCGATCCGGTCGACGGATTCGACGTGGCCGCGCAGCAGGTCCCGTACGGTCTCGGGGTACTCCTCCAGGAAGTCGGCGTTGACGATGAGGAGCGTGGTGACGTAGTGGCCGTCGGTCTCCTCCCACAGGTCCGGCTCGTCGATGAGCAGGTGCGCGTCGTCCTGGTCGAGGATCCGGCTCAGGTGCGGCTCGGGCAGCCAGGCGCCGTCGATCTCGCCGAGCGCGAAGGCGTCGACGGTGTCCGGGTTGTCCTGCGGAATGATCGACAGGTCGCCGCCGCCGGCGGTGTCGACCTCCCACCCCTGTTCCTGGGCGAACCAGCGCAGTGCCACGTCCTGGGTGCCCCCGAGCATCGGGGTGGAGAAGGTGTGTCCGGGCAGGTCCTCCACGGTCTCGATGTGGTCGCGGACCACGAGGCCGGTGCCCTGGGTGGCGGCGCCGGCGATGACGTGCAGCGCCTCCCCCTCGGACTGGGACCAGCCGTTGACGGCCGGGTTGGGCCCGAGGAAGGCCGCGTCGACCTCGCCCGAGAAGAGCGCATTGACCGCGTCGGGTCCGTTGTGGAAGGTCTGGGTGTCGAAGGCGACGTCACCGAGCGCCTCCTCGTAGATCCCGTTCTCGACGCCGATCAGGGCGGGAGCGTGGGTGATGTTCGGGAAGTAGCCGAGGGTGAGGCCGTCGGCGCCGGAGGCCGGGCCGTTCCCCTCGCCCGCACACGCGGTCGCGACCAGGCCCACGGCCAGGGCGGCCGCGGAGGATCTCAGCGGGATCGGGGGAACACGCATGTCAGGGGTCCTTCGGTGTCTGAGGTGGGACGGGTGAAACTCTACTTAAGAAGTAGGTTTTGTGGAAGCGCGACCCTCCGCTCGTCCGACCGGGCGACCAGGCGGAACGGGGAGGGCGACCACGCGGGGTGAGTCTCATTCGGTGGGACGCCGCAGCTCATCCGCGCCCGACCGGCGCGGGCGACCGGGGGCGTCGATCACCCTGCGCGTCCCCGGCGATCGGGGCACGACCCGCGAACACTCACAGAATGTGGCCCGGATCACCATGCGTGAGGGGCGGTGGGTGGCGTACCCACCGCCCCTACCGGAGCTCACACGCCGGAGCGGACGTGCTCGCTCTCGGGTGTCGGAGCCCCGACCGCCGACTCCGGGAAGGCCCCGACGCGGATGCTCAAGGCAGCGCACGGGCCGGGGCCGGGCGAGGGACCCGGCCCCGCGAGACCGGACTCAGAAGCCCTCGACCTCGTCGCGACCCTCCTCCGCGAGGAGACCGTTGAGCAGATCCAGTTCGTAGATCCCCTCCAGGTCCACCGGGTCGAGCAGACCGACCGCCTCCGCGTGTTCCGCGCCGCCCCGCAGGGAGGGCGCGACCGGGTCGACGGTGAACGTGACGTTGTCGAGGGCCGACGCGATCACCTCGGGGTTGAGGTCGCCACCGGTCAGGGACTCCAGGTGGGCGATGGCGGCCTCCTGGGCCTCATCGGAGTGGTCGTTGATCCAGTCGACCGTCTCGATGTGGCCGCGCAGAAGATCCTCGACGACATCGGGTTCGGCCTCCAGGAAGTCGGCGTTGACGATCAGGTGGGTGGTCACGAACTCGCCGTCGGTCTCGGGCCACAGGTCCTTCTCGTCGACGAGCAGTTCGGCGTCGTGGTCCAGGACCAGCCGACTCAGGTGGGGTTCGGGCACCCAGGCCCCGTCGATCTCGCCGAGCGCGAAGGTGTCGATGATCTCGGCGTTGTCCTGGGGCAGGATCGACAGCTCGCCACCGCCCTCGGTGTCGACCTCCCATCCCTGCTCCTCGACGAACCAGCGCAGCGCCACGTCCTGCGTGTTGCCCAGCTGGGGCGTGGAGAGGGTGTGGCCGGGCAGGTCCTCGACGCTGTCGATGCCCTCGCGCACGACCAGACCGGCGCCCTGCGAGGTGGAACCCGCGATGATGTGCAGCGCCGTGCCACCCGACTGGGACCAGCCGTTGATGGCCGGGTTGGGCCCGATGAAGGTCGCGTCCACCTCACCGGAGAAGAGCGCGTTGATCGCGTCCGGACCGGCGTTGAACGTCTGGGTGGAGAGTTCGACGTCACCGAGGGCCTCGGCGAAGATGCCGTTCTCCACCCCGACCAGGGCGGGCACGTGGGTGATGTTGGGGAAGTAGCCGAGGTTGAGGGTGTCGGCGTCGCCCTCGCCTCCGCCGGATCCCCCACAGGCGGTCGCGACCAACCCGATCGCCAGTGCCGCGGCGGCGGTCGACAGCGCGGACGTACGCATGCTCATTGGGGGTCCTCTTCGGTCGGTGGGACGAACAGGAAAACTCTACTTAATAAGTAGGTTTTGTGGAAGACTTGGCGAACGTCCCCGTTGTGACCTGGGACACTCCCACGACCGGACTCCGGACACACGAAAGGGCGGCGGGGTCGAAGAACCCCACCGCCCTGAACGACGCGGCGGCGCACCGCCGCGATCGTCCCTACTCGACCGGCTGGCCGTCGGCGTCGACCGCCAGCACGACGCCCTGCCAGGTCTCCTGGATGTACTCCAGGACCTGCTCGTCGTGGAGCAGTTCGGCCAGCAGCTGCACGCGCTCGTCGTCGACGTTCTCCTCCAGCGCCACCAGACCGTTGGCGTACTTCTGGACGTAGTCGTCGCCCTCGGGCTCCCAGGCCAGGAGGTTGGACTCCTCGGTCAGGTCGGCCTCGATGGCGTAGTTGCCGTTGACGACGGCGGCGTCGACGTCGGAGACCGAACGCGGAAGCTGGGCGGCCTCCAGCGGCAGGACCGTCAGGTCGTTCGGGTTGTCGGTGATGTCGTTCTCGGTCGCGGTCTCGCCCGCCTCCGGGTCGACGGTGATCAGACCCTCGGCCTCGAGGATGCCCAGGGCGCGGTTGAGGTTGGCCGGGTCGTTGGGAACCGCGATCTCGGCGCCGTCGGGCAGGTCGTCCAGGCCGTCGACCGTCTCGGAGTACAGCCCCAGTCGCTCGATGTGGACGTCCGTGACATAGTTCAGGTCCGCGTCGGGACCGTTCTCGACCCACTCGTTGAGGAACGAGCGGTGCTGGAAGTAGTTGGCGTCCAGGTCGCCCTCGACCAGCTGCGCGTTGGGCGTGTTGTAGTCGGCGATCTCCACGATGTCGAGCTCCAGCCCGGCCTCCTCGGCGAGGTTCTCCTCGATGAAGGCGAGGATGTCGCCGTGCGGCACGGGGCTGACGCCGACGCGGAGCGGCCCCTGGCCGTCCTCGGAGGCCTCGGAGTTCTGCTCACTGGGGGCACCGCAGGCGGCGACGGCGAGAATCAGGGCGGCGGCGCCGATGAGCGTCGAGGTCGTGCGCATGAGGCACTCCTTCGGGATCGTGGGTCGGAGGATCGCGCCGGGGAGCCCGAGGTGGGGCCCACCCGACAGCGGTGCGGCCGGACGCCCTGGTGGGGCGCCGACGAGCTGATCAGAGACTAGTCCACCTTATTGGTAGGAATAATCCGTTTTGCCTTGCGTGAAACGTGGCCTTGGCCACAGCGGACCGAATTACCTATTACTCCGGTAGATATTAAAGGAAATACGGCGCATCATGGAGTCATGCTCAGTGCACACACCGCAACCCCCGGAACCGACGGTCGCGCCACCCGCACGCGGCCCTCCCTGGCCGCCCTCCCCACCCCTGAGGACCGCCCTGCGAACACCGGTCCGCCCGAGGGCGACCACTCGCTCCTCGGTGTTCTGCCACTGCCCGAGAGCGGTCGCTACATGCTGGTCTACGGGGTCGTCGTGGACGAACCGCACGCCAGGTCCCGCCCCGTACCGGAGGTGACCGGCGGGAACCTGCTGCTGGACCGGGACGCCCGTCGGGTCTGGGCCGAGGGCCGCGAGGTCGAACTCACCTATCAGGAGTACGAGCTCCTGGACTGCCTGACCGCCTCCCCCGGTCGCGCGGTCACCCGGTCCGAGCTGCTCGAACGGGTCTGGGGTGTGAGTCGGGAACTGCATTCGCGCACCATCGACGTGCACATCCATCGACTGCGCCGCAAGCTCGGGCCCGCCGGGGAGCACATCGCCACGGTGCGCAAGGTGGGCTACATCTACCACGGCCCTCGCTCCTCGCCCCCGGAGCATCCGATGTCGGTCCCGGAGCGGGGGGACTGACCGGTCGGGCCGCCGCGAGCGCCCGCGGCGGCCCGTCCTCGCGTGAGGCACCCGATCAGGGCGCCCAAGGGCCGACCCCACGGGTCGGCCCCTCGCCGTGTGCCCTCGTGGCGCGCCGGAGCACCGCCGGCGTGACGCGGAGCGGCACCGCGGGACGCACCGTCCCGCTACGGCACGGGTCGACGGGTGTGGGCCGGGCCCGGTCCTCCCCGGGTCGGGGCGCCCGAAGCCGGCCCGCCCCTGACGCGACGCGGGCCGCCGGCGGGCGTGGCCGGCCGACCCGACCGAGAGCACGGGACCGGAGGCGAGCTCCCACGCGGCGGCCCCGGAGGCGCAGCTCCGCCACCGTGGGCCGTCAGACCGAGAAGGGACACCCGCGGGGTCGGCCTCGCCACGCCGCCGGGCGCGGCGTACCCGTTCGGCACACCGCGCCCGCTCCCCCGCGCAGGGGGCCTTGGACCGTCGGACCTAGAAGACGAAGTCGCGGAAGAGCACCACCGCCAGCAGCAGACCGACCACCAGGTTGAACACGGTGGCGGCGGCGAACACGCCGATCGGGCGCCATCCGGCCTCACGCAACGAGCTCAGCTTGAACTCCAGGCCGATGCTCGTGAAGGCGGCGATGAGGAACCAGTCCCGCAGTGCCTTGGCGGTGTCCAGGCCCGCCTGACCTTCGTCGCCCGTGCCGTTGGCCCACAGGGTCGCCACGACCGAGGCGACGAGGAAGCCCAGCACGAACTTGGGGAAACGGTCCCACAGGGTGCGCAGACCCGGCCGGTCGGCGCCGCCCTCGCCGCCCGCGGGGGCGACCTTGAAGGCGAAGTAGGCGGTGAGCGCCACCGCCACCACGCCCATGAGGACGTTCTGGGTGGACTTGACGATGGAGGCGATCTGCAGGGCCTCCTCGCCCACGATCGCACCCGAGGCCGCGACCGCGGCGGTGGTGTCGATGTTGCCGCCGATCCAGGCACCCGCCTGGGCGTTGTTCAGCCCGAACACCTCGACCAACCAGGGCAGCAGGAAGATCGAGGGCACGGCGAACAGGATGACCAGGCTGGCGGTGTAGGCCAGCTGTTCCTTCTTGGCCTGGACCGCCCCGGCTGCGGCGATCGCGGCGCTCACACCGCAGATCGACACCGAGGAGGCCAGCAGGGCGCGTAGCCGGTCGTCCAGACCGAGCCTGCCCCCGAGCCACCACGCGAACAGGAACACCGAGGTCACCAGGAACAGGGCCTGGAGGACCGCGGGTCCGGCGGCGTGGATGATGACGTCGAACAGGACGGTCGAGCCCAGCAGGACCAGGCCGGTCTTGATGAAGAACTCGGTCTTGAAGGCCGAGGCCAGCCGATCGCGCAGACCGACCAGGCTCAGAACGAGGTTGCCCAGCAGTCCCAGGAGGATCGCGTAGACGGGGTACTCGACCGCCTCGGCGAACCCGGCCAGGCCGGTGCCCTCGGCGATGTCGGGCACCCAGGATTCGAGGAAACGGGTGGTGGCGGCGAGGCCGAGGACGATGACCAGGCCCAGTACGGTCCAGCCCGGCAGGGCGGACCCGGAGCCCTCGGTCCCGGACGCGGCGCCCGCGCCACCCGCAGTGGCGGCGGGGGCTTCGGGGGTCCCGGTTTCGGTGGGCTCGGTGGACTCGACGGCGGGGTCGCGGTCGCCGGGGGTCGCGGCGCTCATGGGATCAGCCCCGCGGGGATGACGCCGACCAGGGCCAGGCCGAGCAGGACGAGTCCGGTGAGGGTGGCGGCCCAGTCCTCGCTGAGCCGGAACCCGGTCCGCGCAGGAGCCTCGTCGGGTGTGGGGGTGGAGGGTGTCTCGCTCATGTCCTTCTCGGTTTCCGGGCGCTCGGGCGCCCTCGGGGGATACGGCCGAACGTGGCACGATCGGCTAATTTCTAGTAAACCTACTGATTTAGTATAGATAAAGAACGCGCGTGGCGCCGGCCCTTGTCGCGTGGTGCATCACACCACCGCGGGGACCGGGCACGAACGCGAACGCGGCCCGGTGACGGCCGGCGTCAGCCGCGCGGCTCGGTCACCGGAAGACCGGCGGCCCGCCAGGCACGGAAGCCCCCGACCAGGTCGGTGGCGTGCGGCAGACCCAATTCCTGGAGCTGGACCGCGGCCAGGCTGGAGGCGTAGCCCTCGTTACAGAACAGCACGACGCGCCGCTCGGCGGAGTCGGCTTCGGGCACACGGTCGGGGCTACTGGGATCCAGCCGCCATTCCAGGACGTTGCGGTCGATCACGAGGGCCCCGGGGATCTCGCCCTCACCGTCGCGATTGACGGCCGGACGGGTGTCGACCAACAGGGCGCCCTCGCTCTGGGCCCGCCGGGCCTGGAGCGGGTCGAGGCGCTCCAGGTGCACGCGCTTGGCGTCGAGGAGTCGTTGGACGGCGCTGGTCGGACGCTCGCTCATCGCCGACCCTCTCCCGTGACGGCCTCCTCGGTGGAGGGGACGGAGTCCAGGGTGGGAACGTCCGGCTCGGGGTCGGTGGTGAGGATGCTGCCGGTGCGGCGCAGCGCGTCCTGGTCGGTGACCTCGTAGTAGTGCATGGCGGTCAGCGGCGGCGAGTAGGCGTGGACGCTCACGGCCGGACGGTCCGAGGTGTTGATGACGTCGTGCACGTGGCCGAGGGGGAAGCGGCCACCCTCGCGCGCGGGGAGGGTGCGCTCACGCAGCCCGGCCTCCCAGTACCACTCGACCAGTTCACCGGTGACCACGGTGAGGGCGCCCAGGGAGCCCGCGTGATCGTGGAGCCGCGTGGACTGGTCGGGCGTCCAGGAGATGAGCCAGACGTCGGTGTAGTCGTCGGCGTGCAGCCGGACCGACCACCGGTCCTCGGCGTCGAAGTGGAACTCGTGCAGCCCCTGGCGGACCTCCTCGGCGACCGTTGCGGTCAGCTCGGACAGGCGGTCCAGGGTGAGCGGGGTCGGCGCGACGGTGCCGGCCGGGGCGCTCAGGCTCTGGGCGTGTGCGGCGATGTCGTTGACGGTCATGGTCCTTCTTGCCTTCTCGATCGTGTCAGTGGCGGCCCGGAGACGGGGTCACTGACAGTGCTCGTCGAAGGTGAGCGCCCGCCGCCAGGGGCGATGGTGTTCGGATGCGCTGACTGCCATGACACCAGTAAACCATATTCCCTACAGGTTTAGTCGGTAGTGGCCTCCATCGCGTGTCACATACTGCACGCCCACCCCACAAAGCACCACCCCCCATCGACCATCACCACACTCATCGACACCACGCGTCACACCATTCGCATTCCCTACTTTCTTGGTTGACAAAATCGGGTTACAGGGATCATGGTGGTGGCCACGCCGGTCGGGATCGCGGAGCCGGGCGGCGTGGAGCGGCCCCACCCACGGACCGTCCGGGCCACCCCGTCGGACGGAACAGCAGAGCGAGGCCGTTCTTGTTCCGGGCCGAGGTGGCCGCCATGCGCGGAGCGGCCGATGAGCCTCGGCCCGGACATCTCACCGCGACCCACTCGCGAAAGGCCGACCTCGATGACCGCACGCCACCCGTCCGGTCCGACGAGCCCCGCACACGACACCCTCCCTCCCCCGCGGCGCGCACGACGGCCACGGCGCCACGCGCGCACGCGAGCGCCCTCGGATCCGGTGGCGTACGAGCGCCGCGAGGTGGGCAGATACGCGTTGCCGGGTGCGGCCCCCGAACCCTCCCGGTCCACCTGACCGCGCCACGCCGACGGTCGGGTGACGACGACCGTCCGTGGCCGACCCGTGCTTGTATTTCAGGTAATTCCAGTAGGTATTCCGGATTACCGGTGCGGGTCGGCCGCGCCCCAGCCCAGGAGGTTCCCCTTGTCCGAGACGATCACCGGTCCCGCCCACGAGGCCACCGCGGACGACGACACCCCCGCTCGTGTCCTCACCGGCGGCGCCGAGGCGATCCGGGTCGCGCGGGAGCTCCTGCCCACGATCGCGGAGGGCGCGGCCGCGCGCGACCGTGAACGCTGTCTGCCCCACGCACAGATCCGCTCGCTCTCCCGAGCCGGCCTGCTCGGCATCACCGTCCCGCGCGACCTGGGCGGGGCCGGGGTGCCCGCGAGCACCGTCACCGAGGTGCTCCGCCTGCTCGGCACCGCCGACCTCAGCCTGGCCCAGGTGCTGCAACCGCACTTCGCGTTCCTCAACGCCCTGCGGTTGCGCGGCGGGGCCCCGGCCCGGGAACAGGTCTTCGGCGACGTGCTCACCGGCTCCCTGGTGAGCAACGCCCAGGCCGAACGGTCGGGCCGGACGGCGCACACCCACGCCACCCGGATCGACCGCGACGGTGGCCGGTACACCGTGAACGGCACCAAGTACTACGCCACCGGTTCGCTGTTCGCCGACTGGCTCGCGGTGGTCGCCCCCGCGGACACCGCGGAGGGACCGCGGCCGCACATCGCGTTCGTGCCGGCCGACCACCCGGGCGTCCGCGTCGAGGACGACTGGGTCGGTATGGGCCAGCGCACCACGGCGAGCGGGACGGTTCACCTGGCCGGGGTGGACGTGCCCGCGCACCTGGTCCTGCCCCAGTACCTGACCTTCACCGAACCCACGACCTACGGGGCCCTGGCGCAGCTGCTGCACACCGCCATCGACGTCGGCGCGGCACGCGGGGCCCTGGAGGAGGCCGCGGAGTTCGTGCGCACCAAGAGCCGCCCCTGGTTCGAGAGCGGTGTGGACACCGCCGCCGAGGATCCGCTGCTGGTGCAGCGGTTCGGTGAACTGGAGGTCCGGGTGCGCTCGGCCGAGGCCCTGTTGAACACCGCCGCCGGCCGTGTGGACGCGGCCGACGCGGTCCTCACCGGCGAGGGTGCGGAGTCCGCGGAGGCGGTCGACGCCACCGCCGAGGCCTCGATCGCGGTGGCCGCCGCGAAGGTCGTCGGCGGGCGCGTCGCGGTCGAGGTCTCCTCCGACCTGTTCGAGGTGGCGGGCACACGCGCCACCGCGGACCCCGCCAACCTGCACCGGTACTGGCGGGACACCCGCACCCACACCGTCCACGACCCGGTGCGCTGGAAGGTCCAGCACATCGGCGACTTCTCCCTCAACCGTCGCCGTCCCCCGCGGCACGGTCAGATCTGACCCGAAGGACGGGAACACCCATGCCCTTGACCTTCCACTGGTTCCTCCCCACCCAGGGGGACGGCAGAGGCGTCGTCGGCGGCGGACACGGCGCGGACGTCGTGTCCTTCGCCGCCTGGCGGACCCGCGAACCGTCGGTGGAGTATCTCTCCCAGATCGCCCTGGCCGCCGAGCGCCTCGGGTTCGAGGGAGCGCTCACCCCCACCGGCGCGTGGTGCGAGGACGCCTGGCTGACCACCGCGATGCTGGTCGGCGCGACCCGACGACTGAAGTTCCTGGTGGCCTTCCGCCCGGGGCTGCTCAGTCCCACCCTGGCCGCGCAGATGGCGAGCACCTACCAGCGGCTGAGCGAGGGGCGGTTGCTGCTCAACGTGGTGACCGGCGGCGAGTCCGCCGAACAACGCCAACACGGCGACTTCCTGGACAAGGACGCGCGGTACCGTCGCACCGACGAGTTCCTGCGCGTGGTCGACGGGCTGTGGCGGGGCGAGACCGTCGACTTCGCCGGTGAGCACGTGAGGGTGGAGGGGGCAGCCCTGCAACGGACGCCGGTGCCGCGTCCACCGGTGTACTTCGGTGGATCCTCCCCCGCCGCGCTGGAGGTCGCCGCCTCCCGCGTCGACACCTATCTGACCTGGGGGGAACCCCCGGCCGCGGTGGCCGACAAGATCGCGCGCGTGCGCTCCTTGGCGGCCGAGCGCGGTCGGTCCCTGGAATACGGGATCCGGTTGCACGTGATCAGCCGTGACACCGAGGAGGAGGCCTGGGCCCAGGCCCGGCGCCTGATCGAGGACCTCTCCCCCGAGACCATCGCCGAAGTGCAGAGGAGCCTGCGGCGCAGCGAGTCCGAGGGCCAGCGCCGCATGCTGGACCTGCACGGCGGCAGCACCGCCGACCTGGAGATCCACCCGAACCTGTGGGCGGGCGTGGGGCTGGCCCGGGGCGGTGCGGGCACCGCCCTGGTCGGCAGCCATGAGCAGGTCGCGCGTCTGATCGAGGAGTTCCACGAGGCCGGCGTCACCGAGTTCGTGCTGTCGGGCTACCCGCACCTGGAGGAGGCGTACTGGTTCGGCGAGGGCGTCCTGCCTCTCCTGGCCGAACGAGGGCTGTGGAGCCACCCGGACGGCCCGGTGACCTCCTCGGTCACCAGTGTCCCGTTCACCTCACCCGCCCCGGCGGCCACCGACACCGCCGTCGCACCGTCCTGATCCGAAGGTCCCCACCATGACCACCACCGCCCTGGTCGGCAACCCCCGGCCGCGCTCACGCACCGCCACCGCCGCGACGGCCGTGGCCCGACACGCCACCGTCGCCGCCGGACTGTCCGACGAACCCGACCTGCTGGACCTGGCGGAACTGCGGCCGCTGTTGCTCACACCCGGCCCGCCGCCGGACGTGCGGTCGGCACTGGAGCGGGTCCGCGCGAGCGACCTGTTGGTCGTCGCCAGTCCCACCTACAAGGCCACCTACACCGGACTGCTGAAGGTCTTCCTGGACCTCCTGCCCACCGGTGGTCTGGACGGGGTGACCGCGGTGCCGGTCCTGGTGATGGGCTCGCCCGCGCACACCCTCGCGGTGGACGTGCACCTGAGACCGCTGTTGCTGGAACTGGGCGCCACGGTGCCCACCTCCGGGTTGGCCCTGTTGCAGGAGGCCATCCCCTCCGGCGGTACGCCGCCGACGGCCCTGGACGAGGTCCTGGGCCCGTGGGCGGAACGGTCGGCCGCGTCCCTGCGAGCGACCGCGCACCACCGCACCACACCCGTCTGACCGCTTTCCGACCCATCAGGGAGAGTCCGTTGAGCGTCACGGAGACCGCCGACCGTACCCGGGCCCCGGCCGAGTCCGACCGGTTCCGCGCGACGATGCGCCATCATCCGGCGGGCGTCGTCGTGATCACCGCCCATGTCGAGGGACGCCCGGTGGGGCTGACCGCCACGTCGTTCACCAGCGTGAGCCTGAACCCGCCACTGGTGTCGTTCTACGTCGCCGATTCCTCGTCCACCTGGCCGACCCTGCGTCGGGCCGGCGAGTTCGGGGTGCAGTTGCTGAGTGAGGGCCAGGCGGAACTGGCGTCCCGGTTCGCGCGCACCGGCGTGGACCGATTCGCCCCGCCGACCTCGTGGCGGTTCGGACCGGCCGAGGTGCCGCTGCTGGACGGCGCCTCCGCGCACCTGGTGTGCGAGCGGTTCGACACCCGGCTCATCGGTGACCACTGGCTGGTCGTCGGTCAGGTGACGCACACGGTGGTCCTGGAGGACCCTCGGCCGCCACTGGTGTACCACCGGGGCACCTTCTCCTCGGTGGCCCCACTGGTCTGATCGAACCCACGGACTTCCCTTCGCCCGGGAAGAAGGGCGCCCGCGAGTGATCGGGGGCGCCCTCGTCCTGTCCGCCACAGACCTCGGGAACCGTACCGTTCGGTCCGTCGCGGTTCCACGCGCACCGAAGAACGCGACGGTGGCCAGGGCCGGTGCCCTGGGAGGGCGACGGAGAGCCGATCAGCCGACGAACAGGCCGCGCAGTCGGTCGCCGCAGCGGGCCAAGGCGGCGCGGAGACGGGCCGTGCGGGACGGTGGTCGCAGCGCGGGGGTGAGCGCGACCGGAGCGGGACCGGACGGCCGCGCGGTGACGAGCAGGCCCGAGGGGTGGTCCCACCGGACGGGGCGGCCCACCGGGGTGTCCAAGGGGATCCGGTGCAGGACCGACCGGTCTGCGGCGCGGACCAGCACGAGCGCGCGTTCCTCGTGCAGCACGAGGATCTCGTGCGGATCGACGCCCGGTGCGAGTTCGACCTCGAACACGAGGTCGGCGCCGCGTCGACCACTGTCGACCCGGATGACCGGATTCGCGGTGAGCCGGGCCCATAGGGTCTCCTGGGCCTCCGCGAAGACGTCCGTGACGTGCATCGGACCACTCCTCCTGGCTTGAGTTGTGTCGGCTCAATTTTATTGATCCGACTATGCGTGGGCAAGGGCGGAGGGCAGACGCACCCCGGGCTGTGAGAGGGGTCACCAGGGTGGGAGAATGAGCCCGGCCAGGCTCGGCCAGGACCCCACCACCCACACGGAGCGAACATGGCACTCGTCGCCGGAATCGACAGCTCGACACAGTCCTGCAAGGTCGTGGTCTGCGACAGCGCGACCGGGAAGGTGGTGCGCGAGGGACGCGCACCGCACCCCGACGGCACCGAGACCCACCCCCGCCACTGGTGGAGCGCCCTCACCACCGCCTCCTCCGGGCTGCTCGACGACGTCTCGGCGGTGTCCGTGGCCGGTCAGCAGCACGGCATGGTCGTGGTCGACGAGGCCGGGGAGGTCGTACGCCCCTCACTGCTCTGGAACGACGGCCGCTCCGCCGAGGCCGCGCACGACCTCGTCGATGAACTGGGCGGCCCGAAGGCCTGGGCGGACGCCGTCGGCAACGTGCCGGTGGCCAGCTTCACCATCACCAAACTGCGCTGGTTCGCCGAGCACGAACCTGACCTCGCCGCACGCGCGCACGGAGTCATGCTCCCCCACGACTGGCTCACCTGGCGCCTCTCCGGGGCCCGCCAGGCACCCACCACCGACCGCGGCGACGCCTCCGGCACCGGCTACTGGTCGCCGTCGGAGAACGGCTACCGCACCGACCTGCTGGTGCGCGGGTTCGGCCGTGAGCTGGAGGTGCCCCGTGTGGCGGCGCCCACCGAGGGCGTGGGCCACACCCCCGAAGGCGCCCTCATCGCCCCCGGCACCGGCGACAACATGGGCGCCGCCCTCGGCCTGGGGGTGCGCCCCGGTGACGTGGTGGTGTCCCTGGGCACCAGCGGCACCGTGTTCGCCGCCCACGACCGGCCCAGTCACGACCCCACCGGAACGGTCTGCGGGTTCGCCGACGCCACCGGCGGCCACCTGCCCCTGGTCTGCACCCTCAACGCCGCACGCGTCCTGAGCTCGGCCGCCGCCATGCTGGGGACCGACCTGGCCGGGCTCGACCACCTCGCCCTGGGGGCGCGCCCGGGGGCCGAGGGGGTCGTGCTCCTGCCCTACCTGGACGGTGAACGCACCCCCGAGCTCCCCGAGGCCACCGGGTCGCTGCACGGACTGCGCCGCGACAACATGACCCCCGCCAACATCGCCCGCGCGGCCGTGGAAGGGATGCTGTGCGGGCTCGCCGACGGCCTGGCCGCTCTCGCCGATCAGGGTGTGCCGACCGAGCGGGTCCTGCTGGTGGGGGGCGGCGCGCGTTCGGCCGCGGTCCGCGCCATCGCCCCTCTCGTTCTGGGAGCCCCCGTACTGGTGCCGCCGGCCGCCGAATACGTCGCCCTGGGCGCGGCCCGCCAGGCCGCCTGGGCCCTGTCCGGCGAGGAGCGTCCGCCCACATGGACCCTGGGCGCCCCCGAGGAGGAGCCCGTCCACGGCGTTGAGATCGGCACGGACCTGCGCGAGCGCTACGCGCACTTCCGCCACGCCGTGCACGGGGTGTAGAAGCGCTTCCGCCACGCAGGAGCGGGAGGGAACGGCCGTCCCCGTCACCACGACGGAACGGCCGTTCCCTCCCTGCGCGTGTGGGTCCGAACGGGATCGTGGTCGTGGTCGGTGCGCCGCGCCATCGGCGCGGACCCGCCCAGGGTCGGTCGGCGCCGACCACGAGCGAGGGAGCGGCCGGGAACAGAGGGCCGGAGTCCGCGCGTCCCCTTAGCTCTTCGCCCCGCCTCCCCCCCCGCGCGGGGGTGACTCCCACCGGCGTCCCGGACGCGGTCCACCATCAGGGCGGGCCTGCGCACCGTGGACCCCACGGCAGTGCGACCCGAACCGCCACCCGGACGGACGACACCGGAACGGGCGAGAGTGCGCCGGGGGCGGCTCGGCTCGGAGCGAAAAGGGCGGGGATGGGCCGCACCACGGCTCCCGACACGTGTGGACCCCGGGGGTCCTGGGGAGTGTGGGAACAGAGATCGCGGACGGCCCCATCCGGCTGGTCGTTACCGACCGAATTGCACTCAACCACATAGGGTGATCACGCCATGACTCCGGCCGGTCACCACACGGGGGACGAGACGAGATGACACACGACAATCCCGAAGGTCCGGGCGGCGAACCCGGCTCCTTCGACGAGTTCCTGGCCAGGTTCCTCGGCGCCCGCGGGCCCGTCCGACGCGTCGACCTGTCGAAGTTGATGAGCCCCGACGCCCAACAGGTCGCCGACGCCGCGGCCCGACGCGCCCTGGAGAACGGGGGCTCCGACGTCGACTCCGTCCACCTGCTCTGGGGCCTGTTGCGCTACGCGCCCACGCGCAAGCTCGTGGAGCGCACCGACGCGGACGCGCGACCGTTGGAGGACGTGATCGAGCAGGCGGTCGCGCAGGCCCCCCGCGCGGTACGCGGTTCGGCACGACTGACCCCCTCGGCCAAGCGCGCCCTCCTCGACGCCCTACAGATCTCCCGGGCCACCCGAAGCCCCGCGATCCTTCCCGAGCACATCCTGTTCGCGTTGGCGCTCAACCTCGACCACCCGGTCGGACAGCTGCTGCGCGACCAGGGGGTCACCCCGGAGTCGCTGCAAAAGGCCGCCGGGCCCGCGCCCTCCGGTGAACAGGCGGAGGCCGAACCGTCGCCGACGCCGACCCTGGACGAGTTCGGCACCGACATGACCGCGCTCGCCCGCGAGGGTCGTCTGGACCCGGTGGTGGGCCGCGACGACGAGGTCGAACAGTGCATCGAGGTGCTGGCCAGGCGACGCAAGAACAACCCCGTGCTCATCGGTGACCCCGGTGTGGGCAAGACCGCGATCGTCGAGGGCATCGCCCAGCGGATCTTCGACGACGACGTGCCCGACGCCCTGCGCGGACGGCGTCTGGTCCAGCTGGACCTGTCCGGGATCGTGGCGGGCACGCGTTACCGGGGCGACTTCGAGGAGCGGCTCAACGGCATCGTCGACGAGATCCGCGCCCACTCCGAGGAGCTGCTCATCTTCATCGACGAGATCCACACGATCGTCGGTGCGGGCGCCTCGGAGGGGTCGACCAGCGCCGGGAACATGCTCAAGCCCGCGTTGGCCCGCGGTGAACTGCACATCATCGGTGCCACGACGGTGGACGAGTACCGCAGGAACATCGAGAAGGACGCCGCGCTGGAGCGTCGGTTCCAGCCCATCCAGGTGCCCGAACCGTCGGTGGAGGACACCGTCGACATCCTGCGCGGGTTGAGCGACCGCTACGAGGCCCACCACCAGGTCCGGTTCGACGACGAGAGCCTGGTGGCCGCGGCCGAGCTGTCCGACCGTTACGTCACCGACCGGTTCCTGCCCGACAAGGCGATCGACCTCGTCGACCAGGCCGGTGCCCGGGTCCGTCTGCGGCTCAAGACCTCCAGTTCGGCGCTGCGCGAGATGGAGAAACGGCTCAAGGAGCTGGAGGAGCAGAAGGAACGCGCGGTCCAGGAGGAGGACTACGAGAAGGCCTCCCGGCTGCGCGACGAGATCAACGCCGCCAAGAGCGGCGTGCACCAGGCACGCGGGACCGGCTCGGCCGTTCCCGAGGTGGGTCCGGCCGACATCGCCGAGGTGGTCTCGCGCAGCACCGGCATCCCGGTGGCCCAGCTGACCCAGGAGGAACGGGACCGTCTGGTCAACCTGGAAGAGGTGCTGCACGACCGGGTGATCGGCCAGAACGAGGCGGTCGTCGCGGTGTCGGAGGCCATCCGCCGCAACCGCGCGGGCCTGGGCGACCCGGACCGCCCGGTGGGCGGCTTCCTGTTCCTGGGCCCGACCGGCGTGGGCAAGACGGAGCTGGCCAGGGCGCTGGCGGAGGCACTGTTCGGTTCCGACGACTCCATGGTCCGGCTCGACATGAGCGAGTTCCAGGAGCGGCACACCGCCGCCCGGCTCACCGGTGCCCCTCCCGGGTTCGTGGGGTACGAGGAGGCCGGTCAGCTCACCGAGGCGGTGCGACGCCACCCCTACTCGGTGCTGCTGCTCGACGAGGTGGAGAAGGCCCACCCGGACGTGTTCAACCTGCTGTTGCAGGTGTTGGACGACGGTCGTCTGACCGACGGTCAGGGCCGGACCGTGGACTTTCGCAACACCGTGATCATCATGACGAGCAACCTGGGGTCGGAGGTGATCACCGGCGGCGGCCCGATGGGGTTCACCACGGACGGGCAGATGGATCCCGACACCGAACGCCGGGTCATGCGCCGGCTCCGTGAGGAGTTCCGACCCGAGTTCCTCAACCGTATCGACGAGGTCATCGTCTTCCAGCAATTGGGCGAGGAGGAGATCGCTCGGATCACCCGCCTGATGCTGGCCCGGACCGAGGAGCGCCTGCGGGCGCAGGACATCACGATCCGCTTCACCGACGAGGCGGTGCGGTGGCTGGCCCGACGCGGATACCAGCCCGAGTTCGGAGCGCGGCCCCTGGCCCGGACCATCCAGCGCAACGTGGGCAACCGGCTGTCCAGGATGGTGCTGGACCGGCAGATCGCCGCGGGCGACCGGACCGTGGTGGACGTGGACGCCGCCGACGAGCTCACCATCGCCACCGAGTAGGACGCATCGCACGCCGACCGGTGCCGGCGGCACGGACGGGCCCGGGGAGGACGCCTCCCCGGGGCCCGTCGTCACGTCGGGTCAGCCGGACAGGCCGCTGGTACGGATCTGGTCGCGGATCCACTCCCCCGCGGGCTTGAGCCCGTCGGTACCGGTCCAGGGGCCGCCCGCGTCGCAGGTGCCGGGCTCGAAGACCGCGCCGGAGCGGAAGTCGTCGGAGAAGTTCCAGTTCACCCAGCTGATCTGCTCCTGGGCCATGAGGTCGAGGTAGCGCTGGGCGGACGCGAAGTCGTCGGGGCCGTCACCGGTGTGCTCCTGGGTACCGAACTCGGTGACGAACAGGGGCAGCTCCTGGACGGCCTGCTCGAAGACGTCGTAGTGCACGCCCCCGTGGGAGGCGGCGTAGAAGTGGTAGACGTACATGATGTTGTCGGCGTCCACCGGGTCGGCGAGGATCTCGGTGTGGTCCGCGCTCTCCGACACGCCCAACGAGGACCAGGCGCGGGTGCCGACCAGCACGAGCGCCTCGGGGTCGGCCTCCCGGATCACCGGGATGACCTCCTCCGAGTAGCTCTTGATCGCGTCCCAGGAGACCCCGTTGGGTTCGTTGGCGATCTCGTAGAGCAGGTTGTCCTTGTCGGCGTGGACCGAGGCGATCTCGGAGAAGAAGTCGAGCGCGAGGTCGGTGTTGTGGTTCGGGTCGCCGGGGGTGAGCATGTGCCAGTCCACGATGACGTACAGGCCCCGCTCGGTGCCCTCCTCGATGAGTTCGTGCACCCGGTCGGTGAATCCACGCGGGTCGGTCTCGTAGCCGCCCTCCTGGATGTACATGGACACGCGCAGGACGTCGGCGTTCCAGTCGTCGGCCAGGGCGTCCAGGGAACCGTCGGTGAGGCAGTGGTCGTACCACTGCAACCCGTGCGAGCTCATCCCGGTGAGCTGGACCTGTTCGCCGTTCTCGTCGCAGAGCTTGATGCCGCAGACGGCCAGTCGTCCGTGCTGGTCGATGGCGGTGGAGGCGGTGTCGGTGGTGGCGGAGACGGGTGCGGCCGTCTCGGGTGAGCCGGTGCCGAACAGGGCGGCACCGAGGAGGAGCGCTCCCACGGTGGCCAGGGAGAGGGTCCGGTAGGGGTGACCGGGGGTGGTGCGGTAACGCGCCAAGGTGTCCTCCGACGGGGAGCGGATCGGTCACGGCAGGGGTCGCCGCGGATCCGGAAGGATTGTTTCCCGATGAAGCTAGGCAGTGGTCGCGCACACGTCAAGGGGGGTGACCGAGAGTAGCCACCAGGACCCGAACAGCCCCGTGGGGCGCACCGGTTCCGGTGCGCCCCACGACGGGTCCTTGATCAGCGGTTCCCTCTCTCAGGCGGGTTCCGGTGCGGGTTCGGGGCCCGGCGGGTCCGGGATGGGACCGGGCGGCCCCGGTTCGGGCAGCGGATCCGGGCTCGGCTCCGGGGGAACCGGTTCGGGCGGCATGGGCGCCGGCGGGAACGGGTCCGGTGGCATCGGATCGGGCTGACGCAGGGACTGCTGCTTCGTGTGAACGGACATCCGACTCTCTCCTCTCCTGCGACCGCCTTCTGTGGGGGTCGTGGTGGGTGTTGCCCGGGCGACATGAGATCCATGTGAGGAACGGCCGCGTGGTCGCTCCCCGCCTACCGCTCCGGGGGCGGCCCACCCTCGTCCTCGGGGACCCGCGCACCCGACAGGTCGGGGTCCCGAGCGGCGTCGACGGCCTCGCCGGAGCCGGTGGACCGGCCCCCACCGTGGGTCCGCTCCCCTTCCGAGGCCGGGCGCTGGTTCATCCGGCGTCCGGCGCGTTCGTTGAGCACGGTGACGGTGTCGACCAGGCGTCCGACGCGGGAGTCGGCCGCCTCCGCCCCGGAGCGCTCCTCCGCGGGATCGAGGGCCGTGGGCAGCGCGCGGCCCGCCAGACGCATGATCCGCTGGGTGAGGCCCGGGGCCACACCGTGCATCGCCATGCCCAGCCGGGCCACCGGGGAGACGACCAGGAAGCCGCGGCCGGTCGCGGCGGCGTGCACGATGCTCCGTGCGGCGTGCTCGGCGCTCACACTGAGCAGGGGAAGCCCGGCGGCCAGGGCGAACCAGGCGTACTCCCGTTCGGGGTCTCCCGAGAAGACCACGCCCTTGTGCGAACCGGTGCGCATGAGCCCGGGCGCCACCGTGGTGACCCGCACCCCGGTGCCCCCGGTCTCGGCGGCCAGGCCCTCGGACAGGGCCGCCCAGGCGTGCTTGGCCACCGAGTACGGCAGCATGTGAGGCACCGACAGGTAGGCCCCGATCGAGGTGACGTTGACCAGGGTGCCGCCGCCCGCCGCCCGCATGCGTTCCACAGCGGCGCGGGACAGGTGGAAGGGCCCCCAGAACATGATGTCCATGGCCTGGGCGAAGTCCGCGTCGGAGTGGGTCTCCTGCGGGCCCACCCGCATGGTCCCGGCGCTGTTGACGACCACGTCCAGGCGGCCGAACCGCGTGACGGCGGCGTCCAGCAGCGCCTCGATCTCCTCGGGGTCGGTGACGTCGCAGACCACCCCGTGGGCCTCGACGCCGCGTCCGGTGAGTTCGGCGACCGCCCGGTCCAGGTCCTCGCGGCCTCGGGCGCAGATGACCACCGAGGCCCCGGAGGCGCCGAACTCCCGGGCCAGTTGGAGACCGAGTCCGCGCGAGCCACCGGTGACGAGCGCGACCTTGCCGCTCATGCGGCGTGCCCGGCGGTGCTCGGACAGGGCCGAGGCCCCCACGCCGAGCGCGGCGGCGGCCGCGCCCAAGGCGAGGAATTCGGCGTTGCGCCGGGTGGTCGAGGGAGGTGGAGCGGACCCGCGGCGGTGCCGTTTCCAGGCCCAGTGTGCTCCGGCCAGGGCCAGAGACGTCTTCAGGCCGCGCATCGGTGCCCCCGTTCGTCGCGTGTGCGGTGGTGGGCCTGCGGCATGTGCTCCCCTGTTCCATGGGTTCGTGATGGTTGAGGCATGTGGGGGTACGGTTACCCGGCCTACGTCGACCGAAAACGATGGCCGGCAAGAGATGGGAAAACCCGGGTGCGGGCGTTGGTCCGGATGCCGCCGTCGCCGGACCGCCCGCGCGATCCGCGGGGAGCGCAGGACGCGCGGGACGGCGTCGGGGAACGGACCGTGGACGGGGGGAGGGACCTCGTCGTCCCGGGCCGTGTGAACCGCGTTCCCCAAGGCTCCCGGAGCACCGACCAACGGCACGGAGCGGCGGCCCATCAGCGTAGGACGAACTCCCCCTGTGGGCCGCGCAGAACGGCCTCCAGCGACGGCACGGGGCCGGTCGAGACCTCCAGATCGACGCCGAACGCCGCCAGGGCCGGGGCGAGCGAGGCCGGATCCGGGTGTACGGCGCGCAGGGACACCAGTTCCAGCGTGGGCAGGTCGCCCAGGCCGGGTTGCGGGGTGCTCCCCCAGTCGATGAGGAAGGGCACCGGCGCGGGGTAGGCCTTCGGTTCGCGTTTGGCCAGGTGCCAGCGCAGGACATCGCCGTCCGGCGTGGCCCGGGACCAGGGCTCGACGTCCCCGGGGTCGTGGCCCACCGCGCGGGCTCGTTCCACCACCGTGGTCAGGTCGTCATCGACGCGGACCGCGAAGGTGGCCAGGTGGGGGTGGTCCAGATCGGCCAGGCCGAAGACCCGCACCGGCTCGGTGCGGGCGGGGTCGGGGCCGACGATCTCCAGGTAGTACGGGGCACGTTCGGACCCTACGGTGAGGGCGACCAGGGCGTTGGCCGAACCCACGGGGTGCCGTCCACCGGGCACCGGCGTGACGCCGGTGCGTTCGGCGAAGGCGGGCACGGCCGCCTCCAGGTCCGGTACGGCGTAGACGAGGTGGTCGAGGTTGCTCGGGAAACTCATCGGTCTCCTTCCTGCCCGGCGCGGGACGCGCGGAGCGTGTGCGGGTGTACCGGCTCACCCAAGGAGAGTATGAGGCGGTTGGCCCAGGTGAAGAAGGCCGCGCTGTCGACGATGTCGACGATGTCGGCGTCCGTCGCGCCGAGGGACCGCGGCTCCGCCACGTGCTCGGCGTCGAACTCCACGGGAGTGGCCGACAGGGCCACGGCGGCGCGCACGACGGCGTTCCACCGGAGGTGGCCGGTGTCGGTCCCCACCCCCTCGGCCAACAGACGGTCGACGTCCTCGCGCCGGGTCGCCGGGCGGGCGGCGAGTCGCGCGTGCACCGACCCGCGGAACACGCGGCCGTTGAAGCGGGACACGGCGGTGGAGGCGAGTTCGCGTTCGGCCCGGGGCAGCCCGTCGTCGGTGTTGTGGAAGATGTCGAAGTCGGCGCGGGTCCGTGCCTGCAGGGCGTCCGGGTCGCGGACCGGCAGCGCGAAGTAGGGCGTCCGCGCGCGGGACTCCTCGACGAGCGCCTCACGATGGCGCGAGGTCGGCTCGTGCTCGGTGAGCGGCGCGAGCCGGGGCTCCCCGGCCCGGGTGAAGTGGTCGGGACGGTGCGACGCGGACGGTGCGTTCACGGGTGGGGTGTTCACGCGGCCTCCGTTCGGGACAGGACCTCCAGGCCGTGGACCGGCCGGACCTGGAAGGCCGGGAAGGAGACGAGCCGGGACAGGGTGACGATGGCGGTGGTGAACCAGCCGACGTCGGCCAAGACGCTCAGGTCGTCCGGTGCGGCCTCACGTGGGCGCAGGATCAGCAGGTGGGCGTGGTCCGGCGCGACGGCGGTCGCCGCGCCGAGCAGGGCGCGTTCGGGCGCCGGGACCGCGGATCGCGGCCCGCACCAGGTCCGGCGGGTCTGCGGGTCTGCGGGTCTGCGGGTCTGCGGGGGCGACGTCGAGGAGACGGTCGACGAGGTCGTCCGCCGGGGTGCCTCCTTGGTCGCGGGGTTTGGGTCGGTGGGCGTCGGGATGGGTCGGGGCCGGTGGCACCGCGCGGTGGGGACCCGGTGCTCGGGCCCCGGGGCAAGGGGACCCGTGGCACCGCGCGGTCGACGCGGTCAGGCGCTGGCGGCCGGGGTCCAGCCGAGTTCGGGGGCCACCCGCTCGGCGACGAGTTCGATGGAGCGCAGCACGTGCTCGTGCGGCGGGTCCACCGAGTGGACCTGGAAGGACAGGTGGGTGGCGCGCGGCAGGGCCGTGTCCTGGGAGAGCGACTCCAGGACGTCCTCCGGGGTTCCCACGTGCGCGTCGAGTCGGGTCAGGAGTTCGGTCACGGGCAGCCGGTCGACGTCGTCCCCCAGGGTGGCCCGGGCGAAGCGGGTGGTGCGGTAGCCGCGTTCGGCCAGGCGCAGCGCCTCGTCGCGGTCGTCGGCCACGAACAGGGTGCGGGCCACGCTGATCCGCGGGGCGGTCCCCGGCTCCAGGTGTTCCAGATAGGTGTCGATGAGAGGGTTCTGGATGTCCCACAGGGCCGTGTCCGGGGCCTGGGCGGGACGGGGCTGGGTGCGCGAAAGCATCAGCCCGTGACCGTGGCGGCCCGCGGTCACGGCGAGCGGCGCGGAGAAGGTGGCCAGCCACAACCGGTCCAGGAGTTCGGGACGGGCCGGGTGGAGACGGTTGCCGGTGTGGTCGAAGGGCGCGCCGGACAGCGCCGCGAGGAGCGTCTCGTGTTTGCGGGCGAACGCCTCACGCCGTTCCTCGAACTCCACCCCGAAGCTCGGAAACGTCGTGGGGGTGCCGCCGGAGCTCAGCCCCAACTCCAGTCGGCCGTCCCCGAGCAGGTCAAGGACGGCGGCGTCCTCGGCCACCCGGACCGGGTCCTCCAGGGGGAGGGTGACCACTCCGGTGCCGAGGCGGATGCGCTCGGTGTCGGCCGCCGCCCGGGCCAGGAACACCAACGGGGACGGCAGCCCGCCCTCGTCGCCGTCGAAGTGGTGCTGGGCGACCCACGCACTGTCGTAGCCGTGGGCCTCGGCGTGCCGGATCTGTTCGATGGCCAGCCGGTAGCGCTCCGCCGGGGGCGCCGCGTCCAGCACACGCGTGAAGAATCCGAGCTGTTTGGGCACTGTGGTCACTTTCCGTACTCCTTGATGGGATGCGGGGCGGTCAGGGCAGGGTGAGCGGCACGGGTTCGCGACGACCGGGGACGGCCTCGATCAGGCCTCGCGTGCAGGTGTGCCGCGGTGCGGCGAAGATCTCCTCGGTGAGTCCCGACTCCCCCACCCTGCCCTCGCGCATCACCGAGAGGGTGTGCGAGAGGCGCCGTACGACCGCGAGGTCGTGTGAGATGAACAGGTGGGTCGGGCCGAGTTCTTCCTGGAGGTCCTCCAGCAGGTCGAGGATCCAGGCCTGGATGGTGACGTCCAGAAGCTCCTCGGCGTGGTCGGGGTCGTACTCCAGGTGCGCGGACCGGTCGACGTGGCCTCCGGCGGTGGTGCTGAGGAAGGACGTGGCCAGGCGGTGGTGGTCGATGTAGATCGTGTCGACGACCTCCTGGCGGTCGATCCCCGCCACCAGCGTGCGCCGGGCCTCCGGTTCGGACAGGATCTCGTTGCGAAAGCGCAGGCTGGGGCCGTTGTCGACACCGTTGGTCTGCGGGGCGTAGAGGTCGAGGACGGCGGCGACGGCGGGACCGGACACGGGCAGGAGGCCCGGCGGGGTCGGAGACTGGGACACGTTCTTCCTCTCGGGAACCGACGGCCGGGGAGGGGCCGTGGGCACGCGGGTCCACGCGGTGGACCCGCGCCGCGCCGCAGAGCACTTGCGCCCGTGGGGCCTCGGGCGCCTGGTCTTGCTCGGGAGCACCCCACCGCCGTACGAGGGTTGCTGCCCCGCCTGCCGAGCCAGACGGCGGGAACTCTTGACCGGACAAAAAATAGCATGCAGGTAGGAAAACTCGCCTTAGAGGATCGAGGTGATCCGGACCACCGCCGACACGGTGACACGACCGACGACCGGGGCGCGGGTGCACGCACGGACCTGCACCCGGAGGTGGTCGGTGCCACTCGGGGCGGGGGTCCCCCGCCCGCCGGGCACTCCGGGGCGACCACCCGTCGTCGCCGACCCCGCACGCGGGCCGACCAGGACCTCGGGTGGCGCACGCACCGGACGTCGCCCCGGCGTTGGCCCCGCCAGGACAGGGCGGGACAGGGCAGGGCGGCACAGTCCGAACGGCGCACCGACCCTCGTTCCACGACCATGGACGAGAGCGGACACCACCAGACTTGACCTGAAGTCCGCTTGAGGTCCTAGGTTCGGGGGACACGAGACGAGGAGACTGCCATGAGCCTCACCTGGGCCTACGTTTTCGAACACCCCGGAACCGACCCCATCGCCGACCGCACCGTCATCGACCGGGCGGGCCAACGCACACTACTGGTACCGGTACCGGGCACCGACAAAGCACCCTCGGTCGCCGCGGAACTCGCGGCGACCGAGGGCGTGAAACTCGTCGAACTCTGTGGCGGCTTCGGCGCCGCAGCGGTGGCCGCGGTGCGCGCCGCCGTGCCGCCCGAGGTGGCGGTGGGGCAGGTCGCCTTCGGAGCGGACTCGGTGGTGTCGGCCGCCGCCTTCGCCGAGGCCGCCGGTTAGATCGCGCTCCTCAGAGCCTCGGCTTGCCGGCGGCCCGGGTTCGGGCGGCCGCGGAGAGACGGGAACCCTCGACGCCCGGACACGTGCACACCCGTGGCGCGCCGAAGGACGCTCAGGCCTTGTCGGCGGGGAAACCACCGGTGGCGATCGGCCCCCACCTCTCGGGGGTGACCCGGATCAGGGCCTTGCCCTGCCGGCGCATCGCCTCCCGGTACTCGTCCCAGTCCGGGTGCTCGCCCGCGATCACCCGGAAGTACTCGACCAACGGCTCGACGGCGTCCTCCCCGTCGATGACCTCGGCACTGCCGTCCACCTGGACCCAGGGGCCGTCGAAGTCCTCCGAGAGGACGACGACACTGACCCGGGCGTCCCTCCCGGCGTTCCGGGCCTTGGCGCGCTCGGGGTAGGTGGACACCACGACGCGTCCTTCTTCATCCACCCCGCAGGTCACGGGCGAGGCCTGCGGGGAGCCGTCGGCCTTGCGGGTGAGGAGGAGCGCCCGGTGCCGGGGGCGGAGGAACTCCAGCAGTCCGTCGCGGTCGACCTTGGTGTTGGTGGCGATCTTGGGGGCCATGTCTACGCACTTCCCGACGTGTGATTGAGGCCCGACCACGGTACCCCGCCCCGCTCCGGCACGCCCGCGCGCTGGGCCGTGTCCGGCTCAACAGGTCGCGTACACGTACCCGGGTTCGGACTCCGCCACCAGAGCGAGGTCGCGCAGGATCGTCCTCGCAGGGGTGTCGGTGACGG
Organism: Nocardiopsis sp. MG754419; assembly: GCF_018207095.1. Classification (GTDB taxonomy): domain Bacteria; phylum Actinomycetota; class Actinomycetes; order Streptosporangiales; family Streptosporangiaceae; genus Nocardiopsis. Next base: position 65,292 of record NZ_QOCZ01000001.1, on the reverse strand, counting down.
CGCACGCCGCGTCGAAGTCGGTATCGACCTCGTCCAGGTCCTCCGGGTACTCGATGGCGAGCACGTTCTCCTCCCCGTACACCCGGGTGTAGCCCCCGCACTCCGACCACGCCGCGCAGGACTCGGTGATGGCGAAGTCGAAGCCGACCTCGTCCTTACCGCGTTCGGCCTCCTCCACGGTGTTCTTCTGGGCCGCCGCCATGCCCCGGTCGTGCGCCGAGGCCACCAGCAGCGTCGCCAACGCGAGATTGTCATCGCTGGTCAGAGCAGAATACGAGCGCAGGTACGCGTCCAGGTTGTCGAACTCGACCGCGTCGTAACCGGCCTCGGCGCACTGCGCGATGGTGTCGTCGAGCAGAGCCGCGATCCGCTCACGAAGTTCCTCGGTCGAGGTGTCGAGCAGGTACTCGTCGGGCCAGCCGGGGTCCGCGACCGGGTCCCCGCCCTCGTCTCGCAGGAGCACGTCGGGGGCACGCTCCTCCCAGAACCCGAGGTCGCCCGGCTGGGTCTGGAAACCGTTGACGTAGCAGACGGAGTACAGGTCGGGCTCGGGCTCCACCGAGGAGTCGCGCACGACGATCTCGACCCCGTCGGGCGGCGGATAGGCGCCGCCCAGTTGGTAGTCGAACCCGCCCTCGGGAGGAAGTCCCTCCGCGTTCCCGGCGCCGGGTGCGCACGCGGCGAGCAGGGCCGTCACCACCAACCCGCTCCCGACCACGACTCCGATTCGAGGACCCACGACGGCCTCCTCCATCCCTCCAGGCAGAACGGACCCCACGACCAGCGGAAGGACCGGTGACACCCGGCCCCTGTCCACTGCCAGTCAAACACCCTCCGAGCACCGGCCGGACCCGGTCCAGGTCGGGCACTCCCTCGGTCTCCGCACGGTCCGGTTAGGCGCCGATGAGTCGGGCAAAGGGGAGGAATATCCAGATCAAGGAGGCTTCATGAACGAGGATCGCAGCAACGAGAAGACGCGGACGGACCATCACTCGATGGTCCGCATCATGCTGCGACCCATGGGCTCACCGCTGCCCCTGGGTTTCCTCGGAGTGGCCATCGCGACCACCGGGTTCAGCGCGCTGCAACTCGGCATCATCCCCGAGGACGAGACGGTGATCGTGGCCATGGCCGCGCTGATCATCACCGTTCCCCTGATGGCGCTCGCCTCCATCTTCGGGATCCTGGCGAGGGATCCGGTCGCCAGCACCAGCATGGGGGTGCTCGGGTGCACCTGGGCCCTGTTCGGCACGGTCAAGCTGACCGTCGATCCACAGACCCAGAGCGCCGCCCTCGGGGTGCTGCTCATCGTCGCGGGCATCGCGGTGCTGGTGCCGATCGCCGGGGCTACACAGAAGCTCGTCGTGGCGTTCGTGATGGTCGGGAGCGGCCTGCGGTTCTCCCTCACCGGGATGGCGGAACTGACCGGTTCGAGCATGATGGAGACGGTCTCCGGGGTGGCCGGGCTGGTGCTGGCACTGCTGGCGCTGTACACCGCCCTGGCGCTGGAGTTGGAGGACGCCCGAGGGCACTCGGTGCTGCCGCTGCTGCGTCGCGGTGACGGGCGCCTGGCCACCCGCCACGACATCGGCGACCAGATCACCGGCCTGGCCCGCGAGACCGGCGTCCGCGCCCAACTCTGACCCTCTGGGCGGTGACGATTGTGGCCTCAACCCCGCGTGCGCGGGGAGCAGAACGAGATCGCGAACGCCGAAGACACCGAGGAGGGTCCATCCCCGCGTGCGCGGGGAGCAGGGGCAGACGCTCTGGAACCTGATCAAGTCCCGGGGTCCATCCCCGCGTGCGCGGGGAGCAGACCTCGATGTGCAGCGGCCCTTCGGTGGCTTCGGGTCCATCCCCGCGTGCGCGGGGAGCAGGGTGGCCGTCTGGTGATGGCGACCTTGGCGGCGGGTCCATCCCCGCGTGCGCGGGGAGCAGATGACGCCGTCCAGGTCGGGGGCGTCGTCGGTGGGTCCATCCCCGCGTGCGCGGGGAGCAGCGGTAGTACCCGGCGAACGTGCGGGCGGTGCTGGGTCCATCCCCGCGTGCGCGGGGAGCAGCGGTGGTGCAACACCGTCCGGGGGCGTTCTTCGGGTCCATCCCCGCGTGCGCGGGGAGCAGGAATCGCTCAACCGCATTCCTGCGCTCCGCGAGGGTCCATCCCCGCGTGCGCGGGGAGCAGATCAGCGCCGCCGCCTCGTCGTAGCTGGTGGTGGGTCCATCCCCGCGTGCGCGGGGAGCAGACCTGGCACCTGTCCCCACAGGACCTGGACCTGGGTCCATCCCCGCGTGCGCGGGGAGCAGTCTCGCTGACCTGCGACGTTATCCGCGGAACAGGGCCGAATCTGCACATTGTTGCGAATTGGACATAAGTTACAAACTTCCCAGAGCTTCCTACTTGGCGAAACGGCGGCGTTTCGAGGCCTTGCTCCACCCCTTCTTGGGGGTGGCGATCGCCTTCTCCTGATTCTTGGGGCGCTCGATGAGCGTCATCCCCTCGTGGTCCACCGGTCTCCACGTGTGCTCAAACGTCTCGAAGGCGAACCCCTGTTCACTATTGGTCGTGTACACGAGAAGCGCCCTGCCATTGCCCGCGTACTCGTGCACCTCGTCCCACAGAACCTGGCGCACCCGAGCGGAGGGCTTGCCGATGAACACCGTCGGCGCGATCTGCAACAACCACCTCGTGAGCAGACCGCGCAAGCCCGAGGGGCAGTTCGTGAGGATGATGACGGTCACCAGATCACCCCGAGGTTCCGGCCGGACTCGATGTCCGGCCCGCGGTCGGTCTGAAGACCGACACGGTCCGTCTCCTCCACGTCCGCCCCGCGGGGAAGCAGCAGACGCTTGATGTCGGCCACGCACCTGTCGAGGAGACCGCGTTCATGGACGCGATCACGGAGTGCCCTGCGGGTCCTGGCACCCACGTCCTCATCGCTCTCCGCGACCACGTCGAAGGCCACCGGAATCGCCACCTCGACCTTGTACAGATCGGCCACGTCCAGCACGAAGGACTGCTCGTGACCCGAGTGGACGAACCCCAAACCCGGGGTACACCCGAGTGCGGCGACCACGGATTGCGCGATGCCGTAGAAGCATTGCGCGGCCGCGGTGACGGCCTGATTGGGCGGGTCGCCCGCCGCGAAGTCGCCCGGGGTGAACTTCCGCCCCCGCCATTCCACGCCGGTGCGGGCGGCCTGTTTCCGGTAACACTCCTTGACCCGGTCGCCCTCCAGACCGAGCAGCTCCCTCCGGTTGCGCCCCTCGACGTCTTCACCGGGAAAGCGCGTGAGGTACATCTCCCGAGCCACGTTGAGCCGGGTCCTCATGTTGGCCCAGGCCTTGGCCTGGGCTTCGACCAACGTCGAGGATCGGGTCAGGGCGCGCCCGCCCGAGTAGTAGCGCACCCCGTGTTCGCCGACCCACACCACGCCGGTTCCGCTGTCGCCCAAGAGGGACATCGCCTGATGGGTGACCCTGGTGCCCGGCCCGAGAAGCAGAACTCCGATCGTCGCGGACGGGATGTGCCGAACGCCCTCCCCGTCCTCGGCGGTGATGGCGTTGTCCTCGCGATGGATCACGCACCGTTCGAGATAGACGAACGAGCTCCGATCACCGACCCTGGTGAGCTGACTCGGAGTCAGGGCACCCCGTTTCCCCGCCGTGGCCATCAGGTCACCGGCGCCAAGGTCAGCAGTCCACAGCCGTAGGCCTTGGCGCGGCCGATACCGGACGTCAACGCACGGCGCAGCGCTTCGGGATCGGTGACGGTCAGCCTGCCGTCGAACGTGGCGGTGACCACGGGCACCCTCATGCGTCGGCCCTTGCGCTCCGGACGAGGATCGGCCTTGTCGAAACCCGCACTGTCGCGCTCGCGCACCAGGACGTCGTAGCCGTCCACCTCGGGCATGGCCGGGTCCGGGTCCGTGGCGCGCAGCACCTCGAAACCGCACCGCTCCTGTTTCTTGAGCAGCCATCCCACCTGGTGGCGTGGGGTGACGTGTGCGGTCGGCTTGGTCGGCTCCCCGTCCTTGCGTCGGATGCTGTGCACGGGGTTGGCCGTCAATCGGAACGACCAGTTCTGTCCCGCTTCGATCCGATCGAGGAAGCCGGCGTAGTCGTGGCTACGCCACCCCGACCCCTCGTCCGCGTGGGGCCACCCCGCCTGTTCGACGAGGTGCGTGAGTTCGGGCCGTTCAGGGCTCACGACGTAGAGGAACACCTCCGCCGTGGCGTTGCGGTCCACCCGCCAGAGCACCCGGGGTCCGCCGGATCCACCGGCCCCGGTGTCGCTCTCGGCGGCGCTGGGCAGCAGGTCGGGGAAGCCGCCCAACACGGCGGCGTGCATGGCCTGGGGTGAGGACAGGAGTTTGCGCGCACCGGACCGGTGGGTGTTGACACGGAATCGGGTGAGGTACATCAGTCGTCTCCCAGCGCGGACAGGGGGTCGTGGGCGGGTGCCGCCGCGCGGTGCGCGTGCGCGCCGGGGTCGATGACCGTCACCGAGTCCGGCCGTACCGTGCGCATGCCGTAACGCCGGTGACGAGGGTCGAAGCTGAGCGGCAGGTCGCGCGCGGCATCGGCTCCGCCGTCGCCGGGCGCGGCGTCCACGAGCGTGGTCAGCTCGACCCGAGGCGACGCTGTCCGACCACGCCGCCGCCGGTACCAGGGCGAGGCCTGCCACGGCTGGTCCCGCAGCGTGTCCTCCACGGAACCGGCCACCGGTGCGCCCAGGTCGACCGGGCGCGAGGGCGGGCAGGAGCGTCGACCGAGGTAGGGCAGGTAGACCGGTGCACGCACCGCGCCGTACAACTCACCGACCAGCTCGGGGTCGCCTTCCACCGCCGCCACGAACACCGCGTCGGACAGGTAGAAGCGCTCGGACACCGGCATGGACACGTCGGTGACCAGGTGGTGGGCGGTCTGGTAGTCCCGCACCCGGGTTCCGGGCTGGTCCACACGCACCCCGAACCGCAGCGCGGCCAGATCGGCCAGGTCGGCCGTACGATCGCGACCGAGAGCGGCGGCGAGCAGCCCGATCACCCCGCTCTTGGTGGGCGCGTTCTCCGTGCCGCGTCGGGAGAAGCGCGAGGCCGAACCCCAGGACTGGAGCGGGCCGGCGAACACCAAGGGCAGGGTGAGCGTTGCGGTCGTCGCGGGGACGGAGCCGCTCACCGGGGGTCCTGACGCTGCGCGACGGCGGCACCGACCTGCTCGACGAGTTCGGGGAGGGTCACGTCGGCGCCCAACCCGGACAACTTGGCGGTGCGCTCCCCCACCCGCACCACCCAGGTGTCGACGTCATCGGCGGCCCCGAAGGCCCGTTCGATCTGCGGAACGTACTCGGCCAGGCGCGCACTCGCCTGGGCGACGTGACCGTCCCGGGCGTCGACCGGCTCCTCGAAGGCCCCCACGAAGCTGATCGGTCGTGCGCCGCGCAGCTTGACGATGACCGCGTCGGGCAGGGTGTGGTTGCCGAAGGTGTTGATCTTTCCGGTGGGCAGCGATTCGACGAAACCACGAACGAAGGCCTCGACCGCTCGGCGGAGCGGCTCGGTGACGGGCTCGTCCTCGCGCAGCCCCTCCCCCAGGTTCTTGCGGAGCAGGTCGACGTCGACCGCCGCGTACCGGTAGAGGGTGGCGGAGTTGAACTCGACGGTGCCGATCATCCCGGCACCGGTCTCCTCCTCCGGGTTCCTGTCGTCGACCGCGGTGAAGTAGTCCGACTCGTTCTCCACCGTGTGGACACTGATGGCGTGCGCGACCTGGGCCGCGGCGTCCACGTTGACGTCGGCCCCGTCGGCGACCATCCGCCCGAACAGAGCGATGTCCACCGAGTGCAGGGTGTCGGCGGCGGACTTGGCGCGCGCCTTGTTGTCCTTGTCCTTGAGGAAGGCCTTGATGTCGTCCTTGCCGTCGACGGCGATCCGGGCGAGCGCGTCGCGCTGTCGGGCGCTGAGGAACATGAGGTAGGCCGACTCGGGTGCGGGCGAGGGCTCGCCGTTCTTCTTGGCGGCGTCGACCTTGCGCTTGGGCGGCTCGACCCTGGAGCCGGTGGCGACCTGGACGGTCTCGGCCGCGAGGGTGAGCGCCTCCGGCTCCTCGATAGAGGTGTCGATTTCCCGGATGCGTGTGGCGATCAGTTCGGCCACGCGCTTGGTACGGGTCCCCAGTTCCTGGGGGGCGAGCAGGGCGTCGAAGGCCAGCCGGGTGGCGCGCTTCCACGCCTGGCTGGAGACACGGGAACGGCGCGCGCCGCCGAAGAGGGCGGTCTTGGGGGCGCCGGTGTCGTCACGGTTGAGGTTGCTGGGCGGCACGGTCTGCAACACGTGCACGTCGAGAATGGTGCGGCTCATGGGGGTGTCCTCGTCTGGTCGAAGCGATGCGTGCGTGATGTGGAGCTGAAGCGGGCAGGTGCGGGGCCGTGTGACGCGGCCCCGGGTGGTGCGGCGGGTCCGGTGTCCAAGACCGGCACGGGTCACTCGGTGGGAGCGGTTCCGGTCTGGTCGGGTTACTCCGCCGCTCCGGGCCTGGTGGGCCGGTAGGCCTGGAAACCGCGTCCCCAGGCACGGCGCACCCTCTCGGCGCCCGCTCGGGTGCGGGTGTCGTGGAGTTGGTCGGCGAGCAGCCCGTAGTCGAGGGGGATGTCCTGACCGCGCAGGAGCTGGACGATGCCCCGCAATCGGTCGATCCGCACCACGGGACCGCTCGCCGTCTGGGCCTGGACGAACCGCTTGCGCAGGGGTTCGTCGATGTCCCCGGACGGCATGAGCCGGCGAACGGCTCCACCGAAGTCCCTTCCCCGCCGGTGCATGCCCGTGTCCCGCTTGGACTGCTGGTGCAGGGCGTAGAGCGTGAGGGCCTCGTGCACGGCGGCCTCGGCGTCCGGTGTGCGCCGATCGTTGACGTCGAAGGTCTCGTAGAAACGGTGGTCGATGGTGATTCCGACCAGTTCCGGCGCGTCCTCGATGACCTTGCCCGCGCCGCGACGCAGTTTGGCCAGGGTGGCGACCGCGTCGGGATGGTCCTGGAGGTACCCGGCCTGGAGTCGACGGATGCGCTCGTCGACCGCCTGACCGACCTCCCTGAGTTCGTGCACGTAGGCGGTGCTGCTCGCTGTGGTCACTGTTGTTCCTCCGTGCCGTTGTCGGAGTCGGTGTCGGGGATGGTCAGGGGCAGGGCTGTGCGCAGTGCCCGACGGAAACGCAGGTCGACGCTGGAGGTGTTGAGCCAGAACGCACCGCTCTTGGTCTCCAGGACCCGCCCTTCCCAGGAGGCCTCGCTCGCGGACGCGATGAGCTCGTCGGCGAGCCGGGAGACGATGGAGCGAACGGTGAACTGCCAGGTGCGACGTTGCTCCCGCGGGTAACGCGGGTCGTCCAGGGGGAGACCGGTGCCGGTGTCCTCTCCCCCACCCTGGGCCAGGCGGCGCAGCCAGTCGCGGAAGGGCTCATCCAGTTCACCGAATCCGCGGTCACGAGCGGTGCCTCTGGGCCCGTCGCCGTCGGCGCCCGCCGCCTGTGCCAGACCGGTGGCCAGGTCTCCCAGGGCGGTCACGGCGTCCTCGGCGTCGGTGACCGCGTCGACGGCTTCCCGAGCGAGTTCCTCGTGCTCCTGGTGCAGCAGGATCATGGGCATCGCCACGGAGTCGTCCACGATCTCGTCGACGACCGACTGCTGTGTGCCGTAGACGGCCCCGGCCAGCCGTACCCGCAGGAGGTGACCGCGCGGCAGGTAGCGATGGACGGTCAGGCGGGCGATCCAGTCCACGATGCGGGGGCGCACGTACTCGGCCGCCTCCTGACGCTGGTCGCCTCCCCGGACCCGACCGGTGACCAGGGCCCCCAACCCCCGCCACGCCGCCCGGGCCGGGTCGTGGTCTCGGGGCAGGTAGACCGTGGCCTCGCGCAGCTTCTTCTCCTGGGCGGGGCTGCGCCGCCAGGCGGACATGGGTTCGCGCAGCTGCATGTTGCGCGGAGACAACGGGTCACCGTAGGCGAGCAGAACACCGTGGACGCCTTCCGCGTCGTGCTGCAGACGCACACGGCGCGTCTGCCAGGTGTACAGGTCGCGCACGCCGTAGGGACGGGACCCGGCTGCGGCCCCCGACAGCGGCGCGGCGGTGGCGGGCGGGTGAACCCAGGCGGGGCGGTCCGGTTCGGGGCCGGCGTCGGTGTCGAAGTTCTTGGTGTCGAAAGCGATGAGGTTGAGCAGCAACGTCTGCCGGAGGTCGTCGCCCTCCGCGTACACACCACCCAGGTGACCCGCCCAGCCCACACCCTGGGGATACCCCCTGCCGCCCTTGACCCTCGGGTCGCCCTCGGCCCCGGACTTGATCCCGGAGAGGTCGTAGGCGTGGGCGTGCACCAACCAACGGGCGGCCTCCCCGTGATCGAGGCGACGGGCCCCGTCGGCCCGCATGGTGAAGAAGCGGGCACCGTTGGGGACGTCGGCGACGATCCGGTCCAGCGCCGAATACTCGCCCTTCGCGGTGCGCAGACCCGACACCTGCATGAACGGGGTGTCCGGGTGGAGAAGGTCGAAGCGTTCCCGGTGGGTGTCGAGGTACGCGCGCGTCTCCTCCAAAGGGAGCCCGTCGTCCCAGAGCTCGCCCCAGTCCTCGATCGAGCGCGGCCCATCGATCGCGTCGTGCAGGATGGCCAGCAGCAGACGGAGCAGCGCGAAGTCCTGGGTCGGCAGGTCGCCGACCAGGCGGCGCACCTGCGCGGCCTGCTCGAACACCTCGATCAGGGACAGTTCCGTTTCGACCCCGTCGGTGCGTAGCACCGGGATCCAAGGCCTCCGGGTCAGGTCGAAGTGGGGTGGAGGCGAGGTCGCGGAGTCGGGTGTCGCCACGGCTGTGGATGCCTCATTCGGCACGGGTGACCTCCAGGCCGTCGGATTCGGTGTAGTGAAGCGTGTACCCGGCCAGTGCGGCGCGGTCGTCCTCGTCCAGGAAAAGGACCAGTTCCCCGGCGATCCAGTGGGCCTCCTTGGACTGCCAGGCCGCCACCAGGTCGGTCTCCAGTTCGGCGATGGTGCGGTCGATCATCGCTCCGGTGACCGTGAACGGGTAGGGCAGGCGCAGTCCGCTGGCGGCCAGTGCGCGGGATGCCCGGGGCGTGGGGACCGACTCCTGGGGCAGAGGCAGTCCGCCGCGCCCCTCGGTCAGCCACGGAACGGTGCTGAGGGAACCGTCGGCAGCGCGCCGGGCCACCAGCACTTCGAGGCTTTCACCGGTGTCGCGGACCTGGGCCTTGCCGCTCTGGCTGTCGTCGGCCTCGCCGACCCCGGCGTCCACCCAGCCGATGAGCGCGCGCCCATCGCGTTCAGCGGGGTCGAGCAGGAAGGTGCGTGCCCGGGTGGCCTTGTCGGCCTGCGCGAACTCCTGGGAGTCACGGGCAGCATCCAACGCCGAGGACCATCCGGGTGGTGCGATGTCGTCGTGGTCAGCGCTGTCGCGGTAGGCGTCCTGGACCAGCGGGCTGATGTGTTCGGGCAGCCGCAGGGTCCGCTCACCGTCGGTTCGCGCCTCCAGGTGGGGGCGGAGCACCGCCGACGAGCGCAGGAGCGGGTACTCGCCGTAGATGGTCCGCGAACCGCGCACCGGCTCCGGTGGTGCCTGAGCCCAGTCCACCCCGGTGACCAGGCATCGGGCCGTGCGCAACCGGGGCGGGCGCGCGCTCTGTCCATCGCCACGCGGGTGGCGGTGCAGACGTCCCATCCGCTGGAGGATCAGGTCCACGGGTGCGAGGTCGGTGACCAGCAGATCGAAGTCCACGTCCAGGGACTGCTCGACGACCTGACTGGCGACCACGATGCTCCGCGCGGGGCGAGACGTACTGAGCTCGGTGCCCTTCGTGGGAGGGCCGTACTGCTTCAGCAGCTGTGCGTCGCGCTCGGCACGGTCCAGGTCGAGGAAGCGCGAGTGGGCGACGGTCACCGCCGCGTCACCGAAGTGGTCGCGCAGGTGGGCCGCGGTCTCGTGCACTCGGGTGACCGTGTTGCGGATGACCAGGGCGCAGCCGCCCTCGGCGAGTTCCGTCTCCAGACGGTCGGTGAGGGTGACCAGGTCGTCGTCGAGGGGTTCCAGGAGGACGTCGGTCGAGCGGCCCGAGGCCGCCGGTGTGTACAGGCGTGGTGGTGCGCCGGACGTGGCGGTGGTGATGAGGGGGTAGGCGTCGATCCGGCCGATCTCCTCATAGGCCGGATCGATCGGGCCTCTGCCCTGTTGGTCCCCCGTGTAGGCGAGGGCGAGCTCACGCCTGCGCCGGGCGGGCAGGGTGGCCGACAGCACGACGACGGGAACGCCGTACCTACCGAGCCACGCCAGTGCACGGTCCAGGTAAGCGTTCATGTACGTGTCGTAGGCGTGGGCCTCGTCGATGACGACGACCTTGCCCGCCAGCGCGAGGTGGCGCAGGGCCAGATGTCTGCTCTTGAGGCCGGTGAACAGGAGCTGGTCGATCGTGCCGACCGAGAAGGAGGACAGCATGCCCTTCTTGCGTCCGCGCAGCCAGCGGTGCGCGACCAACGCGGCGTTCCCGGGGGCGTCGCCGGAATCACGGTCGGTGTCGGTGGCCAATCGGGGGCCGCCACCGAGGTAACCGGCGAACACCTGGTTGAGGTGCGCCTTGGAGTGCGCGAGGAAGATCGAGGCCGCTTCCTTCGGCATACCAGGGAGGCGGTCGAGCCAGTGGGTGAAGCGGGTGAACATGGCGTTGCTGGTGGCCATGGTGGGCAGGGCGACGAAGCAGCCGCCCGCGCCGGTGCGCGCGGCCAGGATCTCGGCTACCGCCAGGGCGGCCTCGGTCTTGCCCTCTCCCATGGGGGCTTCGATGATCATCAGGCCGGGGCCGGACAGGGTACGAGCGGCCTCGACCGCCTGTTCCTGGACCGGACGCACCACGGCTCCGACCGGCAGCTCGAAGCGAGCGGCGAAGAGCTCCGACGCCGTACCGAGGGGCTCCTGGGGCTCCCACTGCGCGGGGAGGTCGAGGAGCTTCCAGGCCTGCTCGGTGCGTTCGGGGTCGGCGCTGCGCTCACCAGGGAAGTAGGGAAAGTACTCGGCGTTGCTGGCGATCCAGTCGGCGGTGATGACCAGCGCCGAGAGCAGGACCTGAGCCGTCTGGGGCAGCTTGACCGTGCGCCAGTCACGGAGTCGTTCGCCCACGCCGGCCAGGCGGGCCGCCGTGTCGAGGAGTTCGTTCTGCACCGCCCGCCAGGCGTCGGCGCTGCCGGGGGTGCGCAGGAGTTCCGGATGGTTCTCCAGGGCCATGATGGCGGAGTGGGTCGGTGGCACGCCGTGGTGTCCGCCGATGATCACCGTGAACTGGTTGGTGTGGCGTTCGCGCCAGTCATGATGCTCGACCAGCCACTCCCCGAGGATGAGCTGGCCCGCGAGGCCGTGTGGTGCGAGGTTTCGGTCCACCATCTGCTTCTGAAGCGGCATGTCGAGACCGAACGTGCGCATACGATCCGCCAGCTGCTCGACCTGGCAGGCGAAGGCGGGGGTGGCCTTGCCGATGTCGTGCGTCGCGGAGAGCCAGACGGCGAGCAGGCGAGCGTCCGATTCACCGCCGGGGAGTGCGGCTCCGATGAGTTCGCGGATCTGGCGCGGGAGCCAGGCGTCCCAGAGTCTGCCCGCGACGAAGGCGCTGTCCGCCATGTGGCGGTAGAGGGGCAGCCAGCCGTCGGAGTCGAAATCGTGTTTGGCCCACACCGTGCAGGCGGCCCCTGCGAGGCCGTCCTTGCAGGGCAGTGCAGGGCTTCCCGGATCCATGAAGAACATCTAAGCGCCCCATACCGACCGTCAGAACCGGCTTTGAGTCTTGAACGGAGGCCTGATCCGGCCAAAACTCATGGTCAGTTTGTAGGCATTTCAGACACACGTGTGGTACTCGATACCAGCACAAACCAACGGGCCTCCCCGGGCAACCGGGGAGCAGACATTGATCAGTGCCGCCGCCGCCCCTGTGGCAGACCCATCCCCGCGTGCGCGGGGAGCACTTGACGCTGGTCACTACTCTGCTACCAACTTCGGGGGCAATCCCGAGCTGAATCTCGGGAGCATCAAGGGCGATGATACTTGATAGGGGCCAAATCGCAAGTTTTGAAGCAACGAAGTTGGTAGAGGTCCAATGACCTGCCTGTTGACCAACGAAGTGGGTAGAACAGTATGTGACGAGAGTCAAACGGTACGGTTCGGCACAGCACTGGAGGCTTGTTGGTGCTACGCTTGCCACCATAAGAGCAGAAGCCTCCCGAGCGACAGGCTGCAAGGTGCACACTTCGAACGCGAACCGCGATCTAGTCGTACTCCACCACTACCGCAACGCAGCAGTGACCATGATCAAAGATCACAGGCATTCCCCTGCCGATGTGTCCCACATCACCAAGGCGGATGAGCTGGCGCTAGAGGGCTACGTTCGCCGAGCAGAGTCAGCCGAGCACGTAGATTCACGACTGATCGAAGGCAAGGCGCCACAGGCGCGCCACGACAGGGATTCGCGTTAGCTTTCAGCTCGAAGACAGATAGCTACACCCCAAATTAGCAACCACAGCCCCTGACCCAGGCAGTGAAACTCGGCCTACTAGAGCACTGGCAATCAAGCCTCGACCGCACCAGTTGATACTACAGGGAACTCCTACAGAGCTTTCCGAGCAGGCCAGACCCGGCCGAGGCACAAGACGCAAAAACCAGACCTCGATGCGAATCAAGTGCCCAAAACACACATCGCAGCCTTCGTCGGCATGAGAACCGTCCCCAAATAGAGTAATTACACGGCGTGACTAAGCTCAACCTCCCCGCTTACATCGAGGAGGTTGAGTTTAGTATAGTGCGGAGATAATTCCTCCCGGAAGTTTTACGGAAGCTCAAAACGAATCTAACCCTGCGGATTCAGTGCGCAGCTGCCTGCATCCGAGCGCGTACTCATCACCAACGGCACCGTCCCTGCGTGCGCAGTGAACAGATGCTCTTGCTGTAGACCGTGTCGATCAGGAAGGGTTCATCCCTGTAGGAACGGTGAGCAACTAGTAGCCGCGTGCCGGCAGCCCTCGCACAGGGGTCATCCCCGCGTGCGCGGGGAGCAGTCTCGCTGACCTGCGATGCTATCCGGCAAAGAGGGCCGAATCTGCATGTTGTTGCGAATGAGACACGGAATCACATTCCTCGCGAAAAGGACATGGGGCCGCCCCTGGGGGCGGCCCCGGGGTCAGCGGGCCGCCTGCAGGAGCACGTCCACCAGACGCTCGGCGGCGTCGGGGCGGCCGTGGGACCGGGCGTTGGCGGCGATCTGCTCGCGCTTGGCGGGGTCGTCGAGGAGGGGCTCCACCGCGGCCTGGAGGCTCTCCGCGGTGACCTCGCCCAAGAGTGCTACGGCGGCACCGGACTCCTGGAGGTGGCGGGCGTTGTGCGCCTGCTCGTTGCCGGCGGAGGAGGCGAGCGGGATGAACACCGCCGCCTTGCCCAGGGCGGTGAGTTCGGCGATGGTGCCGGCGCCACTACGGGAGATCACCACGTCAGCCAAGGCCAGGACGTCGGGCAGCTCGGGGCCGACGAAGTCGGTGAGGTGGTAGCGCTCGACCAGCCCGGGCGGGAGCTGCTGGGCGCTCTCGCGCAGAGCGGTGACGTTGGCCGCCCCGCACTGATGGACGACGTTGGCGCGGGCCAGCAACCAGGGCAGGATGGCGCGCACGTTGTCGTTGATCTGCGCCGACCCCTGGGCACCACCGGTGACGTAGACGGTGGGCAGGTCGGCGTCGTGGCCATGGAAGCCCAGACCCTTGGCGGCCAGGTCGGCCTGGCCGGTGAGCACCTCGGGGCGCACCGGGTTGCCGGTGACCACGGCCTCGGACTGGGACCCCTCGGGCAGCAGTGCGACCGAGGACTCGGCGGACACCGCGATCTGCGCGCCGGCGCGGGCCAGGACCTTGTTGGCCAGCCCCAGGCGCACGGTCTGCTCGTGCACGACGAGGGGGCGGCGGCACATGCGCGCGGCCAGGCCGACGGGTACGGCCACGTACCCGCCGGTGGCGAGGACGACGTCGGGCGCGAAGTCGGAGACCAGCTTGCGGGCCTGGGCCACACCGCGCGGCACGTTGGTCATGTCCTTGACGTTGGCCGGCGAAGCGAGCTTGAGGGGGTTCTTCGAGCGGCGGATCTTGCCGGTGGCAACGGCCTCGAACGCGATCCCGTTGGCGGTCGCGACCCGCTTCTCCAGACTGCCCGCGGCACCCACCCACAGCACCTCGAGGGAGTGCCCGTCGGCCTCCAGGCGCTGTCGCAGGGCGTTGACCGCGGTCAGCGCGGGGTAGGTGTGACCACCTGTGCCGCCTCCGGTGACGATCAGACGCAGGTCACGGTGGTCGTTGGTGCTGTTCACGCGAGTCCCGTCCGGGTGGGCGATGGGGAATTCCGGCCACGACGTGTGGCCCCTGAGCACGTTAGCCGTGATCGGGGGCTGCCGAGGCCTGGTATCGGGGCGAATCCTACGTCGAATCGTCGACCCCGAATTACTGGGACGGGCTCCGGACGGGTTCGGTTCACGTGTGCGCGGCGAGGAAGACGCGGACGCTCTCGGCCGCGTGGGCGCGGAGTTCCTCGGGCCCGGGGATCGCGTCGTCGCCCAGGAGCATGACCCGGTTGACGGGTTCGGACATCACGAGCCAGTTGAAGCGTGCCGCGGCGGCGCGGGGGTCGGCGAGTGAGAGGTGTCCGAAGTCGGCGAGGGTCTCGAGGACGCGGGTGAGGTCGTCGATGGCCCGGCCGGGTCCGTGGTGGTAGAGGGCCTCGGCGAGTTCGGGGAAACGGGGGACCTCGCCGATGACGAGGCGGCGCACCCGCATCAGTCGCGGGGTGAGCACGACGGTGAGCTGGCGGAGGGCGTAGTCGGTGAGGTGGTCGGCGGGGTCCTCGTCGGGGGTCGGTGCGGGGTGGGTGTGGACGAGGTCGCCGGCGGAGTCCGTCATGTGGGTGACGATCTCGACGAACAGCCGTTCCTTGCTGCCGAAGTGTTTGTAGATCGTCTGCTTGGACACCTGGGAACGGGCGGCGATCTCGTCCATGTTGGTGCCGAGGTATCCGCCGTCCAGGAACACCTCCTCGGCGGCTTCGAGGATGGAGCGCCTCTTGCGCTCCGAACGCCCCTCGGGTCGGTTCACGCTCTTGCTCCCGGAGTCGTTGACCAATGAGTACTGGACAGTCTAGTTTCTTCTTCAGTACTGGACCGTCTAGTTCAGGAGTGATCCACCATGCACATCCAGTTCGCCGAGCTGCCCGTGTTCGACCAGGACCGGGCGCTGGCCTTCTACACGGGGAGACTGGGCTGCCGCACGCTCGCGGACGTGCCCATGGGCGACGACGGGTGGCGGTGGGTGGAGCTCGGGTTCCCCGACGCCGACACCGCGCTCCACTTCGTGCCGCGCCGGGACGAGATCCCCTCACCGGGACCGGTTCTGGTGCTGGTCGAGGACGACGTACCGGGCACGGTGGAGTCCCTGCGCGCCGCCGGCGTGGAGATCGTCACCGAGCCGGAGGAGGCCGCCTACATGCCCGGGGTCACGGTCGCGGAGTTCCGCGACAGTGAGGGCAACCGGATGGTTCTCAGCGGCAGGCTCCGACCGACGCCCTGACCGGGCACCGCTCCCCCGCGGCGCACGCCTCGCGGTACCCCTCCGCGGTGATGCGGTGGAGCACCGTCGGGACCCGCACCAGTGGGGCGGTGTCGGGGCGAGGCCTCGTCCCCTTCGCACCGACACCGACACCGACACCGCAGCATCTCACCCCGGGGTGGCGGACTCGACGATGGTGGAGATCAACAGGCTCACGCCCGGCTCCTCGGCCGGCAGGTGCCCGGTGTCGGGAAGCATCACCAACCGTGTGGGCACGGCCAGTCGCTCGAAGAACGGCAGGCTGGCCTCGACGGGGGTCCAGCGATCCTCCTCGGGATGGGCCAGTACCAGGGAGAAACCCTCCGCGTCCTCGGGTTCGGTCGCCGGACGCGACTCCAGGTAGGAGCGCAGGAAGCCGAGCGGCACGCTGTTGCCACCGCCGAGACGGTCCCGCAAGACGACCCGGGTCAGCTCGGGGCGGTTGCTGATCGCGCGCATGTCGGTCAACAGGCGGACCGGCAGGGTGACACGGGCCAGCGGACCGGCCAGGGGACGCATGAGCCGGGGGGCCAGGACGCCCATCCAGGGCATGTGGGAGATGTGGCGTCGGGCGTGGCGCTCCCGCAGGTCCAGCAGGCACGTGGCCACCACCGTGTGCGCGGCACCGGTGCGGGTGGCGACATCGTAGGCGAGCATGCCGCCGAGGCTGGCCCCGACCAGGGTGATCCGTGCCCCGAGGTCCTCGCGTTCGGCGCGGGCCATCTCGCCGGCCACGCGCACCCAGTGCTCGTAGCGGAGGGCGCCGCGGTCGGCCACGTGTGTGCGCCCGTACCCGGGCAGGTCCGGGACGATCACGTGGATCCCCCGGGCGGCCACGGCCGCGGCGTAGGGGGCGAGCATGCCCGCGTGGCCGCCCGCCCCGTGCAGGAACAGGACCCGCCGCTCGGCCTCCGGGTCACCCCATCGTTCGACGTGCACGGTCGTGGACCCGTCGCGGAACCGATCCCGCTGCACGGGTGGAGTGTCACCGCGCAGGGAGTCCGGCATGAGGGGCGTGTAAGGATCGTCCATACGACGATCGTCGGCCCTGCGGTCGGCGTGGACAACTCGCATGGGGGTCGCCATCGACACGCCGCGGAAGACCCCGCGCCAGCAGCGCTCTCGGCACACCGTGGAGGTGTTGTTGGAGGCGGCTGCTCAGGTTTTCGAGCGGGAGGGGTACGACGCGACCACGAACCGGATCGCCGAACGGGCCGGGTACTCCATCGGAACCCTGTACCAGTACTTTCCGAACAAGCGGGCCCTGCTGTACGCCCTGGCCGAACGCCACGTGCGCGCAACCGGGGCCCGCTTCGGCGAGCTGTTCGTGCGGTTGCGGGCGGAGCCGCCCACGTGGGAGGACACTCTGGCCTCGCTGTGCGAGGTGTTGGTGGCCGAGCACCGGGATCGGCCGCGCCTGCACGTACTGATGCATCGTTACGCGCCGCGAGCGCCGGAGGCCGTGGCCGTCCTCGACGCGGTGCGCGCCGAGGTCGTCGACGAGCTGACTTGGCACCTGCGCCGTTGCGGTCGGGGCGGATCCGACCCGGCCCGTACCGCGGCGTTGCTCGTGCACACCGCCGACGCCCAGTTGCACGGGGTGCTCCTGGACCAGGAGGACGCGGCGCGGACGTTGGCGGGTTCCCTGGCCGCGCTGACCCGGTGATCCGGACTCGTCCGTCGGTGTCGGTGTGCCCACGGTCCCGTACTCCCTGATCAGTCCGGGACGCCGGTGTCCTCGAAGTCGACACGGTGGTCGTGGATCCAGGCCTGTCCGCCGCACCGGCTCAGCAGCGTGAACACGACCCTCGGCGTCATGTCACGTACCAGGAGGGCGGCGGGGTGGTCCGAACCCACCTTCTCTTCGCCCCGCCCGCGTCCTTCGGCCACGATGCGTTCGACCCGGCCGCGCCGCCGGTGCTCGTAGGCGGCGAAGGCCCGTGTCGGGTCGGGCAGGTCGCGCAGGCGGAGTGCGAGGACGAGCGCGTCCTCCATCGCCAGGGAAACCCCTGGCCACGGGAACCGGACACCGCGTGGGCCGCGTCGCCCATCACGGCGGCGCGCCCCCGACTCCATCGGGGCAGGGTGGCCAGATCGTAGGTGCCCATGGGGCGAAAGCGCGTGGCCTCGGTCGCCCGCAGGAGGGTGGTGATGTCCGGGAGGTCGTCGGCGAACAACTCCCGGACGTGGCGCTTCCCGTCGGTGTCGGAACGGGCGGCGCTCACCCCGTGGTCGGTCTCGGTGTGGCCGGTGAAGCGTCTGCCGTACTCGATGCGCACGCCCTGTCCCGCGCGGCCTCGGCCGGCACCCGTTGCAGGTCGTCGCGCCGGACGGTGAGGGTGCGCAGCCCGTCCGGGCTCGGGTGCGAGCCGTCCCTCATCACGCCCAGGCGTCGACCGGATCCGTTGACGAACTCGATCGCGGCGGTGGGGGGAAGGCCACGGCCCGCCGCACCGCGTCAAACATGTCCAGAGCGCGCAGGGCGGCCGGCCCGTTCGGCGCCAGGGTCAGGAACGCGCCCAGGCCGTCGCCGGGCCCGTCATGGGCCTCGTGGACGATCGCATCGACTCTCACCCGACGTAACGCCGCGGCGGCGACCCCACCGGCGATCCCGGCTGACGCACGGGTGTCCCGGCGGCTTCCCAGCCCCCGGGACACCCGTGCGGTCCTGCGGCACCGACCGTCGCGTCCTCAGCGCCCCAGGACGGGGTCCAGCCCGAACAGGGGGAAGAGCCCGGTGTCGAAGAAGACCGAGCAGTGCGCGATCCCGTCCTCGGACAGGGTGAGCACGTGGATGCCGAACGCCCGGTGGACGCCGTGCTCGTCGCGCAGGTACATGCCGAAGGCGGGCTGACCGTTGGCGACCGTCGGAACCAGCGCCAGGTCCCCCGGCCTCTGCGCGGGGCACTGGGCGGCGACCAGGCGGGCGATGTGCTCGGGCCCGCGCACCCACGTGGCGAACGGCGGCATCTCGAAGGCGGCCTCGGCGGTGAACAGCGCGGTGAGCGCCGCGATGTCGTAGTTCTCGAACGCGGTGACGTACCCGTCCAGGAGTTCACGCTGCTCGGCGGAGGGTTCGGGGACGCTCTCCTCCTCGGGCAGGACCTCGTCCAGGCGCGCGCGAGCGCGTTGGAGCAGGCTGTTCACGGCCGGGACGGTGGTGTCGAGGATCCCGGCGACCTCGGCGGCGCTGAACCGCAGCACCTCGCGCAGCAGCAGCACGGCACGCTGCTTGACCGGCAGGTATTGCAGGGCCGCGATGAGGGCGAGCCGCACGCTCTCCCGGGTGGCGACCACGGTCCCGGGGTCGTCCGCGGCCGACCCCGAACGGTCGGGCATCGGTTCCAGCCAGGGCACCTCGGGGCTGTCGACGAGGTCGCCCTCGGGATGGTCGGTGGGTCCGCCCAGTCCGGTGGGCAGGGGCCTGCGACCGCGCTTCTCCAGGGCGGTGAGACAGGCCGTGGTGGCGATACGGTGCAGCCAGGTGCGCAGGCTGGAGCGCCCCTCGAAGCGGTCGAGGCCCTTCCACGCGCGCAGGTAGGTCTCCTGGACCAGGTCCTCGGCGTCGTGCGCCGAACCGAGCATGCGGTAGCAGTGCGCGTAGAGCTCACGGCGGTAGGGGCCGATGAGCCGCGCGAAGTCCTGGTCGACGACCGTTCGCTCAGCCACGATCGTCACGCTACGCCTCCCCTACGACGAAACGACATGCCTTCGAACCTTCTTTTGCCGAGCGTTCTCCTGGGCGCGAAGGTGGGGCGGTCCGACCCCTCGGTAGGAGCCGAACAGCCCTCTCGCGGTCACCCCTGTTCCGGGCCGCGCTCCATGGCGGCGAGGTGTTCGGGGCTGAGCTGGATGATCTGCACGTAGTTGCCGTCGGGGTCCCGGGCGGTGGCGAACAGGCTGCCGTCGCGGTCCTCCAACGGGGCCACCCAGGAGGTGTCGCGCTCGTCCATGAGGGCGGCGACCGCTCGGGCGTCGTCGACGTCGAAGTTGAGGATGATCCGGGTGGCGTCGGCCGCCTCGGGGCCGAGGTCGTCACGGTGGTCGATGAGCAGGTGGAAGCTCCCGAACCGCAGCACCCGGTACCCGTCCATGGTGCTGTTCTCGACCGGGTCGAGCACGGCGGCGTACCAGTCGCGCAGGCGGTCGGGATCGGTGCTGGCCAGAAGCATGCTGTCGAGGACGGGGCGCTTCACGGCGGCCTCCCGGTGGTGTCGTTGGTCTGCTTGCACCCGTACCGACTCCGCTGGGGCGGCGGACTCATCGCGCCGCCCCGCAGCCCCGGTGACCCGGCCGTTCCCGGACCGGCGGCGTTCCACGGGTCACCCCCCACGTCGTGCCCGGGACGCCGTCCGCGCACGAGGGGAGCCGGCGCCCGGGCAGGGCGCCGGCGGGGTACGGACCCGGGAAGGTCCGCGGAGAAGGTCGGGGTCCCGTGGCGGGACGGCCCGCCACGGGACCGGGGCGTGGTCCGGCGTCGAGGCCGCGCCCACGCCCCGAGCCCGGTCACTCCTGGATGAGTCCGATGGTGTTGCCCGCCGGGTCGGCGAACCACGCGACCAGGGGCTCACCCCCGCGGACGACGCCCTTCTCGTCGTGCTCGAACGCGTCGTAGCGCAGCATCGTGACGCCGCGACGGACGAGTTCGTCCACGGCGGCGTCGATGTCGTCGACCGGCAGGTTGAGGACGGTGAACACGGCGGGCGCGTGGTCGGGCTTGGGGTAGACGAGCACCACGCGGCCCTCGCCCAGGTCGATCTGGAGCAGGCCGTGCTCCTCCATTCCGGGGACGGGCCGCACGTCCAGCCCGAGCGTGGTGCCGTAGAACTCCCGGGCGGCGTCGGTGTCGGGGACGGCGAAGGAGCCGAAGGCACGGGTGGTGTCGAACATGGTGTCCTCCTCGGTGAGGGTGCTCTCGCCCCGTACCGACCCGGACACCGGGGCGGACTCATCGTGCTGGAGGCGACCGGCGGGTCAAACAATGCGGACGAATCCGTGCACGGCCCTTGGGCGACTCCTCGGAACCCCGGTGTTAACTTCGCGTGGGCGAGACGGCACCTCGCGTGAGGCCGGCTCGCCCTTCGGTGCCCCGGCCGGGGCACCGCGCCTCACGCGAGGGGAGACCGCACATGCGCGCAGTGGTGTTCGAGAACTACGGGGAGTTCCCCTCCCTCACCGAGGTACCGAAACCGGAGCCGGGACCCGGAGACGCGTTGCTGAGGGTGGCCGGGGCCGGTGCGTGCCACTCCGACATCAGCGTGTACCGGCTGTTCGAGGAGGGACAGCCCGGTGCCCAGAAGCCCCCCTTCGTGCTCGGGCACGAGAACGCCGGCTGGGTGGAGGCGGTCGGCCCGGGGGTGAGCGACCGCATCGAGGTGGGCGCCGCCTACATGGCCTACGGTCCGATCGGGTGCGGCCACTGTCGCCAGTGCGCCGAGGGACGGGAGACCTACTGCGAGAACGCGGCGACCATGCCCTACCTGGCCGTCGGGCTCGGTCGGGACGGCGGCATGGCCGAGTACGTGACGGTCCCCGCCCACCACCTCATCCCCTTGGGCGACGCCGACCCGGTGGCGGCCGCGCCCTTGGCCGACGCGGGCCTGACCCCCTACCACGCGATCACCCAGGCGCTCCCGCACCTCCATGGCGGGGGACGGTTCGCGCTGGTGATCGGTCTGGGCGGGCTCGGGCAGATCGGTGTGCAGATCCTCTGCGCCCTGACCGGCGCCACGATCATCGCCACCGACGTCAAGGAGGGGGCGCGCAAGCGCGCCGAGGACAGCGGGGCGATCACGGTCGGGGCCGGCCCCGACCAGGTGGAGCGGATCCGCGCGCTCACGGGCGGCCGTGGCGTGGACGCGGCCTTCGACTTCGTGGGGGCGGGGCCGACGGTGGCCGCCGCCGCGGCCTGCATGGCCCAGGGCGGCCGGCTCAGCGTGGTGGGCATCGGGGGCGGCACCCACGAGTTCTCGTTCTTCACCAACCCCTACGAGTCCTACGTGACCAACACCTACTGGGGTTCGATCAGGGACCTGTGGGAGGTGGTGGACATGTACAAGGCCGGGCAGATCCGCCCGGAGGTGGAACGGTTCTCCATGGACGACGCCCTGGAGGCGTACCGGAGGCTGGAGGCGGGAGAGATCAGCGGTCGCGCCGTCGTGACGCCCAACGCGCGCTGATCGGGGCTCCCCGGGCCTTCGGGGCCGCACCGGCGATCGGGCGTCCGACCCGCCTCGTCCGGGCGAGGTACCGGGCGGCCCTGGCGCGTGGGCCACGGCGCACCAGGGACTCCGGGGTGCCCGATGCGCCACGACGTGGCGGACGGACCGCCCCGCGAGGGCCTTCGGCCAACCCCGCCTGTCACATGAGTCACAGAACCTGTCAGGATTCCCTGGACATCGCCGCATTGCAGTGAAGGGAACGAGATGGATCTGGGAATCGCCGGCAAGGTCGCCCTGGTGACCGCCGCCAGTTCCGGACTGGGGCGGGCCATGGCGGTCGCCCTGGCCTCCGAAGGGGTGCGGGTGGCGGTGACCGGCCGTGACCCCGAACGCCTCCAGGCCACCGTCGACGCCTGTCGTGAGCTGGGCACGGACGCCGTCGGCATCGTGTGGGACCTGGCCGAGCACGGCCGCGCCCGCGCCGTCGCCGACCAGGTCGCCGCCGAACTCGGCCCGGTCGACATCCTGGTCAACAACACCGGTGGCCCGCCGCCCACCCCGGCCCTGGGCCAGGAGCCGGGCCTGTGGCAGGACATGTACGCGGCCATGGTGCTGCCGGTGATCGAGCTGACCGACGCGGTCGTGGGCGGTATGCGCGAACGCGGCTGGGGACGCATCATCACCAGCACGTCGTCCGGCCCGATCGCCCCCATCCCCAACCTGGGGGTGTCCAACACGCTGCGCGCCTCGCTGCACTCCTGGTCCAAGACGGTGGCCAACGAGGTGGCCGCGGACGGCGTGACCGCCAACGTCATCGTGCCGGGCCGGATCGCCACCCCGCGGGTGGAGTCCCTGGACCGGGCCCGCGCCGAGCGCGAGGGGCTGCCGGAGGCGGAGGTCCAGCAGAAGGGCCGCGCCTCGATCCCCGCCGGCCGCTACGGCGACCCGGCCGAGTACGGCGCGGTGGCCGCCTTCCTGGCGAGCCGGCAGGCCGCGTACGTGACCGGTTCGGTGGTGCGCGTGGACGGCGGTCAGGTGCCGTCGGTCTGACCGCCCGGGGGCGTGCCCGAACGCGGGCACGCCCCCGACGGTGTCCTCAGGTGGAGGCGCGGCGCTTGGGCGGCAGGGGGAAGAACGCACTGGTGCGTTCGGTGTACTCCGCCCAGCCGGGCCGGCCGGCCATGTGCTCCTCCATGAGGCGCTGCCCCGACCCCCGTGTGAGCAGGTAGTTCATGACGATCGGGGCGGGCAGGGTGAGCAGCACCCACCAGGAGCCCGCGGCGATGAGGAACAGGCCCCACCACACGCAGGCGTCACCGAAGTAGTTGGGGTGACGGGTCCAAGCCCACAGTCCCCGGTCCATGATCCGACCCTTGTTGGCGGGGTCGGACTTGAAGCGGGCGAGTTGGGCGTCGCCCACCGACTCGAACAGGAACCCGGTGAGCCACAGCAGCAAACCGAGCGTGGCCACCCACCCCCAGGGGCCGGCCGTGAAGGCGGCCACCTGGATGGGCAGGGAGATGAGCAGTACCAGGGAACCCTGGAGCAGGTAGACCACGCGCAGGGCGTACAGGTTCGGGTTCCCGGGAGCCCCCGACAGGAACCGCTCGTAACGCGGGTCCTCCCCCTTGCCCCGACTGCGCAGGCCGATGTGCACCGCCAGACGCACGCCCCACACGCTGGTGAGACCGACGAGGATCCAGGTGCGCACCGGGTCGCCGTGGCCGGTGGCGGTCGCGACGACACCGGTGGTCAGGGCCGCGGCGGCGAAGGCCGCGCCCCAGGCGGAGTCGACCACGCTGTGGCGTCCCAGCCGCACCCCGATGGCGAAGGTCGTGAGCATGACCGCGGCCAGCACCAGGGCGGTCACACCGATGTTGAGGAGGAGCGCGACGCCGGCGCTCATCGGGTCACCTCGGGACGGTGGGCCAGGATCTGGTCGACGCCCATCCGTCCTTCCTCGAAGGCGAGCGACCCGCCGGCCAGGTAGAGCCGCCACACCCGGGCGCTCTGCGGGCCGGCGATCCGCACCAGTTCGTCGTAGCGACGTTCCAGCACGTCCGACCAGGCACGCGCGGTGCGCACGTAGTGCTCGCGCAACGCCCGTACACCGCGCACCTCCAGCCCCGCCGTCTCCAGGAGCCCGAGGGTCTCGCCCAGCGGACGCATGTGCATGTCGGGGGCGATGTAGCGCTCGATGAACGGGCCGCCACCGGGTTGGGCGCCGCGCCGGGACATCTGTTGGACGAACAGGGAGCCGCCCGGCCGGAGCAGGTCGTGGAGGTGTCCCGCGAAGTGCGGGTAGGCCTCGCGCCCCACGTGCTCGCCCATCTCCACGGTGGCCACGGCGTCGAACCCGGCCCCGATGGGTTCGTCGAAGGCCCCCTCGGCGATGTCGCGGTAGTGCAGCAGACGCACGTCCACCAGGTGGTCGAGCCTCTCCTCGGCGGCGCGCCGGACCACGTGGTCGCGTTGGCGCGCGGACAGGGTGACGGCGCACACCCGCACGCCGTACTCGCGTGCGGCGTGCAGTGTGAGCGAGCCCCAGCCGCAGCCCACGTCCAGCAGTCGGTCACCGGCCTCAAGGCCGAGGTCGGTGCAGATGAGGTCGAGCTTGGCGCGTTGGGCCTCGGCCAGCGTCTGCTCGGGCCGCTCGGGGTCCCAGTAGGCGCAGGAGTAGGCCATGGTCTCGTCGAGCAGCAGCTCGTAGAGGTCGTTGCCGGCGTCGTAGTGGTGGGAGACGGCCGCGGCGTCGCGCTCCTTGCTGTGCAATCGACCGCCCATGCGCGCCTCGGTGGGAGGCGCGGGCGGGGGCGGGCCCACCAAACCCAGGACCAGGGCGACGTGGGCCACACGCGCCCACTCGGTGGGGCCGGGCACCGAGGTGCCGTGGGTCGCCACGGACGCCCACACACGGCTCAGGGCGTCGGTGAGGTCGCCCTCCACCTCCAGGCCCCCGGTGACGTAGGCGCGGGAGAGCCCGAGTTCGCCGGGGCGGGCCAGGATGTGCCGCAGTGCTTCGCGGTCGCGCACCGTCACCCGCGGTGCGTCCTCGGGGCCGTACTCGCTCCCGTCCCAGGCGCGCAGCCGTACGGGGGCCACGCCGTTGAGGAAGGCGGCGAGCAGCGGGCCGAGCAGGTGGGCCACCCCGCGCGCGGCGGTCCCGGGCGTGCCCGGGGTGACGGTGGTCGGCTGTTCGGTCGTGGTCATGCGGTGGACTCCAGAGTGATCTGCTCGACGTCGATGATCCCGGAGCGGAACCCGGCCTCGCAGTAGGCGAGGTAGAAGGTCCACATCCGGCGGAAGGTGGGGTCGAAACCCAGGGCGTCGACCTCGTCGGCCGCGTCCGTGAAGGTCCGGCGCCACACCTGGAGGGTGTCGGCGTAGTCCGGGCCGAAGGAGAGTCGGTCGCTGATGCGCAGTCGGGTGCGCGTGGTGAACTCCTGGCGCAGGGCGGTGACCGAGGGGATCAGTCCGCCGGGGAACACGTACTTGTGCATCCAGGTGTAGGAGCCGCGGGAGGCCCGCATGAGTCCGTGTTCCATGGTGATGCTCTGGAGCACCACCTTGCCTCCGGGGCGCACGAGTCGGTCCAGGGCCTCGACGTAGGCGGGCCAGTAGCGTTCGCCCACGGCCTCGATCATCTCGCAGCTGACCACGGCGTCGTAGGAACCGGTGGCGTCGCGGTAGTCGCACAGTTCCACGTCGACCCGGTCGGTCAGCCCCGCCTCAGCGACGCGTTCGCGGGCCAGGTCGCGCTGTTCTCTGGACAGCGTGATGGAGGTGACGTGGGCGCCTCGGCGGGCGGCGCGCACGGCGAGCTCGCCCCAGCCGGTGCCGATCTCCAGGAGTGCGGTGCCCTCCCCCACTCCGGCGGAGTCCAGGAGACGGTCGATCTTGCGTTCCTGGGCGCGCGCGAGCCCGTCCTCGTCGCGGGGATCGTCCTCGGTGAACAGCGCCGAGGAGTAGGTCATGGTGCGGTCCAGGAACAGCGTGAACAGGTCGTTGGACAGGTCGTAGTGGTGGCTGATGTGCCGTCGGGCCGCCGCCTTGGTGTTGCGGTCCGAGGCCGGACGCCGCGGCAGGGTGATGTGCCGCAACGGTTGCAGGGCCCGGGGGACGAGCCGTTCGTAGTGCGTGGCCAAACGCGTGAGCAAGGGGACGAGGTCGGGTGAGTCCCACTCCCCCGCCATGTAGGACTCACCGAACCCGATGAGCCCGTCCTGGGCCAGGCGCGCGTAGAAGGCGTCGGGGTCGCGCAGCCACAGCACCGGGTCGCCGCCCTCGGGCGGGGCGGTGGGACCGGTGTGCAGTCGGATCCCCGACAGCGGTGCGGCCCGCGCCGTGACCAGGCGGGCCGCCGCGGCGCGCAACCGGCCGCGTGGGACCCGGACCACGTCGGGCCAACGCTCGGCGTCCAGGGGGGTGGGGTTGACAGTCGTCATCGTCGCGCTCCTCGTGATACATGCTGTCCGCCCGGATCGTGGTCCGGGCGGTGAACCGGACGCTCCCGCACCGGCAGACCGCGCAGGTAGAGCCGGATGCCGTGGAAGCGGATTCGTGCGGCGTCGACCAGCGGCGCCAGGGGTCGACGCAGGTTCAGCCACAGGAGTGTGCCGAAGGTGAGGGACCGGCGCCGACCGCGCACCGAGGCGGTGAAGGGCGGCTGCCCGTCGCGGTGCAGGGCCACGGTGAGGGCCAGTCGCTCGTCGGGTTCGGGCAGGGAGAGCCGGTAGTGGCCGTCGACGTCGTTGAACGGCGACACGTACATGGCCTTGTCCACCCGGGCGCGCCCGCGTGCGTCGGGGTGGAGCAGGTAGCGGTGACGGTCACCGTAGGTGTTGTGCACCTCGGCCACCACCGCCCGCAGGTCACCGTCGGCGTCGTGGCACCAGAACACGGTGATCGGGTTGAACACGTGGCCGAGGACGCGCGGATGGGCGAGCATGAACACGCGCCCCCCGGTCTCCTCCACGCCCTGGCAACGCAGGAAGTCCTCCAGGTCGGCGCGGATCGTGGCCGCCCGCCCCGACCCGTGGTCGGCGGCGCGGAAGTCGGCCAGCAGGCGCAACGGCCAGGACAGGCGGGGCAGCCGGTCCAGGTCGACGAACCAGTAGAGGGTGCGGTGCGAGAAGGCGTACCGCAGTGGAGACGACCGCGCGTGGGCGACGGTCGCCTCGTACAGGGCCGGGGCACGGGTCACCAGACTCGCCCCAAGGCGGCGGCGGCCTCGACCCCCGCGCGGCAGCCGTCCTCGTGGAAGCCCCATCCGTGGTGGGCTCCGGCGAAGGCGAGGGTGGGGCCGTCCAGGGACCGCAGGCGCTTCTGGGCCGCCACCGATTCCGGGGTGAAGACGGGGTGGCTGTAGTCCATGGTGGCCACCACGCTCTCGGGGTCCACACCACCGTCGTCGTTGAGGGTGACGACGTAGTCGTGTCCGTCGGGCAGGCCTTGGAGACGGTTCATGTGGTAGCTGACCCGCACCGGTTCGTGGTCGGGGGCGCATTCGGGGAGGCGGTGGTTCCAGGAGGCCCAGGTGGTGCGGTCGGCCGGCAGCACGGTGGTGTCGGTGTGCAGCAGGGTGCGGTTGTGCGAGTAGGAGAAGGCGCCCAGGACCTCGCGCTCGGTGTCGGTGGGGGCGTCGAGCAGGGCCAGGGCCTGGTCGGCGTGGGTGGCGACCACCACGGCGTCGAAGTCGATCGACTCGGTGTCGGTGCGCAGGCGCACACCGGTTCCGCCGCGTTCCAGCCCACGGACCGGGGTACCGGTGCGGACCGCGTGCAGGTTCTTGGCCACCCTCTCAACATAGGTGTGCGAGCCGCCGACGACGGTGCGCCAGCGCGGCGAGCCCCAGATTCCGAGCATGCCGTGGTGTTCCAGAAAGGTGAACAGGTGACGGGCCGGGTACTCCAGGGCGGTGCCGGGTGGGCAGGACCACACGGCCGAGACCAGGGGGAGCAGGAAGTGGGTGGTGAAGTACGTCGGGAACCGGTGGCGCGCGATGAAGGCCTCCAGGGTCGGGCCGACCGCGCTCTCCTCCCCGTCCAACCGCCGGGCGGTCCGCAGCAGACGTGCCGCGGCGCGGTGGAACCGGGGGATGTGGACGAGCATGGCGAGGAAGTCGGCGTTGGCGCGCGAACGGTTCGGCCACATGGCGCGCACACCCCGGGCTCCCGCGTACTCCAGGCCACAACCCGCGCAACTCACCGACAGGCTCATCTCGGTGGGTCGGGTGGGGACGTCGAGTTCGTCGAACAACCGCAACAGGTGGGGGTAGGTGCGGCGGTTGTGGACGATGAACCCACTGTCCACACCCAGGGTCGCGCCGTCCGGTCCGGGGAGCCGGTGGGTGTGGGCGTGCCCGCCGAGCCGGTCGTCGGCCTCGAACAGCGTGACGTCGTCGCGGCGGTGCAGGATGTGCGCGGCGGTGAGCCCGGAGACCCCACTGCCGATGACCGCGATCCGCCGTCGATGGTGTGTGCTCATGCGCCCTCTCGTGTCCCATGGTGCTTCTGTCACGAGTTATTCGACGCCGGCGGACGGGTGGATGGGTGGTATTCGGTGAAAAAAGATTCACGGATTCCGAGGGGCTTCTCGGCGCACTTTTCGGTCATGACTTCTCACCGTATGACATGAGGACCGAAACGCGACATGGAGGCGGTGTCAGGGCACCAGTCCGTGGATGTCGGTGACACGTGCGCCGTCGGTGAGATGGGAGACGACCGCGCCCGGCACCGCCAACAGCCGGTGTTCGGCGTCGGCTCGGGAGGTCGGCAGGGACACCGTCCACGCTCCGCCCTCCTCTCCGCCGTCCAACGGGGCCGTGTACACCCGCGCCCGGCCCTCCTCTGTGTCCAGCGTCGGGAGCAGGAGGGTCTGTTCCAACGCCACCGCGTGAGCGAGGTGCGCCTCGGTGACACCCTCCTCGTCGACGGTGACGGAGGCCTCGACCGCGCCTTCGGGGTCCACGCTGAGCGCGTCGAAGGCCCACTCGGCGTCGGGCACGTAGGCCTCGTCAACGCGGTCCACCGCCACCACCAGACCCGAGGTGTCAGCGCGCAGGATCCGCACGCCGGGGTCGACGGGCGACCACGCCTCGTCCACGGCCTCCTCAGGGAAGACGAAACGGCGCCCCTCCACCGGTTCGACCACGAACGGCGTCAGCGGTTCCGGAACGGCCTCGGCCAGGAGTGCCGGTGGTTCGCCCGGGATCGGCGGAGAACGGTCCAACCACCGGAGCGTCACCGTGTCCGCGGCGTCGGTCACCGGCCGCGTGTCGGCCCACAGGACGCGGCCGGTGTAGGGGTCCAGCGCGGTGACGTTGGCGGTCAAAGTCTCGGCCCGGCCGGCGAAGACCAGGGGGTCGTCCGGGAACTCCCCCAGGCTCAGCTCGGCGAGTTCGTCCTCGCCGATACAGGCGTGGACGAGCACCACCCAGCCAGAGACACCGGTGTCCTGCCCGGAGTGGATCAGCGGCTCGCCCTGCGTGGCGCAGACCTCGGTCGGCCACGGTGGGCGGAAGGCCCACAGGTCCTCGCCGTCCTGCGGCGCACGGGCCAGGACGACGCCCCGGTCCGTGGAGCCCGCCGCCAGGTCCGCGGGGAGCGCCCCGGCCTCCCCGGGGGTGAGGGAGTGCAGGTACACCCTCGGGGTGAACACGTTCCACCCACCGGCGAGATCGTCGGCGTGGACCTCCCACTCCCCGACGATCGTGCCGGTGGCGGCGTCCAGGGAGACGAACCGGCCGGGGTCGTCGCCCTCCGGCGGGCGAAGGAAGGAGGCACGTTCCCCCAGAACGCCCCCGCCGGAGGCGACGGGGGCCTGTGGGTCGAGTGCGGGCGCGGTCAGGTCCCGGTAGGTCCACAGTTCCCGTCCGGTGGAGCCGTCCAGGGCGACGAGGCCGTCGGCGAGCAGGGCGACCGGCCCGTGGGTGCCGCGCACGAGGTCGATCACGGTGGTGTCCGCCGGAGGCGACCAACTCCACCCGTGCCCCGGCGGTCCCACCGGATACGCGGCCGGCAGCCCCGGATCCTCCTGCGCGGTCTCGTGGATCAGCCCGGCCCGCTCCTGGTACCAGGACACCGCGGCCACGAGGACGACGAAGAGGACGCCGGCGCCCAGTCCGAGCAGGATCCGGCGACGGAGTCGATCGGTCCCGGCGGGCGGCGCGGGCGCGGTGCGCTCGGAATGCAGGGGGGTGATGTTCAGGGCGTGACTCTCTCCGGAGGGAGCGGACCCAGGCCGAAGGCGGAGCGCAGTTCGTCGCAGACCTCGGTGCAGGTCTCGTCGAAGGTGACCACGTCGACCGGTCCGCCGCGCGTCCACCGGGCGAGCTGGTCGTGCCACTCGCTCCGCGGCATGGAGACGGTGTCGGGCGGTGTGAGTTCCTCGGCGACCGCGCCCGGCGGACCGTCGGTGAGGACGGTGATCCGGTGCTCGGGGTGGGTCGCACCGAGGTCGACCTCCAGGGGCCGGGACGAGTGCAGGACCACGAGGTGGGTCTGTTCAGGGCTCTCGTTGGTGGACATGGGCGCCTTTCCTCAGGGGGGAACGCCCGAACTGTACTCATCCTGGACCGCTCCGAAACGTGATCCCCAGGGCCGGTTCCGGTCACGCGCGGCACCCCGGCGCGATGATCTTTCCGGGGTGCTCGCGGCGCCGTCGCCGGCCGCTCCGCCCCGGACCCGATCGTGGGTGGCGGTGCGGCGCGTCACCCCCGGCCACGCGGCGATTCCGGTGCCGGGACCGAGCGGCCGGAGTCCTCCGCGGGACCTTCGCGCGCACCCGCCGGACCGGCGACGGCGCGCCTTCGACCGCCCTGCCGAGAGGCCGGTGACCGGTTCAGGACACCGCTTCACGGCGCGTCGCCCCTCGGACGCCCTCCGCCGGCACCGCACGCGGACCGCCATCGGCCCGAGGACACGCGCCGCGACGCTCCCCCCACCGTGGCGTTCACCACTCGCGCGCACACCGCTTGACCTGCACGGACGCCTCTGCGTCGGTGTGATCCGCCCGCCAGGGTCCCGGTACGTGGGCGACCCCGCAGCGCGGCTTATGGACAACTCATCCCGTTCCTACCAGGCTGGGAGCATGCGAATCCTGCGTCGCCTCCAGCGCATCGACAAAAGTGTCTACGACAGGGTGACCCGTGTGGGGACCCCGAGACTGGACGGGTACACGCCGCGGTTCGTCCAGGCCACCGACCACATGGCCCCCTGGATGATGGTCTCGGCCACCCTCGCGGTCACCGGCGGCCCCCGGCTGCGGCGCACCGCGCTGCGGGCCATCGCCGCGGCCGGCCTGGCCAACGCCGCCGCCTCCGGCGTCAAGTACCTGACGGAGCGGGCACGGCCGGACAGTTCGGCGGTGCCCACCGCCCGCTTCCCCTACCGCTCCTACCTGAGTTCCTCCTTCCCCTCCGGCCACACCGCCGCGGCGTTCGGTTTCGCCGGTGGGGTCGCCGCCGACGCACCCGTACCGCTGTCGTCCCTGGTGACCGCTCTGGCGGGCGCCGTGGGCTTCTCCCGGGTGCACAGCGGTGTCCACTATCCGGGCGACGTGATCGGCGGGGCGGCCCTGGGGGTCGCCGCCGCACTGGTGGCCCGCGCGATCATCCCGCCCCGGCCAGAACTGGTGCACGGTGCGCGCACCGTGGACGCGGGCGAGGCCTCGGTGGACCCGGAGGGCTTCGGGGTGACCGTGGTGCTCAACCCACGCTCGGCCGACGGCACCCTGCCCACGCTCACCACCGCCGACACCACCACGCGTGTGGCCCGGGAACTGCCCCGGGCCCGGATCGTGCCGATGTCGGCCGACGACGACATCGTCGAGGTCATGGACAAGGCCGCGCGCGACTGCGAGGTGCTCGCGGTGGCCGGTGGTGACGGCACGGTCAACGCGGGGGCCACGGCGGCCCTGGCCCACGACCGCCCTCTGCTGGTGCTGCCGGACGGCACCCTGAACAACTTCGCCCGCACCCTGGGCGTGACCTCGATCGACATCGCGCTGCGCGCCTTCGCGGACCGCCGGTTGGCCCGGGTGGACGTGGGCGAGGTGGACGGACACCTCTTCCTCAACACCTCGTCGTTCGGGTCCTACCCGCACATGGTGGAGCGCCGGGACCGGTGGGCCGAGAGGATCGGCAAGTGGCCGGCCTTCATGCTCGCGCTGTGGCGTGACCTGCGGGAGGTCCGTCCCACGCAGGCCCTGGTGGACGGACGCCCGGCCAAGGTGTGGTGGGCGTTCGTGGGCAACTGCCGGTACCGGACGCACGCCCGGGTTCCGGGGCTGCGGGAACACCTGGACGACGGCCGTCTGGACGTACGCGTGCTGTGCGCCCGTTACCCGTTCCCACGGCTGCGGGCCCTGGCCGACGTACTGCTGGGTCGACCGTTGTCGGGGCAGGGGTACACCGAACGCCTCACCGAGTCGCTGACCCTGGCCATTCCCTCCGAGCCCCGACTGATCGCGGTGGACGGCGAGGTCATGGAGGGCTCACCGACGATGACGTTCCGCAAGCGCCCCGCGGCGCTGCGGGTGTTCGTGCCCGCCGACACCCGCGCCTAGGGACGTCGTTTCGGCCCGGGTGCGGGCGCCCGAGCGCACCTCGGGAACCTGCGCTTCCCGTGGGTGGGATGGCTCGATCCTCGCCATCCCACCCACGGCACCCTCCCGGACCGCAGGGGGACCGCCGGTGGGCACCGCGACACACGCCCCCGTGTTCCGGGGAGCCGCGCGTCCGCGGAACCACCGCAGCCTCGGCGCGCCGGCTCTGGTTCCCCGACCGGCCGGTCACCGCCCACCGTCGGGACCGGTGGTCCGGGCCGCGGGATCAGGGCACCAGGCCCTACAGCGTGGGCGTCTCACTCGACGTCCTCGCTTCGGGATCACCGGCGTAGGAGACCACCGCGCCCGGAACCGGAAGCAGGTGGTGTTCGACGCCCTCCGGGTAGTCGAATTCCTCGCCTGGCGGCGCGGCGACCTCGATCCATGTGGCCTCCTCCACCCCTCCGTCCCAGGGGATGGACAGGACGGAGAACGCACGCGGTTCCGGACGGTCCCCCTCCCTGCCGGTGTGCGGCATGAGGACCGTGGAGTCGGCCAGCGCCACGGTGTTCCGCGCGTCGTAGAAGAGATTGCGCCGATCGTCCTCGACCCGCACGCTGTCGACGCTCTCCTCGGCGGCGTCGGCCCTGTACAGCGCGAAGACGGGCGACCCCCGTCGGCCCTCCGGCAGTTGTTCCCAGAACCGCACCCCACCGGTGTCCTCTCGAAGGAACCGGAAGTCGGGAGAGATGAAGCGTCGGTCCTCGTCGACCGCCTCGTCGGGAAAGACCGCCACCTCCGCACCGGTAGCGGCGTCCAGGTAGGTCCCGGCCCGGGTCAGCTGCTCACCGACCACCACCACGGGCCTCTCCCCCGCGATCGGGGTACCACGCCCCGCACGCACCCGCGGCGCTCCCACCTGGCGAGGCTCCTCCGTCTCCGTGCGCTCCCAACGCCACCGTTCACGCCCGGTGGTCAGGTCGAGGGCCACGGCCGCGTGCACCGTCTCGTACTCCGGAAGAGGCGGATCGTCCGGGTCCCCTCGGGACCCGCGCACAAGTGGGGAACGACGACGACGTCCCCCACCAAGGCGATGTTCTCGCTCGTGCCACGCGGAGTACAGCCCGCCTCCCCCACGCCCATCGGGGTGTTCCAGAGTTCCTCTCCGGTACCGATCTCCCTGGCCCGGGGCGACCAGGTGTCCTCCCCCGCCCGGACCCCGGTCTCGAATTCGATCTCGGCCGTGAGCAGGGAATCGCCGAAAGGTTCCCAACCGTCGTCGTGCTCGTCGTCCGCACGTTCCTCTTCCAGGACCTCACCGGTGACGGGGTCCAGCGCGGTGACGAAGGAGCCCCCGCGGGTGGACTCCCAATCCGGACGGCGACGCTCTCCAGAGGCCACCGACGCTCCTCCTGATCCCCGCTGTTCACTTGTGCCCTCTTGCCCTCGACGTCCGTTTTGCCGGGGTCACGCTGGCAACGGGACCACGACACGCGTCCACCTGGTGCTCCCCCACCGGCGGCGCGGGGCAGGGTGTTCGACGGTGACAGGGACTCGGTGAAGGAGCGGGGGCGGACGGGGTCGACCACGGGGGTTCGGGGACCACCGCCGACCGGGCGGGCGAGGCTCCGTGTTCCCCTCACGGGTTCGACGACGCGTGGAACGGGGGGCGCCATGCGAGAGACCCCGCCGAGCGCCGTGCGCCGTGGGTGACGCCGCCGCCCCGTCGCCGACGTTCCTTCTACTCCGCCGGTTCGGGCACGGAGACCCGGATCTTGGACTGGCCGTGCGGGAGCTTCTCCCAGTCGTCCATGAAGCTCGCCCGCAGTCCGTGCCGTTCGGCCAGGGCCACCAGGGTCTCGGTGCGGTAGTAGAAGTCCTCGCGCAGCACGTGGTGCTCGGTGCCCTCGGTGCGGTCGAAGGTGAAGTCGAAGAAACCGCCGGGGGCGAGGATCCGCTTCACGTTCGCCAGGGCCTCCTCGATGACCTCCAACGGCGAGTGTGAGAAGACGCTGTGCGCGTGCACGACGTCGAAGTGGTGGTCGGGGAGGAAGTCGAAGGTGAGGTCCTGGGTGATGGTCAGGTGCGGCAACTTCCGCTGCAACCCCCGCTCGGCCAGGACCTTCTTCGCGGCCATGAGGATGTCCGGGGAGATGTCGATGCCGTAGTAGCCGCCCTCGTCCAGGTGGTCGATGAACCGCCAGCCGGCCCGGAGGTTCCCGCACCCGATGTCGAGCATGCGGTGTTCGGGGCGAAGCCCGTGGTCGACCAGGTACTCGAACTGCATCCGTCCCAGCGCGAGCCACCGCTCCTCGTTGCGGCTGCCGACCGCCGATCGGGGGTCGCGCGCGGCGTCGGAGGCCATGACCGCGCGGTAGTAGGAGACGTGGTCGCGGTGGGTCAGGCGCAGGCGCAGGTCACGAGCGGATCGGCGCACGTACGGGCCGATCTTCGCGGGGTTGCGGAGGGCGTAACGGATGCGGTGTCCCAGGGACGAGCGGTCCCTGGTCAGGGCATCGGTGTGCTTCGACATCGGCTGGCCATGGCCTTCGGGTTCGAGTGCGCTTTCGGGCGTTGGCATCCCATCATGTCCGCGTCGCCGTGCCAAGGGGGTGTGCGGGCCGTTCCCGGGGACGCCACCCCAGGTTCTCACGCAGGTCGCCTCCCGGGTGGTCGACGCGCAGGGAACCGCGTTCCAGGAACGGGGCACCGCTCGGTCGACGAACTCGACAAGACCTCCAAGGGCGGAGATGCGACTCCGTCGATCGCGGCGGCGCCCCGGGCCTCGCGCCGGATCCGGATTTGGTGAAATCGCCGTAAACGTGTGCCAAGGCGGCCAATCTTCGTCTTTTCCGGCTGCCTCCGATGTTTCGCTGGTCGGACCACGAAGTACAGCGAGGGGGCAGGATGGTGGAGGAGAGCGGGGGGCTACGGCACGCCCGGCCTGGCGGACCACGCAGCGGTTGGATTCCCTTGGGCATCGTCGCCGCCGTGGTCGTGATCCTGGTCTTCGGGTGGATGGCGTTGAACGCCGTCCTGCCCGACACCACACCCGTGGCGGCCGGTCGGAGCGTGACGGTCGCCTCCGACGCCGGGTACGACGCGAAGCTGACCTTCGAGGAGGGCTGGGAGCTCCACCAGGGTTCCAGCACCGAGGGCTCGCGGTACCAGTTCAGCAAGGGTCCGGTGGTCATGCTGCTCAGCGTGGTCACTCCACCCGAGCGAGTGTCGGAGACCGAACTCTGGGACGGCATGCGCAACCTCGTCCGGGTCGGGGACTCCTCCGCCAGCCTCACCGACCCGCAGCCGGTCACCTCCGAGGCGGGTGCCGAGGGACTGGCCGGGACCCTGCACAGCAACCAGACCACGGGGACGGCGGCCCTGTTCCCCTCCCCCAATGGTGTGTTCGCCGTGGAGACCACGGCGACCAGTAGCGCAGGCGAGTCCGACCTGGTCGATGTGGAGAAACTCCTCCAGTCCCTCAGGTTCGACCGAACGGAGGGCGGTTCATGAGCCACGCGGGACCCGAACCCGAACGCCCGTCCACCCGAGACGCCCACGTGCCGTCACCGCGCGGTTCGGGGCAGGGGCATGAGGGCACCGAGCGCTTGCCCGCTCCGCAGACCGGGCGGTGGGGTTCGCAGAACCTGCCACGCCTGGCCTCCGCGATCCTGTTCGGCCTCTTGTGCGTGGTCGGGTTCGGGCTGATGGTGAACGGCCTTCTCGGCGCGGTCCTGGTGTTCCCCGGGCAGTCGGTGCTGTCGGCGCTGATGATCGCCGTGGTCGGCGCCCTGGCGTTCTGGCTGCTGAGGCGGGTCCGTCCGGTCACCCCACCGTCGAAGGTCTTCTCGCTGTTGGCCCTGATCTGGGGCATGACCGCGGCCGTGGGGCTCGCGCTCGTGGCCAACGGCAACCTCAGCGCGGTCTGGAACACGGTCGGCGGTCTGCCCTTCGGCAGCGCCTGGGGCGCGGCGTTGACCGCACCGATCAACGAGGAACTCCTCAAGGTCGCCGGGATCGTCCTCATCGCCGTCATGGCGCCCCGGGTGGTGCGCGGGCCCATGGACGGCTTCGTGATCGGCGCGCTGGTGGGTCTGGGCTTCCAGGTGGTCGAGGACTTCACCTACTCGCTCAACGTGATCGCCATGCAGGGCGGCGTGGACGGGATCGTCGCCGTGGTGCAGACGTTCATCCTGCGGGTGGTGCTCACCGGCCTGGGCTCGCACTGGGCCATGACGGCGGTGGCGGGCACGGCGGTCGGCCTGGTGGCCGCCGCCTCCTGGCGCCCCGACCAGCGCCGCGCGCTGTGGGCCGCTCTCCTGCTCCTGATCGCGGTGGGCGTGCACTGGTTCTTCGACACGCCGCTCCTCGGCGACCTCTTCGGCGCCATCGCCAAGACCCTGGTGGTGTTCGTGACCGCGATGGTCGTCTACTTCGTGGTGCGGCACGCCTACCGCGCCCGAGTCCGTCGGGCCCTCGCGGAGGAGGGCGACGAGCTGGGGCTGCGACGCTCCTCGGCGGTGGCCCTGGCGAGTCGCCACGGTCGACGCAGGGAACTGCGCAAGGTGCCCCAGCCGGAGCGGCCGGCCGCGGCCGAGCGGCAGGACCGTATGGTGGCGATGGCGGAGGACCGGGCGTCGGAGTACCGGGTCCCCATCGCCCCGGGCCGCCCCGAATGAACATCAAGGTCAGAACGGACTGAAGCGACGGAACGGACGGAGCCCTCGACCCCGGGTCGGGGGCTCTTTCCTTTTTCTTTATCATCCCTCACAAAACATCAACACCACCGTCACCACACCTTTCTGCGCGCCCCGCGGAGAACATTTCCTGCCGACTCACCCGGGGTTCACCGTGCGTGAAATCGGGAACACCAACTCCCCAGGCCACCGCACGTCGCGGACGCGAACAGAGCACGGAACCCCCGAACAATGGAAAAGGGAACCCCCGAAGCCGCGCCGATCCAGCACGAATGCGAGGGCACCGGCTCCACCGGACGCATCCTCGTATTCCACGCTCCCCTGCCCGGAAGCAGTTGCACCACCTCCCTCGCGAACGTCGCCTGGACCATCGCCAGTACCGGGCGCAGTGTCCTGCTCGTCGATTTCGACCTGCGCACCCCCGAACTCCGGGACTACTTCGCCCCGTTGTTCGCCCTCCACGGCGAACGCCCCCACGGACTCACGGACATGATCACCGGGATCATCGAGGACTCTCGACGGGCGGGTGCGGACCCGGTGCGGGTGTGCACCCGGGGAACGGACCTGAGCGACCGGATCGACCCGCTGAGCCGCTGGGCCGTACTCCCCGACGTCCCTCAAGGCGCGATCGGTTATCTCGGCCCCGGGGCCGAGGACTCCGACCACCGCACCCGACTCAACGCGATCCTCGGCACGACCTTCGACACCATGCCCCTGGCCAGGCACTTCCTCCGGGCTCTGCGTACCCGGCTCCTGCGGACCGACTACGATCACGTCCTGGTCGACACCGCTCCCGGCAACGGTCTGCTGGGGCGGTTGTGCGCGGAGCTGCTGGCCGACCAGGTGGCGCTCTGTCTGTCGCCGAACACCGCCCACGTGACCAAGGCGGTCGACATCGCCGCGCACCTGAGGGCCGAGGCACCGCACGTACGCGTCCGCCCGGTCCTGACCCGGGTGGACCAGGAACTGCCCCAGTTGTCCTCCCTCATGGACGCCACCTACGCGCGGCTCTCCCCCTACGTCCAGGTGCCGGAGGACGACCCGCTGTCGTACTGGGAGTGGGCGGAGATCCCCTACCGGGCGGTGGTCGCCGAGCGCCACACCCTCGCCGCGTTCCTGGAGCGCCCACGGATGCCCACCTCGCTGTACCGGTCCTACGAGCGGCTCACCGCGCTGCTGACCGACGGCACCGTCCCGCGCGGACGCCACCTGGATCGGGAACGGTCACGCAGGGCGGCGCGGCTCTACAGCCGATCGCGGGACGGCGCGACCACCGCGGTGACCCTGCTGGCCGCGCCCCGCGACCGGGTGTGGGCCGACTGGGTCAGGGCCCAGCTCGAATGGGCCGGCGTCAGGGTGGACCGCCCCACCACCCCGGACTCCCCCGGCATGGACCACGGCATCGTCATGGTGCTCGCCTCCGCCCACCTGGCGGGTTCCGCCGCCCGGGAGGCCCTGCGACGGACCGGTGAACGGACGGCGGGCGGCACGGACACCGCCCCACGCCCCCGGGTGCTGCAGGTGACCGTCGGCGAGGGGGCGCCCGCCCTGGACCTGCCCGACCTCGAACGGATCAACCTCCTGATCCGTGAGGAACAGGACGCCCGCCAGGCGTTGCTGTCCCGCTTCGATCCCTCCTTCAAGGACCACACGCTCCGCGGTCCGGGGCACGGGCCGCGCTATCCCGCGGGCCCTCCCGACCCGGTCCGGATCAACAACGCGCCCAGGGCGAGCCGTTCCTTCAGCGGCCGTGAGGGGTACCTCGAACACATCCGCGACCGTCTGGGCCACGGCATGGTCGACAAGCCGCCGGTGGTGTTGGTGGGCATGCCCGGCAGCGGCAAATCGGAGATCGTCCGGGAGTACATCCGGCGCTTCCGCTTCGACTACGACCTCATCTGGTGGATCGGCGCCGACCACCCCGAGCAGGTCGAGGCGTCGCTGGAGCGGCTGGAGCACAAGCTCGCCCGCGCCTACCCCGAGCAGCGGTTCGACGAACTCGACACGGTCCTGGACACCCTGCGACAGGGTCGTCCGGTGAACCGATGGCTGCTGGTCTTCGACGACGCGGGGCCGCCCGGCGACCTCGACACGCTCGTCCCCCACGACCATGGGCACGTCGTCATCACCTCCTACCACCGGGAATGGGAGACCCACGGCCTCGAAGGATGTCTGCGGGTGGGACCCTTCAGCGAGGCGGAGTCCCTGGACCTGCTGCGCACCCGTCTGCCGGACATCCCGGTCGACACGGCCCTGCGCCTGTCGGCCCGGCTGGGCCACCTGCCCGCGTTGCTCCAACGGGCCCTGGAGTGGTTGTCCTCGCCGTACCGGGAGGGCGACTGGGACACGATCGTCGGCGCCTACATCGGCCTGCTGGACGAACGCGCGCGCTCCGTCACCCAGGGCGCCGGTTCCTTCGCCGAGCGACTCAGCAGCTCCCTGGCCCTGGACGACCTGGAGGAACACCACCCGGCCAGCCTGCGTCTGATGCGGCTGGTCTCCCATCTGGCGCCCGTGGACATCCCCGAGGACCTGCTGCGTTCGCCCCAGGCCGTGGAGGAGTACGGGGCCGCGGACCCGCGATACAGGAGCGGTCAGATCAACTTCAACTCGGTGCACCACCAACTGACCCGGGTCCTGTTGATGAGCCACGACCGGCGACAGCGCACCTTCTCGGTCCACCCGGCGATCCAGGAGGTGGTCCGCGACCGCGTGCCCGAGGAGGAACGGGAGCGGATCCGTGAGGCGACCCGGCTCGTCCTCGCGGGGTACGCACCCCATGACGAGGAGGCCGAGGACCCCCGTCACGACGGCCGCTACGCACACCTGAGCCGACACGTCACCGCCTCGGGCGCCGACCGCGGGTACCACGACGACATCCGGCGCTGGCTGGTCAACCAGGTCCGTTACCACCATCGGCGCGGCGAATACCACACCGCGTTGGAGCTGGGCTCGTGTCTGCTGCACCGGTGGACCGCTCGCTTCGGCGAGCGCGACCGACTGCGCCTCCGTCTGGCCACCCAACTGGCCAACGTCCACCGAGCCAACGGCGAACACCTCCAGGCGTGGCGCTTGAACCGCACCACCCTGGAGTTACAGACCGAGGTCCTCGGCGCGCGTCACCCGTTCACCCTGCTCACCCGACGCGGCATGTCGGCGGACCTGCGCGCCCAGGGCCTCTTCCGCAAGGCCCTGGAGTGCGACCAGGACATCCACGCCGACTACCTGACCGAGCGGGGCCCCGAGTACGTGCACACGCTGCTGGCCCAGCACAATCTGGCGCTGTCCCTGTCCGCCTGCGGTGACTACGCGGGTGCCGCGACCGCGGCCGCCCAGGCGTTCCGGACCGCCGCCGACCTTCTGGGCGAGGAGCACGCCTACACCTGGATCTTCGCCTCCGCCGAGGCGACGTACACTCGCCGGCTCGGTGACCACGTCCTGGCCCGACGGCAACTGGCCCGGGCCGCGGACATGTTGGGGCGGGTCCTCGGGGAGCGCTCCTCGCACACGCTCCACGCCCTGAAGGAACTGGCCGCCGCCGAACGTCTGGTGGGCGAGCCGGACCGGGCGCTGCGCCGGATCCAGGGCGCCTACGAACTCCACCGGGCGGAGTTCCGCGACCGC
The DNA here is from genome assembly GCF_018207095.1 of Nocardiopsis sp. MG754419. Classification (GTDB taxonomy): domain Bacteria; phylum Actinomycetota; class Actinomycetes; order Streptosporangiales; family Streptosporangiaceae; genus Nocardiopsis. The sequence continues at coordinate 24,611 of NZ_QOCZ01000001.1, read as the reverse complement.
CACCCGCGCAGTCTGGCGATGGTCCTCGAACTCGCCGCCTGCCTGGCCTCCGAAGGGCGCTGGGAGCAGGCGCTCCTGCGCGCCGAGGAGTGCGTCACCGGCCACGCGGAGGTCTTCGGCGACGCGCACCCTTTCACCCACACCGCCCGCTCCAACCTGGCCACCTACGCCTGGCGATCCGAGGACCCGGAACGGGCCGTGCGGGAGGGGCGGCGCGCCCACCGGGGGCTGGTCGAGAACGCGCAGGTGGGCGAGGACCACCCGCTCGCCCTGGGCGCCGCGGTGAACCTGGCCAACGCCCTGGTGGCCGCCGGTGGGCGGGACACCGAGGTGGTCGCGCTGGACCTGCGCGCGCAGTCCGCGCTCAGGGACAGGTTCGGTTCGGAGCACCCGCACGCCGAGATCGCCTACGCCGACTACGACCTCAGCACCAGGGCGCACCGGGGCGAGGAGGGCGGCGAACGCGGCCACATCGAACTGGAGGTGCCGGAGATCTGAGCACGGAACACGAGACCGAGGCCAGGGTGGGCGGGTCCGTGCGCCCCGCCGCCTTCTTCACCAGCTACGGCGGCCGCAAGGTCGACCGACGGCACGTCCTGCGTTTCCACGCCGACCTGGAGGAGGCCGTGCGTCTGCACTCCGACGACGACGCTTTCGGGGTGAGCGGCCCCTTCCTGGATCCCGGCGGACACTGGCGCGCTGACCTGGCCCGACACTGCGCGACCGCCCGCACGCTGGTCGTGCTGTTGAGTGACGTCCAGCTCGACAGTGTCTGGTGCGCGCGGGAGTGGTGGATCTTCGAGGAACGGGTCCGCCTCTTCCGCCCCCTGGACGACCCACCGCACTCCATCCTGCCGTTGGTCTGGCGACCGCTGAGCCGCCCGATGCCGCGGGTGGTCCGTGACCGTCAACGGCTCGACTGGATCGGCCCGCTGGGACACGCCGACGAGGGGCTGCTCGACACCATGCACACCGACCCCCGGTCGTACCAGGCCCTGTGCTTCCGCCTGGGACGGGCCGTGGCCCGAGCGGCCGCACGCCCACTCCCGGCGCTGCCCTCGGGCGCGGCGGCGTCGGCGCCCCCGGCCTGGGACGCCGTGCACCGTAGGGCCGGCGGCGATCCCGACGTCGGCGGGGCCTTCGCGACGTCCGGCGACGCAGGGGGCACGGACACCTCCGCTAGGCCGCCGACTCCCCCGCCCACCGGGTCGGGACACCGTGACCCGCTCAACGTCCGCGTCGCCCTGGCGCTGTCCGGGATCGAGGCGCTGAGCGAGGACACGACCTGGCGCGGGTTCCTGCGGAGTCTGGGCCGGCTGCGCGGGGCGCGGGGGCTCTACCCCCGGCACTGGCCCGTCACCGAACCGGCGCGGCGGCGCATGCTCCGGCTCGTGGACCACCTCTTCCGCCAGCACCGCGCCGACACCGCGATCACCTGGCTCTCCAGGGCGGTGTACGACACGACCGGGGACCGCGCGGCGGCGACCGCCCTGCTCGCTCTGCTCCCCGACCCGACCACAGGACGGAGCGCCGAACCGTGAGCGCCACCCCCGCCCCCGATCCGGCCGCGCGGCATGAGCGCCCCCGGATCGCCGTGATCGGCAGCCTCGACGAGCGGCGCGCGTACGATCCCCCGTTGCGCGAGGTCGACGCGGCGCGGGTCGCCTGCCACGAACTGGGACGGGAGCTGGCCCTGGCCTCGTGCGACCTGGTGGTGTTCTCCGACCGCGACCACTACGCCGAGACCCTGGTGGTGCGCGGGTACGCCACGGCCCCCACCCCGGGTGGTCGTGTTCTGGCCCACCCGGCCCGACACCAGGAGTACGTGCCGGACCTGCCCGTGGGAGCCTCGGTACGGATCACCACGGTGCGCGACACCGGCGAGGAGTGGGAGGTGCCCTACTACCGGACCCTGCTGGAGGCGGACGGTGTGGTGCTGATCGGCGGTGGTCGCTCCACCCGTGTCGCGGGCATCCTGGCGTTGGCCCAGGGCATTCCGGTGGTCCCCCTGGCGGCCTTCGGGGGGTGCGCCCAACAGGTGTGGGTCGAACAGGACCGATCCGGACTGCACGTCACCGAGAAGGACGTGCGGGTGCTGGGCGAGTCCTGGTCCGGTGGCTCCGCCGGCCGGGTGATGGGGGTGCTGCGTGCGCAGTCGGAGCGCCGCGCCGAGAGCCGACGCCGCGCGGAGCACGCGAGCCGACTCCGTCGCTGGGCCGAGTCGGGCGGGCTCGTCGTGGCGATCCTGCTGCTGATCGCCGCGCTGGCCGCGATCGTGTTCATCCCCGGTCCCGGTCCGATCGGCACCGCCACCCTGGCGTTGTTGTTGGGCGCGCCGATGTGCGCGGCGATGTCCGGGGCGCTGATCCGCGACTCCTTCGGGTCCTCGCGCTCACTGCTGCGGGCCTGCGCCCGCGGGCTGGGCGCGGGCGCGGTGGCGGTCCTGACGTACGTCGCCGCCCAGTTGCTGACCGTTCCGGACTTGTTGGAAACACTGGACGCGCGGCGGCTGCTGTTCTTCGTGGTGCCCGTGGGGTTCACCGCCGGCTTCACCTTCGATCTGGTCTTCGAGCGGCTGCGCCGCTCGGACCCGCCCGCGCAGTCGCCCTCGCGCACACGCTGAAGCCGGGGGCTCCCCGGGGACCGGAGCGGTGTCGACCGCCCACGGCCAGGGGTGGAGCGCGGACCTGGCCGGGGCGCGGCCAGGCCGTCGGGGGACGTCACGACCGTGCCCGCACGTCCGGTGCGGGTGGACAGCGTCACCGGGCCGTCTCACCGGATCGATGGGCCCGGCGGAACTGTCCGGTGCAGGGGTGCGGCTCCAGCGGAGGCTCGGCCGGGGGCGGGACCGGGTGCGTTCTCGCGCCGGTGTCTTTCCTGCCCAGGTCCTTGTCGAAGGTCAGGGATCCGAGCGTCTCGGGGCCCTTGTGGTCGTCGAAGCGGGGCCGGTACCCGGAGGCGAGGCAGAGCCCCCGGGCCGCGGCCTGCCGCGACCCGGTGGTCAGGTGGATCCTCGTGTATCCGGCCTGGGCGGCGGCCCGTTCGAGGGCGGCCAGGACCAGGGAGGCGTAGCCGCGTCGACGGTGGTCGGAGGCGGTCCACACGCGTTCGATCCGGGCGGCGCGCACGTCGTGGCGACGGAAGGCGCCGCCGGCGACCGGACGGCCGCCCAGGACCAGGAGCAGGAGCAAACCGCCGGGCGGGGCGAAGTCGGTGTCGGGGCGAGGGGCCGCCTCCCGGTGTTCCGCCACACCGTCGCGCTCGGTGTGCTCACGGCGCAGGTCGTCGAGGAGGGGGCGGGCGAGGGGATCGTCGATCCGGGCCACCCGGATGGCGGGTGCCTGTGTCGTCTGTGGCGGATGTGGGCCCATGGACAACCTCGTTCCGGTTCGCGGCGGCCCCGTTCCGAGGCCTCGGGTCGCACCGCGATTCTGTTTCTCAAAAAACCCATATGTCAAGTAGGAAAAATAGACATAGGAGATACAGGCCGCAGACCCGAAAGGGACTCCATTCCAGGTGGGGCACGTTAAGTGATCATCGCCCGAAGCCCGACACCGACCGACGGCCATGACCTCCGTATCCCTGTGAGCTGCGGCCTCAGGCGAATATTCCGGAACCGCTCGACAGAATCGACGACCACGCGTAGGGTCCGACACCACCACCCACAGTGACGTCTGGGGGATCCATGCCGACGCTACGCCGACGCCTACTCGACCTGATGCGCCGTCAGGTCAACGTGCACGATCTCGGCCCGGGAGCCGCCGTGGTGGAGCGCCGCGGCGACTACCGGGTCACCCCGGCCGGGCCCCGCGCCTGGCTCGTCTCCCGCGGCGAGGCCGATCCCGGTCCCGTCGTCCCACCCCAGGGTTGGACACGGGTGCCCCTCGGGCCGAGCGCGGAATTCCTCGTCCGCGAGTCGCTCGACGAGGCGGAGGAGTTCACCCTGCACAAGAGGGCCCAGAGCCATCTCGGTGCTCGGCACGTGGCCTCCGTACTGCGGCACTACCGGGTCGACTGCGTCTTCGACGTGGGCGCCAACGTCGGCCAGTACGGCCGCCAACTGCGCCGACACGGTTACCGTGGACGGATCGTCTCGTTCGAGCCGGTGCCCGCCATGGCCGAGAGACTGCGCGCCGTCGCCGCCGAGGACCCCGACTGGAGGGTGCACGAGATGGCCCTCGGTCGCGAGGACGGCACCGCGGAGATCAACGTCGTGCAGGGGTCGATGAGCTCGCTGCTGGACCCCAGCGCGTACGGCAACACGCGGTACAAACGCTTCCGACGGACCCACCCCCAGACCATCGTCCTGCGCCGCCTGGAGGGGCTCATGGACGAGGCGCTCGCCGGGATCGAGGCCCCCCGGCCCTACCTGAAGATGGACACCCAGGGCTTCGACCTGGAGACCTACTCCGGGGCGGGCAAGCGGATCGAGGAGTTCGTCGGGCTGCAGTCCGAGGTCGCGCTGATGCGGATCTACGAGGGCATGCCGCGCATGACCGAGGCCCTGGCCGTCTACGAGGCCGAGGGGTTCGAGGTCACCGGCATGTACCCGGTCACCCGGGAGGAGCGCACCGAGCGCGTCCTGGAGTTCGACTGCGTCATGGTCCGCGCCGACACGCTCCCCGAGGACGCCCTCCCCGCCTGAACCACCGCACGGTGGCACGCGGAGAGGACTCCCGGTCGCGCGCGGGTCAGTCCAGCAGGGCCGTCGCCTCCACCTCCACCAGCACGTCGGGTTCGAAGAGGTACTCCACCCCGATGAGGGAGGACGGCGGCAGGGGGGTGGGCAGACCCAACTCCTCCGTGACCGCCTCCACGCCCTCCATGAACGCGCCGACCCTCTCGGGGCTCCAGTGCGTGACGTAGAAGGTCAGCCGCAGGACGTCGTCGAACGTCGCGCCGGCCCCGGCCAGCCCCACGGCCGTGTTGCGCAGGACCTGCGCCACCTGGCCGGCGAGGTCCCCCGGGGCCACCGGTGTGCCGTCCGCGTGGCGGGCGATCTGCCCGCTGACGTGCACGTGGCGCGATCCGGTGCCGACGGCGACGTGGTGGTAGGGGGTCGGCCGCAGCAGGCCTTCGGGGCTGAAACGTGTCACGGTCATCTCGGTCTCCTCACGAGGGTCGGGCATCTGGTCTAGCATTGGTACCTGGTATCAAAAGGAAACTTCAACGAGACCAGGTGTCATGACGGATACCGACCCGGCGGACCACCCGCCCCTCGACATCACCGCGCCCCACCGCGAGCTCCTCGAGCAGGTGCTCGACAAGTGGTCCCTGGCGGTGCTCAACGTGCTCTGTGAGCGCCCCTCCCGCTTCAACGAACTACGCCGGGCGATCCCCGCGGTGACCCAGAAGTCGCTCACCGCCACGCTGCGGCGCCTGGAACGCAACGGCGTCGTCGAGCGCCGCGTCGTCGGTTCGCGGCCCGTGGCCGTCGAGTACCGGATCACACCTCTGGGCAAGTCCTTCCGACCTCCCATCGAGGTCCTGCTCGCCTGGACCGCGACCCACATGCCCGAGATCGAGCGCGCTCGGGAGCGTTACGACGCCGAGGTGGACGGCGTCTGATCCCACGCCCGCCGTCGACCCCGGGGCCGTGTCGTCGCGGGCGGCCCCGGGCAGGCGCGCGTCGACCTTCCCCCGAGGGTGCGGCCGTCAGGGCACCAGACCACGGAGCGTCTCGGGTCCGTACTCGTCGCCCTCCGCCACCACGACGCCGCCGGGCGTCCCGAAGAGGTCGACCAGGGCGAAGTCGCCCCGAGGGACGGGAGTGACCGTCCCCTCGGTCATCGGCACCTCCAGCACCGTGGCCGGTGTGCCCGTCTCCCGGTCCCACGCCCCGGCGCCGTCCACCACCGGCAGGAGCACCGTGGCGCCCAGCACCACCGCCGCACCGTGGCCCACCGCGTCGAAGGACACACCCTCGACCTCGACCCGGGCCAGGACGTTCCCCTCCGGGTCGGAGGACTGCAGGAGCAGGCCGTCGGGCCCGGACCGCGCGGCCACCACCGATCCTCCGGCGTCGGCCCGCAGCACCCGCCGGTCCGAGCGCGGATACTCCCGGGGATACAGGTCGTCGGGGAAGGTCAGCAGTTCCTCCCCCGTCTCGGGGTCCAGCCCGACCGGCACCGCGTCGCCACGTTCCACGAGCAGCACGGGGTCGTCGGCGACCCGACGCCCCTCCCACACGGCGGGAACGTCATCGCTCTCGTGCGGCCACTCCCTGCGCCACAGTTCCTCGCCGTCGTGATCCACCGCGACCACGACGACCGTGTCGTCGCAGAGCAGGAACCCGACGTCCCTCGTGTTCGTGTGGCGCGGCGGGTAGTCGTCGCACTCCCCCTGCGGGTCCACCAGACGCGGCCAGGCCGTCCTGCGGGAGTCGCGTTCCTCCTCGCGTCGCTCCCGGGAGGGGAAGGAGCCGTCCACCGGCTCGCCGGTGGTGAGGTCGACCGTCACCCGGGCCGTCCCGGGGTCGGTGGACCGGCCGTCGCCGCCGAAGCGCGCGGGATCCGTGTCGGGGTACTCCACGTGCAGCACTCCACCGTCGACCCATGCGTCGGAGGAGTTGTTCCAGTCCCAGAGGTCCTCGTCTCCGCCGCCCGGGTAGGGACGACGGAAGGTCCACAACTCCTCCCCCGTCGCCCCGTCGAGCGCCACCGCGCCGTCGACGAGCAGGACGACCGGCCCGTGGGGGCCGGGGACGACGCTCCGCATCCCCTGACCGGAGGGTGGTTCCCAGGTCCATCCCGTCCGCTCCACCCGGTCGGGAAGCGGGGCGGGCTCCGTCGGATCGTCCCAGGTCACGTGCCGCTCATGGGGGAACAGCAGGGGCACGGCCGAGATCTCCACCAGCACCACCACCAGGGCACCGACGACGAGCGGTGGCAGGGAGGTGCGTGCGGGACGCAGCTCGGGGGCGCGTGCGCCGAGGAGCAACAGCGCGCACCCCAGGGTCGAGGCGCAGGTGGCCGACCACAGGAGCACCGCCGTGGGTGAGGGACGCAGGACACCGTCCGCGGGCACCAGCGCCTCGGCCGCGCCGAGCGGCAGGCTCAGGCCGGTCACGACCGCCCCGACCAGGAAGAAGGCAAGGATCCAGGGGCGGTACGGGCGTGGCCCCGGACCGCCGGGGAGCAAGGGCATGCGGTCCCCGAACCAGTGCACGTGGTGCAGGAGGACGAGCACCGACACGACGGCCGCGACGGCCCACCAGCCGCCCGCCTCCGCGTAGATCCGGCCCCAACCGAGCACGACCGTGACCGTGATCGACAGCAGTGAGCCGACGATCGACCCGACGCCCAGCCAGGTCATCCCACGGCGGATCCCGCCACGTTCCTCCGCCCGCTCGTCCACGTGCTCCCCTTCCGATCCCGTCGCAGACATCAGACGACCCGTGGAGCACCGCGGTTGCCACGGTCCGATCACGAAAACCACCGGTCGGACGGCGCGCGCGGGCCCCACCGGCCGACCGGCTCCCCCGCTCTCGGCTTCCTTCGGGAACGTGCGCGCCGGGTCCGGAGGAAAAGTGCCGTGGTCGTGTCGCATGCGCCGTGTCCCGATCGACGACAGAGTGGAATCCGATCCAGGAGGAGAAGAACATGCGCACTCTGATCGTCACCGCGTTCGTGTCCGTCGACGGTGTCATGGAGGCCCCCGGAGGAGAGGCCGGCCACCGCAGCTCCGGCTGGACCATGAACACGGTCCCGATGGACGAGGCGGCCTACGAGATCAAGGCCCGCGAGCAGGAGGAGGCCGGTGCGCTGCTCCTGGGGCGGCGTAGTTACGAGGCCTTCGCGCCCGTGTGGCCGTCGATGACCGAGGAGTTCGCCGGGTACAACGCGATGCCGCGGTACGTGTTGTCCACGACGCTCACCACCGAGGACGAGCGTTGGCCCGCGACGATCCTGCGGTCCGTCGACGACGTCGCCGAGCTTCGCGACGGCGAGGGCGGGCCGATCTCCGTGCACGGCAGCGCGACCCTGGGGCGGTCCCTGTCCGAGGCCGGCCTGGTCGACCGCTACCACCTGCTCGTGTTCCCGGTGCTGCTGGGCGCCGGCAAGCGCCTGTTCAGCGACGCGGACCAGGAGCTGACCAGGCTCGCCCTGGTCGAGCACGAGGTGTACTCCAACGGGGTCCAGAAGCAGGTCTTCGACGTCGTGCGCTGAACCCCGACCCCGGGTGGAGCGTGTTCAGTGGTCGGAGGAGGGATCCGGGTCCGTGACCGTGTCCTCTCGGGCCTCCTCGGTGGCGGCGAGGGTGCCCAGCAGGGCGAAGGCGTCCGCCGAGGGGGTGCCGGGCTCGACGGTGTAGGTCACGATCCACAGCCGGTCGTCCCCCGTGGGCTCGAACACGTCGAAGTCCACCTCGACCAGGCCCACGTCGGGGTGGCGGAACTCCTTGCGGCCGGTGCGGTGGCTGTGCACGTTCTGGCGGGCCCAGTCCTGGGCGAACACGGTGCTGCGCGCCGACAGTTCACCGATCAGCGCGGTGAGCTCCTCGTCCAAAGGGTTGCGTCCGGCCTCCAGTCGCATCATCGCGGCGGTGGTGCGCCGTGCCAGGGGCCAGTCGACGTAGTAGTCCCTGGCGCGCGGGTCGAGGAAGATGAACCGGGCCATGTTGGGCGGGCGCCGGTCGGTGTCGAAGTGCGGCGCGTACAGCGCTCTTCCCAGGCGGTTGGCGGCCACGAGGTCGTGACGGGCGTTGTGGACGACCGCGGGCGTGTCCATCGCGTCGAGCATCCTCTGCACCGAGGTCCGCACACCACCGGGCGGGGGCGGGACGGCGCGGGCACGGGGCCCGGACGCCGCGCGCGCCAGGTCGAACAGGTGCGTCCGCTCGACCTCGTCCAGCCGCAGGGCCCGGGCGATCGCTTCCAGGACACCGTCGGAGGCTCCTCCGATGTTGCCGCGCTCCAGCCGGGTGTAGTAGTCGATGCTGACCCCGGCGAGCATTGCGACCTCTTCGCGGCGCAGCCCCGGTACCCGGCGGTCGTCCCCGTAGGCGGGGATACCGGCCTGTTCCGGTGTCACCCGCGCGCGTCTGCTGATGAGGAACCCACGAACGGTCTTCTTGTCCATGTCCCCAGGTTAGGTCGGGGGTCGACGCTCCGGCAGGCCCTGCCGGACCCCCTCGGCGTACGGGGGTGCGCCCCGCCCCCGGCACACGGTGGGCGGGGCGCCACGGGCCTCAGGCCGTCGCGGGCTCTCTCAGCGTGGCGACGTCGATGACGAAGCGGTACCGCACGTCCGAGGCCATCACCCGCTCCCAGGCGTCGTTGACCTGGTCCGCTCCGATGACCTCGACCTCCGGGGCGATGTCGTGCTCGGCGCAGAAGTCCAGCATCTCCTGGGTCTGGTCGATGCCACCGATCTTGGACCCGGCGAAGGAGCGCCGGTTCTCGAAGAGGGTGAACAGCGTGACCGGTACCGGCTCGGGCGGTGCGCCCACGCTGACGAGGGTGCCGTCCAGCGCCAGCAGGTCCAGGTAGGCGTCCATGTCGATGGAAGCGCTGACGGTGTTGACGATGAGGTCGAAGGTCCCGGCCAACCGTGTGAAGGTGTCCGGGTCGCTCGTGGCGTGGTAGTGGTCGGCGCCGAAGCGCAGCCCGTCCTCGCGCTTCTTGAGGCTCTGCGACAGCACGGTCACCTCCGCTCCGAGGGCGTGGGCGATCTTGACCGCCATGTGGCCCAGTCCGCCCATGCCGACGACGGCGACCCGGGTGCCGGGTCCGGCCTTCCAGGTGCGCAGCGGCGAGTAGGTCGTGATCCCCGCGCACAGCAGCGGTGCGGCCCTCTCGAAGGGGATGGACTCGGGCAGACGCAGCACGAAGTGCTCATCGACCACGATCTGTTCGGAGTAACCGCCCTGGGTCACCGATCCGTCCCGATCGGTGCCGTTGTAGGTGTCGGTGAAGCCGCGCAGGCAGTACTGCTCGACCCCGGCGCGGCAGTTGACGCACTCCCGACAGGAATCGACCATGCATCCCACGCCGACCCGGTCACCGACCCGGTGTCGTGTGACCTCGGAGCCGACGTGGGCGACGACCCCGGCGATCTCGTGTCCGACGGTCAGCGGATAGGGCACCCGACCCCAGTCACCGCGCACGGTGTGGATGTCGGAGTGGCAGACACCGGCGTAGGCGATGTCGATGAGGACGTCGTGGGGACCGACCTCGCGGCGCTCGATCGTGCCCGGTGTCAACGGCGCGGTCGGCGAGGTGGCCGTGTAGGCGCGAACGGAGGACATGGATCTCCTCGAGAATCTGCTCCGGTGGGTGGTGTTCCCGATCCCGCCCGGGCACGGTGTCCGTGCTCATGGGCGGGGTCGGGGCGAGGGCCGCGTGGACGCGGACCGCTCAGATGACCAGTGGACCATCGGAGGTCGGGGGTGTGGGAGGCCCTGTCGGAACCCGTCGGCCACGCCCCACCCGGGCCGGGGCTCTCATGGCCGGTCCTCGGCCGGCGTCCCCTCCCCTGCCGCCACCACGTCCCAGGGTGCGAAGGTGACCCGGGTCGGCCGCTCCTCAGCGACCCAGCGGAAGGTGACACCGTCCTCGTCCACCGCCACGTCGGTGACGACCGAGGAGGCGTCCTCGATGGGGGCGCTCCCGCCCAACCGGGCCAGGGCCAGGAACACGCTCGTGCCGGAGGCCGTACCGGTGAGCCGGTGCAGACGGACCTTCGGGGCGAAGGCGGTTCCGGACAGGGCCCACACCTTCTTGCGGCCGGTCCAGCCGTACACCGGGAGAAGGTTCGCCTCGGGCGACGACTCCGGATCCACGGCCCACCCGGTCGACTCCACCGCCGTGCCCTCGTCGGCACCGACCACCCGGTGCAGCCGCAGCTCGTCGGCGCCCCTGGCCACCACCGCGCTCTCCACGCGCAGGGCCGGAAGGACGGCGGAGCCGCCGGGGAAGACGGGGCGATGCCAGGACGCCGCCCAACCCCAGCCGTCCCCGTGCCCCGCGCCCAGCGGGTGGATCCGGCGGCGTGCGCTGCGTCGGCCGCGCAGCAGGACCGCGAAGTGGTTGTCCGGGGCCTCGGTCGCGACCGTCGGCCCGGTCCGGGTGGAGTAGGCCGACCGCGCGTACAGGGGGTCCTGTGCCTCCGCCGTCCGTTTCTGGGGGGAGCGGATGTGGTCGCTGCCGTGGTTGTGCACGCGCACGATGCCGTCGTCGCCGGTCGTCTGCACCAGGAGGCCGGGGGCGGCGAGCGAGACCACCCGGTCGGGTCCCTCGACCGGGGCGGGCCCCTCGGTCTCGGTCCACAGGGGGTGCTCGGGTGGGGCGAGCAGGCACAGGAAGGCCTTGGACGCCCAGTAGGGAGAGGCCGGGCCCGAGTAGCTCTGGCAGGTGGCCTCGTGCGGACCGTGCCATCCCAGCCCGAGCAACCCGCGGTCGTCGAAGGCCCCGCGGTCCCGGAAGTACCGCAGGGATCCGCTGAGCAGCCGCCGCGAAACACCACCGGTCAGGGGCGTGTGTCCGGTCACGGCGCCCAGGGCCACGGAGGAGGCCGCCGCGAACCGGTAGGTCATCGACCGTCCCAGGTACAGGGGCGCGCCGTCACCCCCGAACATCAGGGAGAACCCGCGCAGGTGCTCTGCCATGCGCTCGCCGTGGACGGTGTCCGCACCGCTCAGGTGGGCGTCCAGGACCGGGTACAGGTGCAGGGCCCACCCGTTGTAGTGGTCGAAGGCGCGGCCGTCTCCGTCGGAGTACCAGCCCTGTCCCCGGTACCAGAACTCCAGCAGGTCGAGGGCGCGGCGGCGCACGCGCGCGGTCCGCTCCCCGCCCCGTCCGACGGACTCCAGGAACCCGGCGACCCCGAAGGGGAACAGGTACCAGTTGTTGGGGGCGGGCAGGGCCGTGAGCGCGTCCTCCAGCCAGTGCGCGACGCGGTCCTGCACCTCCGGCGCGAGACGGTCCCACAGCCAGGGCCGCGTCAGGCGCAGCCCCCAGGCGACGGAGGCGGCCTCCACCAACGGCTGGCCCTGGACGTCGTGGTCGAGGATGAGCGGCCAGGACTCGGCGTCCTCGGCGCCCGGGGTCAGGGTGCCGGCGTTCAGACCCTCGGCGTACCGCTCGAGCCAGGAGTAGGGGTCGTGGCCCCCGTCCCCCGCGACCCGGCAGGCGGCGGCCAGGAAGGTGCGGGCGAAACCCTCCAGTCCGTCGGAGCGCACGCCGGAGGCCGAGGGACGCCCGGGCAGGTCGAGGAGGGCGCCGCGGGGGCTCGCCCAGCGTAGGGCGGCCCGGAGCATGCCGTCGGCGGCGGCCTCCCAGTGCGCGCGGGTGTATCCCGTGTGGGGACTGAGGTCGCGGTCCTCGGGTGGTGACGGCCATGGGGTCATTTGACGGCTCCCGCGGTGAGTCCGGCCTTCCAGAAGCGTTGCAGGAGAAGGAAGGCGACGATGAGTGGCAGGACGGCGAGCAGTGCGCCGGTGATGACGACCGGGTAGTACTCGGGCGAGACCGTCGCCGCGCTGTTCCAGCTGTACAGGCCGAGGGCCACGGGGTACAGCTCCTGGTCGGACAGCATCACCATGGGCAGGAAGAAATTGTTCCAGATCGCGGTGAGCTGGAACAGGAACACGGTGAGGACCCCGGGACCGAGCATGCCGAAGGCCACCCGCACGTACATGACGAGTTCACCGGTGCCGTCGATGCGGGCCGCCTCCAGGACCTCGTCGGGCACGTACCCCTCGCTGAAGATCCGCCCGAGGTAGACGCCGAAGGGGTTGAACAACAGCGGCACGAACACCGCCCAGAAGGTGTTGACGACCCCCAGGTGCGAGGCGATCAGGTACAGCGGCAGGGCCAGGACGGTCTGGGGCACCATGACCGCGGCCAGGACCAGGCCGAACAGCGTCTCCTTGTGCCGGAACCGGTACTTGTCGAAGGCGTAGCCGCAGGCGACGCTGATCAGGGCGCTGATGGCGGCCCCGACGACCGCGTAGAGCAGGGTGTTGAGGTACCAGCGGCCGTAGATGCCGTCGTCCATGGCGAACAGGTCGACGAGGTTGGACCACAGGGAGAAGTTCTCCGGCGAGAAGAGGTCGCTGGCCGAGAGGGCGTCGGCGTTGCGGGAGGCGGCGAGCACCAGCCACAGGACCGGGAGCAGCGTGTAGAGGACGAACACGCCGAGGACGACGTTGACGGCGGTGCGCCCGAGGAAGCGGGGTCGCCGTGACCGAACGGTGGTGCTCATCCTGCCGCCCTTCGCCGCGCGTCACGGTTGCTCCAGCGGGTGACCACGTAGGACAGGGCCACCGTGCAGACCAGCAGGATGACCGAGGCCGCGGCGGCGAGCCCGTAGTTGTTGCGGGTGAACGCGGCGTCGTAGATGTACATGCTGGGGGTGAAACGGGAGTTGATGACGGGCGTGGACTGGCTGAGCAGCATGGGCTCGGTGAACAGTTGCAGGGTCCAGATGAGGCTGAACAGGACGACCATCACGACCGATGAGCGGATCAGCGGCGCCTTGACGCTCAGCGCGGTACGGACGGGGCCGGCCCCGTCGACCACCGACGCCTCGACGAGTTCACGCGGCACGGCCCTGAGCGCGGTGTAGAAGATGACCATGTTGTAGCCGAGGTTGGTCCAGATGGCGATGTTGACGATCGACGGGATGACGGTCTCCACGCCGAGGAGGTCGATGGTGACGTCCGCGCCGGCGAGGACGTCGACGACCGGGCTGATCCCCGGTGTGTACAGGTACAGCCAGATGATGGCGGCGATGATCCCGGGCACGGTGTGCGGCAGGAACAGGCCCAGCTGGATCAGGGGGCGCAGTCGGGCGGCGCCCGAGTCGAGCAGCAGCGCCAGGGTGAGGGACAACAGGACGAGCAGCGGGATGTAGACGAGGCAGAAGACGAGCACGACGCCGAGGGCACCGAGGAAGGTGGGGTCGCCGAACACGGCGGCGTAGCTGCGCAGGCCGACGAAGGTCGTCGACTCCGGCCCGAACCCGAGCCCGGAGCGGTCGTCGGTGAAGAAGCTCAGCCAGACGGCGGTGATCACCGGAGCGAGGAAGACGCCGACGAGGAGGACGAAGAAGGGGGCCATGAGGACCGCGCACGCGGTCGCCTCCTTGCGTCGCCCCCGGTGACGTGGGGCCGGGCGACGTGGAAGTGGGCGCGGGGCCGGTCCTTCCGTCGACGCCTGGGGTGGTGCGGCTGTGTCGGACATGGGGTGGGACTCTCCTGGCCGGGGGCGGGGGTTCAGCCGTGTACCGCGTGGACGTTAAGGCCGAGGGCGTGCAGGTCGGGGATGGTCCCCTCCTGCGCGGCCGCGACCGCGTCGAGGACGGACATGCGCCCCGGTCCCACCCGCGCGAAGTTGTCGTGCATGACCTGGAAGGTGGAGCTCATACGCGGCCCCCAGACCCAGTCGTCGCGCACCTTGGCGGCCTCGGCGTCGAACAGGGAGTAGAGGTCCTGGCCGTCGTAGTAGTCGGGGTCCAGCGCCTCCCGACCGACATCGACCAGGGCCGGGGCGGCCGGGAACTGGGTGCTGGTCCCGGCGGAGAGGCGGGCACGGAAGGCGTCCGGGTGGGCGACCTGCCAGGCGATGAACTCCATCGCGGCCTCGGGTCGGGCGCTGTCCGTGGAGACGGCGAAGGTCGATCCGCCGTGGTCGCTCAGCAGGGCGTCGTCCTCCTCCCACTGCGGGAGCGGGGCCACGGCCCACTGACCGGCCTGGCCGGGGCGGGCGTTCATCTGGGCTCCGGCGTCCCAGGAACCGGTGAGCCGGGTGAGGATCGATCCGTCACTGACCTGGGCGTTGTACTGCTGGCTGTTGGTGGGGGTGGTGTGGACCAGCCCCTCGTCGATGAGCCCCTGCCAGTACTCGGCGACCCGTCGGGTGGGCGCGTCGGTCATCGCGACCCGCCAGGCGTCGTCCCGGATGTCGAACCACTGTCCGCCCGCCTGGCAGACGAAGGCCGCGAACTGGCTCGCGCCGTCGGTGGGGAAGGCGGTGATCCGGCTCCCCTCGACACGGTCCCGGATGGTGCGCCCCAGATCGGCGAACTCCGCCCAGGTGCGCGGCGCGCGGAGGCCGTGGTGGTCGAACACGTCCTTGCGGTAGTGCAGGACCATCGGGGCCAGGTCCAAGGGCACGGAGTAGAGCCGCCCGTCGAACGTGGTCCTCTCCAGCGCCTGGGGGAGCAACTGTGCGCGCAGATCGTCGGTGACCAGGTCGTTGAGGTCACGGGCGACACCGTCGATGGCGAAGCCGGGCAGTTGCGGGTATTCGATGGTGGCCACGTCCGGCGCGTTGCCGGCACGCGCCGCGTTGCCGAGTTTGGCGTAGCCGCCCTGGGTGCCGGTCGGGACCTGTTCGAAGTCGACGTGGATCCGGTCCTGGGACGCGTTGAACGCGGCGACGACCTCCTGGCTGCCCCGCAGCGCCGACCAGAAGGTGATCCGGGTCCGGTCTCCGGCGGAGAGGGAGCCCTCCGAGGGGCCGCAACCGCCCAGAGCTCCGATCAGGGGGGCCGCGAGTCCGGCGGCGAGCAGGGTGCGACGGCTGGGGGGACCCGACATCGTGTGCCTCCAGATGACCACGTGGGAACACAGTGATTCTGGACACACGGCGGTTTTGCGGTCAATGGATCATGACACGAAAGTCACACGCTCAAACGATCACTCTTCCCGTAGAGGCGCGGACCACCAGGCGCGGGAGCAGCTCGACCCGCCGCGGTGACCAGGTGGCCCCGCGTTCCCGCGCGTCCAGGCGTTCACCGATCAGCTCCGCCGCGACCCGACCGATCTCCGTCTTGGGGGGAGCCACGGCGGTCAGCGGGGTGGATCCCATGGCCGCCACCACGTCGTCGTAGGCGATGACCGAACAGTCCTGCGGCACCCGGACCCCCGCCTGGGCGAGCTGCTGGACCATCATGAGCGCCTCCACGTCGCCGTGCACCAACGCCGCCGTCGCACCCGGTCCGCGCAACGCCTTCGCCGGCCAGGTGGGGTCGTCGAAGTCGGGGGCCTCCACGGTCCCGCCGTCGGGGTCCGCGCCGGGGGCGCTGAGCACGGTCCCCGTCGCCTCGATGGCGGGGTGCGCCGAGGCGATCTCGGTGAACGCGGCGCGCACCGCCCGGGCCGTGGGACTGTCCGCGCGCACCGCGAGCAGGATGCGCCGGTGCCCCAGTGCGACCAGGTGCTCCAGGGCCAGGTGCACGCCGTACCAGTGGTCGGTGCAGACCGAGTCGACACCGTGCAGGGCGCCGCCCCGGTCCGGTCGCCGTTCCACGAGCACCGTCGGCACGTCCAGACCGGAGAGCCACGCGTAGTCCTCGCGCTCACGGGCCCCGCTCCGCCACCGCGGCGAGATCAACAGCCCTCGCACGTCCTGCCCGGGCACCCGCTCGACGATCGGCCGTTCGGCCCCCATTCCGTAGGGGGTGATGTGCAGGACCACCCGTGTCCCGGCGGCCTCCAGGGCGGTGCGCGCACCGTGGACCACCTCGTTGAGGTAGGGGTGCCTCTCCGGCATGACCAGCGCGATGGCGCGGTCGTTGCCGGTCACCGGCACGGAGCGGCCCTCCACGGGGTCGAGGGAGCTCACGACCCCGTGCCCGCGCCGGAGGTCGCCACGCCGCACCAGTTCCTCGATGTCACGGCGGACCGTCACCATCGACACCTGGAGTTCGGCGGCGAGGTCCCGCACCCTGATCCGCCCCCGGGCCTGCACCATGACCAGTATCCGACGGCGACGATCCCGCACCGACTCCCGCATACGTCGTCCTCGTGTTCGTGTGAGCGTGTGAGTGGAGGGTACCGATCGACCGATCTTCGCGGAGGGACCGGTCACGCCGTAGGCCGCTCGGACCACCGCTTCGGTGGCGGCGGACGGGCGTCCGACCGGGCCCGATCCGACCAGGTCGCCCGGTACGGGGGGCGGGCGGGTACGCGCCCGGCGATCGCGCGGATCGGACCCGCGGTCACCACCCCACCACTCTCGGGCCCGATCCGGAGCCCCGGGTGTTGACACTCTTCGAGAAGGATCACTACCGTGATGTGACAGAAATAGTGAACGTTCACTTTTTGGTCGCCGACGAGGAGCCCCTTTTGGCCACTCCCCTGACGTCACCCCCTTCGTCACCCACCCGTCGCGTCGCCGTCGTCGGTTGCGGCGGCATCGCCCGGGGCCGACACCTGCCCGCACTGGCCGACCAGGGCGCACGGACCTCCGTGGTCGCGCTGGTCGACCTCGACGCCGCCGCGGTGGAACGGACCGCGGACGAGTGGAACGTCCCCGGCCGTTACACCGACGTGGACGCCATGCTCGCCGCCGAGTCCCCCGACCTGGTCATCGTGTGCACCCCTCCGGCCGCGCACCGGGACACCGTGATCGCGGGCCTGGAGGCCGGCGCCTGGGTGTGGTGCGAGAAACCCCCCGTGCTGTCACTGGCGGAGTACGACCGGATCGGCGCCCACGAGGGCGAACGGGGCCCCTACGCCTCCTACGTGTTCCAGCACCGGTTCGGGTCGGGCGCCACGCACCTGCGCTCGCTCCTGGACCGCCGGGCACTGGGACGTCCCCTCGTGGGCGTGTGCCACACCCTGTGGTACCGGGACGAGGCCTACTTCGAGGTGCCCTGGCGTGCGCGCTGGGAGACCGAGGGCGGTGGCCCGAGCATGGGCCACGGCATCCACCAGATGGACCTCATGTTCTCGTTGCTCGGCGACTGGTCCGAGGTGACCGCGGTGATGAGCACCACCGCGCGCGCCACCGAGACCGAGGACGTGTCGATGGCGATCGTGCGTCTGGAGTCGGGGGCGACCGTGTCGGTGGTCAACAGCCTGCTCTCCCCGCGCGAGACCAGCTACCTGCGCTTCGACTTCGAGCACGCCACCGTCGAGTTGGAGCACCTGTACGGCCACGCCAACGCGAACTGGCGGTGGACACCGGCCGAGCACACCGACCGGACGTTCGACGCCGCCCACTGGCCGCCCCGGGCCGACGAACCGAGTTCGCACGGCGCCCAGCTCAAGGAGCTGCTGGACGCGATGGACCGCGGCGAGCGACCGGCGGCCAGTGGCCGGGACGGCCGCAGAGCCCTCGAACTCGTGGCCGGGATGTACCGGTCGGCGCTCACCGGCGCCACCGTCCGCCGGTCGGAGCTGACCGAGGACGACCCCTTCCACCACGCGATGTACGGACCCGACCCGGCCGCGGCCACCGCCGTACTGTCCCACCAGGAGGAGACCGCCCATGTCTGAGACCCCACGGTTCGTCGAAGGTCCGGACGCTCTCACCGTGCTGGTGGGCGACGTCGAGATCGCCCGCTACGTGCTGCGGTCCGACGCCCCCGCCGTCGAGGCGCCCAAGCCCTACCTCCACCCCCTGCGCACCCTGACCGGCGCCCCGCTGACCGGGTACCGCCCGTGGGACCACCGCTGGCACAAGGGTCTGCAGATGACCTGGTCCCATGTCTCGGGGCAGAACTTCTGGGGCGGACCGACCTTCGTCGAGGGACGGGACTACCAGTGGTTGGACAACGTGGGCACGATCCGTCACGACCGGTTCGACGCCCTCACCGGAAAGGACGGCGAGGTGACGGTCACGGAGTCCCTGACCTGGGTCGGCTCGACCGGGGAACGGTGGTTGACGGAGGCCCGCACCCACCGCTTCCACTCGGTGGACCACGCCCGGGGGCTGTGGGCGCTCGACTTCTCCACGACCCTGACCAACGTGCGCGGCTCCGACCTGGAGCTCGGTAGCCCGACCACCCACGGGCGTCCGAACGCCGGGTACACCGGGTTCTTCTGGCGCGGCCCGCGCGCCTGGACCGGGGGCCCGGTGGTCAGCGCGACCGGACGGAGCGGGGCGGACATCATGGGGACCGAGGCCGACTGGATCGCCTTCGGGGGGCGACACGACGAACACGACGGCGGCGCGACCATCATCGCCCACGCCGGAACCACGAGCGGCCCGGTCCCGATCCGATGGTTCGTGCGTTCCGAACCCTTCCCGGTGTTCAGCCCCTCCCCCACCTTCGCCGAGGAGATGACGCTCCCGCCCGACCGGAGCCTGGAACTCGCCCACCGTCTGGTGTTCGTCGACCGTCTCTTGGACGCCGAGGACGCGGGCGACCTCGCGAAGGAGTTCACACCATGAGCGCCCCGCGCTTCCCGGGCGTGACCGCCGTCAGCCACCTGCGCGTCTACGACTGGCCGACCCCGGACGGTGTGCACGGAGGCACACCGCACGTGCACACCGCCTCCACCGAGGCCTACGTGGTGACCTCCGGCGAGGGCGAGGTCCACACCATCGCCGAGGCCGGGGTGTCCGTGGCCCCCCTCACGGCCGGTTCCCTGCTGTGGTTCGGTCCCGGCACGGTGCACCGCCTGGTCAACGTCGACCGGTTGGAACTGGTCGTGGTGATGCAGAACTCCGGGTTGCCGGAGGCCGGGGACGCCGTGCTGACCTTCCCCCGGGAGATCCTGGCGGACCCCGAGGCCTACGCCGCGGCGGTGCGCCTGCCTCAGGAGGCGTCCGAGGAGGGCCTGGCCGGGGCCGCACGGACCCGCCGTGACCTGGCGCTGCGCGGGTACGCCGAACTCGTGTCGGCCATCGACGCCCGGGGGCCCGCGGCCCTGGAGGAGTTCCACCGTCTGGCGGTGCGCCTGGTGGAGCCCCATGTGGCGCGGTGGCGGGAGATCTGGGAGCAGGGCGTGGAGCGCGAGACCGCGCGCACCAGGGACCAGCTCGCCTCCCTGGGCCGGGGCGAGCGCGGGATCATGGGCGAGGCCGCCGTGGTGCGCCCCGAACCGCACCCCGGGCCGCGCCGTTTCGGCATGTGCGGTCGTCTGCGCACCTGGCGGGTGAACGGACCCGAGTGATCGGTGCGCCGGGCCCGTCCCCACGGACGCGTGCACCGGCCCGCGTCGGCCGCCCCGGAGGGTTCCGGGGCGGCCGACGCGCCGAGGACACCCCACGGGCCGTCTCCGAACGTGGCCCGAGCGGCACCCCCGGAGGGTCCGACGACCGACGGGTCGCGGTGCTCGGAGAACCGTTCCCCCGACGACGGATCCCGCCTCCGGCACCGAACCCTTCCGTGCACGGCCCACGCGCCGGCCCGCCCCCGTCGGAGGGCCGCTCACGTGGTCGACCGGTCGTGGTCAGAGCCCGGTCCAGAGCGTCTCGGCGTCGATGACGCGGTTGCTCCGCAAGGTCAGGACCCGCTCCACCACCGCGACGACCCCGGCGAGGAGCAGTGCGGTGTTGAGCCATGCCGGCAGGTGGATCGGCGCGTCGAAGGTGCCGAAGATCGCGGCGATCCCGGGCACCTCGGTCAGCGTCTCCCACCCCTGGGGAACGGCCAGGACGAGGTTGACCAGCAGGACGACGATCGCCGACACCGCGATGGTCCGACTCACCCCCGGATGCCGTCGGTGCAACCGGCCGCGCAGGTCCTCGATCGTGCCCCGCACCGGGGTGAGCCGTCGTTCCTCACCGTCGTCGAGGACCAGGTGCACGCGGCGGACCCCGTACAGGGACACGTCGAACTCGATCGTCCCGCCGGGGACGGGGAAGGCGGCCGGTGGTTCGGCCGTGGCCCGCCGTCGACCGTCGGCGTACAGCTCGGCCTTCCCGTCCTCACGGGTGGCGTCGAACTCGACGGTGTACTCGACCCGTTCCCCCTGAGGACCACGGTGTTCGATGGAGTAGAGGACACGGTGCAGGACGTCGCGGCGCCGGATCGGGCGCAGTCGCGCGCCATCGGCACCGTCGGACTCCTCCTCACCACCGCACAGGTCCCACTCCCCCCAGGGATCAACGTCCTTCGACCCCGACGGTCGACCACGACTGTCCATGATTCCTCCGCGCCCGTCGATCCCCTGCCGTGTCCCGGACACGACCATCGAACACCATGCCGTCGGGGCACAGTCACCCCCACGGCGCGCGATGCGGGCCGCGTCACACACGAGACGCCGCCCGGCGGTCCTTCCGCGCACGGCGGCGGCGCCGCACCGTGGCGTGCGGGGAACGTGCCCGCACCCCGGCCGCCCCTCCACCGGACCGCCGGCGCGGAACGGCGGCGGCCACCGGTCCCCGTCGGCGTCCCGACCGTCGGACGTGCGAGCGACGGTCGGAGCACCGATCGGTCCGGGCCGTGATGGATCGGGCCCCGTCACCCACGCGGGGCGCCCTTGCCGTCCGATCGCCGGAGACGAGGGGACCGGTCCTTCAGGGACGCACCGAGGGGCGGCTCACAGCAGCAGGGACCAGTAGGACCAGAAGGCGTGCGCGATGAGGCCGACCAGGACGGCGGCCCAGACACCGAGCACGGTGCTGTGGTACCGCGTGAGGACGTCCACGACCGCCCGCACGGACACGGGCGCGGGCGCGGGCGACGCGTGTCCCGCGCGCAGGTTGTACAGCGTGACGTACCAGAAGATCGGCACGGTGACCGCCCAGACGACCATGCAGTAGGGACAGAGCGCGCCGATGCGGTACAGGCTCTGGAAGATCAGCCAGTGCACGAACACGGCCCCGAACAGCGTTCCCGCCTGGAGCCCCAGCCAGAACCACCGGGGGAACCGGCCGCCCGCGATGAGCGCCACCCCCACCGTGGTGACGATCGTGAACCCGATGACGCCCAGGATCGGGTTGGGAAAGCCGAACACCTCGGCCTGCGGGGTGGTCATGACCGTGCCGCAGGACAGGACCGGGTCGATACTGCACGCCGGAACGTGGTCGGGGTCGGCCAGGACACGGATCTTCTCGACGAGCAGAGCGGTGGCCGCGGTCAGACCGACGGCCCCGCACAGGGTCAGGAGCCAGGGAAGGACCGCCGCGACGACCCGCGCTCCGGGCTCGGGGCCGTCCGACCGCACCGGGGACCGTTCGGCGGTCGCCGGGCCGCTCATTCGGCCAGCTCGACGTCGATCATCGAGGAGAGCTCCTCGAAGGTGGGCATGCTCGACGTCCGCGCGCCGTTGACGTAGATCGTCGGTGTGCCCTGCACACCCGCCTCCACACCGTCGTCGAAGTCGGCCTGCACCCGCTCGGCGGTCTCGGGGGAGTTCATGGTCTCGGTGAACTCGTCCATGTCCAGCCCCAGGTCCCGCGCGAATCCCTCGAACACCGCGACCTGGGACTCCTGGGACTCGCCCCATTCGGGCTGGGTCGCGAACATGCGCGCGTACATCTGTTCCAGTTCGCCCTGCTGGGCGGCGGCCTCGACCGCGGCGGCCGCGGGGACCGCGTTGGCGTGACCGGGCAGGGGGAAGTAGCGGATCACGAAGTCGATCCGCCCGTCGTACTCCTGCCGGACCCGCTCCATGACCGGGTACTGGGCGTAACAGGCCTCGCATTCGAAGTCGAGGAACTCCACGACGGTCACCCGGGCGCCGTCGACCTCGTCGAGGTGGCGGCTGTCCTCGCGCACGAGGAGTTCGGGGTCCACGGTGGGCATCTCGTCCGGTGCCACGGCGCGCGGCCCGGCGGCGTTCTCGGTGCCGGGCGTCGAGTCGTTCCCCGTGGCGAGGAAGGCCGCGAGCGTGATGACGAGCGCCACGGCGGCCAGGAGGGACAGACTGATGGTCAGGTTCTTGTTCACGGGTTCCTTCTTCGACCGGCGCGCGTGGGGCGCGCCGGGATGAGGTGATCACGATCGTGCGCGCGCCACCGGCGTGGGGCGCCGCGCGGAGAGGGAGGCTCGGCGACGGAGCGACGCCGAGGTCGTGATCTAGACCCGTTGCACACAGAGAAGGGTCAGCAGGCCTTCTCCGTGAGGCGGGGGAACGTCCTCCTGCGCGGGAGGGGGTGCGTCGACGTCCGGGGCGGGCTCGAACAGATCGAGCACGGGAAGGAGCGTGAGCGGGTCGAGGAGCGGGTTCGAGGCCAGGGACGGCGGGCTCTCGGGAACGCCGCACACGTGAGACCGTTCCTCGGCGCCGGAGGTGTCCTCGACCTCGACGGACCGCTCCGCGGTACCGGTCGGAACCGGAGCGGTCGCGGCCGACGCGCTCATCCGGGCGACGGGGAGGGAACAGGCCAACGACATCACCACGAGCAGCGCCACGAGCACGGCGAGGGTGCCCAGGCGCTGACCGGCGAGGTCGCTTCTCATGGGATGCACTGTACCCCTCCCCTGGCCGGAGCCCCTGTGGGGTGGTGATTCCGGGTCGGGTCGGCCCGTGCGCGGTGCGGCCCCGCGACCCCGTCCGCGCCGTGGGCCCACTCCGCGTGGAGGTGTCCGACGAGACCCACCGAGGCCGCCGGGGACCCCGTCCGAGTCACCACGGTCTTGGAACCCGCGCGCCGGACGCCGTGGACACGGCGGCCACGGACACATCCACATCACAGCAGGTATAACGAATATCCACAGGGTGAATCTCCGCTATCGTTGACGCATGTCAGGATCGACCCGGAAGTACAACTCCCCCCGACGCGAACGGGAGGCGAACAGGACCCAGCAGGACATCCTGCGCGCCGCGCGTGAGTTGTTCATCGCCCAGGGGTACAGCAGGGTGACCGTGTCCGACATCGCCCGCGCGGCCGGCACCGCCGTGAAGACGGTGTACGTGAGCGTCGGCGGTAAGTCCGAGGTCCTGCACACACTCATCACCTCCGATGTCGCCGGTTCGCGGGCCTCGGAGACCGTCGCGGAAGTGGGTCGGACGACGGACCTGGCGACCGCGGTCGGGCTGTTGGCGCGCAGCACCCGCGAGAACACCGAGCGGTTCGAGACCACGATCGATCTGCTGCACTCCACGCGGAACGCCGACGACGCGGCGCAACAGACCTGGGAGCGCGTGCTCCAGGAGTACCGAGGCGCTCTGCGCGGCGCCGCCGAGCACCTGGTCGACATCGGGGGCGTCGCCCCGCACCTCGACGTCGACGGCGTGACGGACCGCCTGTGGTTCTGCTTCGGGCTGTCGGCTTGGCGCACGCTCATCGACGAGTGCGGATGGACCTACGACGAGGCCGAACGGTGGCTCGGCGACCAGGCCGTCGCCATGCTCGGCGCGCCGGACCCGCGGACGGCCTCCCGCACTCCCGAGTAGTCCCCCGGTCCCGGCTTGGGCGGTGGCACCCGCCCCGGGCGCCGCGCGTGGGCGACCTACGACCGGGCCGCGGCATCCGCGTCGAGATCGGCGGGGACCGTACCGGGGGGACCGAGGACGACGTCACCGAGTTCCGCGGCCACCCGCGCGAGCAGGTCGAGGTCGAGGTCGGTGTGCTCCGTGGCCTGCTCCTCCGGGATCCCCACACGGGCGACGAGTTCGGCGAACCCGGGCGGGGAGCTGATGTTGAGGGCGCGCACGCCTCCCTGACCGGCCTCGATGGTGTGCGGCACGTGGGTGGGGATCGTGACGTAGTCGCCCGGCCCCACGTGCCTGACCACGTCTCCCAGCCAGACGGTCAACGTGCCCTCCAGCACGTAGACGCGTTCCTCGTAGCTTGTGTGCAGGTGCAGGGGCGTGCGCGCGCCCGGGGTCCGTGTGGAGTCGGTGACGTCGAAGCGCCCGCCCGACTCCTCCCCCGAGGTCAGGATGGTGGCGCGCATCTGCGCGCCGAGAACGAAGGTGCGCTCGTCCAGGCCGGGCCCGGGGGTGGGGTCGGGCGGGTGCGGCGTCGTCTCGTTCATGGC